>NZ_JAMOKH010000001.1:0-400873 GCF_023656585.1 Bacteroides sp. B1-V-101 | reverse complement strand
GTCTGATTCAGCCTATAGTCATTTAAGACTAGTGTCAAAGTTAGTTCACTGCAACTCTACTTTTCAAATATACACTTATATTTTGTTGTGATATTTAATACTGCAAATGTAAATGTGTCAAAACGCTGACACACCTCTTTTAAATGCTATTTAATGCGAAATTACAAAAATACGCATTTAGATGGAGGCAAACTGTTTGCGCCATTGGCTAGGTGACATGCCCGTTTTTTGTTTGAATATACGATAAATCCATGTGTGGGATGAGAAACCGCACTCTGTGGAAATAGCGTCAATGCTATATTCGGGGTTGGCTTTCATCATGCGAACAGCCTCATTAAAACGAATGTCGCTAAGCCAGGTTCTAAAATTGGTGTATTCTGACTGATTGAAGTATTCTGTCAGTTCGTTTTTCTTGTATCCCAACTTGGTAACTAGCGAATAGATGTTAACTTCATAGTCCTTATAAAATCCCTCTTCACACCATTTCTTGAGGGCTAATTCTATTTCCATCTTTCTATTAGCTGTCAAGATATTTGTGCCATGAGTGTTCTTGCCGTCTTTCATGTCTTCTGCTTCCGTGACTTTTGCTTCTGCGTCATTTTCCTCAGGAATGACTTCTTTGGGTGTGATGTAATAGCCCATAGCAATGAAAGTGTGGACGAAAAAGATGACAGAGAGTAATATCAAGGGACCTATTATATATAATAAGGTATTGAAGAGGATTGCTACAGGAAGGAGTCCAGCAGCAAAGTATAGCAAAATGATGCTGGCTTGCGAATAGCGCACGTATGGAATCAAGTCGATTCCGAAATTCTCCATGAGCTTCTGCTTTCGGGCTTTTGTTTCTTTGCGAATGATAAGAATAAAATATGCCATGCTAGCCACAAAAAGACCGAGCATCACATAGAGCATATTGCCAATGTGTAAACTTTGACTTTTGAACATGCCAATGACGAAAACTATGGCGATGAGTATGTATGCCATCATACCACGTAAACAATACCGTCGCACTTTGTTGCCTGTGCTCTCTATGTTGATTATGGAGAGAGTGATGGCAAATGCCACTGGAGTATAGAACAATATGTTGAATGCTGCGCCCACATCGGTACCTTGTGCACGGAGTCCATGAATCATCTGTAAGAGGTAGTGGACGGAGAAGAATAGCATGGATGCAACGAGAATCCATCTTGATATTTCGTAGCGCCACACCTTCCATCTCACCTGCAAACTTGCCATGGCTAATTGCAATGCTAGCATGGCTGTAATGACGCAACATACAAGTTGTAATATGAATAACGATTTCATAGTATTGTTATTACCTTAATTCCGCAACACTATAAATTTTAACTTTTATAATATCCTGAACAACAAAAAGTTCTTGGACAAGCCAAGCGGCAAAGCCGAGCGGCTCAGGATTTTGTCATGTCAAAGGATTCACTTAACTTAGTGTTGCAAAAATAGTCAAACAAAACCTCATCAAGCATGGTAAAAGTACAAATAAAATCCGAGAAACTCACATCTTTTGGTGGTATATTTCCAATTATGGAGAAATTCGACAGGATGTTGTCTTGTACAATAGACTCTACTTTAGGTTTGCGTAGCAAAGTGTATGGCTATCAATATAGCGAGATAATACGTTCTCTGATGTGCGTATATTTCTGTGGAGGGTCATGTGTCGAAGACGTGACCTCACACCTTATGGAAGCACTTTGCTTGCATCCACCCCTCCGTACATGCAGCGCAGACACAATACTTAGGGCCATTCGTGAATTGACCACACCGAATCTGACCTACAGGTCTGATTCGGGCAAAAGCTACGACTTCAACGTGGCTTCCGACCTTAACAATCTGCTTGTCAATGCATTGCTGGCAACTGGACAGTTGCTGCCAGACAATGAATATGACTTTGATTTTGACCACCAGTTCATTGAGACGGAGAAATTTGACGCAAAAATAACCTACAAGAAGTTTACCGGTTACAGTCCAGGAATAGCAACGGTCGGCGATGTCATCGTCGGGATAGAGAACCGCGACGGCAATACCAATGTCCGTTTCCATCAGGAAGACACTCTAAAACGTATTTTTGAGCGTTTGGAGAATGCCAGAATACATATAAACCGTGCGAGGATGGATTGTGGCTCATGCTCTGAGGCTATGGTGGAAATGGTGGAGAAGCACAGTCGGCATTTTTATATCCGCGCAAACAGGTGTGTATCGTTGTATGACGATATCTTTGCCTTGCGCGGATGGAAGACCGAATACATAAACGGTCACGAGTTTGAGATATGCTCCATCATTGCAGAGAAATGGGTCGGCAAAGCGTACCGCCTTGTCATACAGCGGCAAAGAAGCATCAACAAGGAACTCGACCTGTGGGAAGGGGAATATACATACAGATGCATACTGACAAATGACTATACTTCGACAGACCGTGACATCGTGGAGTATTACAACAAGCGTGGCGGTGCTGAGCGTGTATTGGACGACATGAACAACGGCTTTGGCTGGAAACGGCTGCCAAAATCGTTCATGGCGGAAAACACGGTGTTCCTGCTTCTGACCGCTTTAATACGAAACTTTTACAGACACCTCATATCTGACGCAAACATGAAGAGCTTTGGACTTAAACGCACAAGCAGAATCAAAACTTTTGTATTCAAGTATGTTTCTGTCCCTGCAAAATGGATTAAGACTGCAAGACAGCACATACTGAACATATACACAAGCAATGATGCATACATGATGGCCTTCAAATTTGATTTTGGGTAGCCTCAAATCTTCGTGGCCTTTTGCGTATTGCCTCAAGTCGCATCATGGGGTAAGGGGATTTTGTCTCTTGCGACTGCACCATTAGGGTTCTTTACGAAAACGAGTCGTTTTAGAGAGGTATCTGCAACCCCAGATATCAAAAATATTACAGGTTGCGGATTTTAGGATGTACAAAAGCTCTTTTATGAGGCAATTGATGAACTCAGGATTACTTATCGCTGAAGGGCACGGGATTTGGAGAGCGGAGAGCGATGAAATTCAGTGGCGCAGAGAGTAAAATAATAAAAAAGTTGGATTTTTATTGACGCGAATCAATTCTTTTAGTATTTTTGCCTTGTCTTTTACCAAAAAAGATTAATAACAGTAAGCGTTAGGCATTATCCATGTTCAGGAAATCCCCAATTTCAAGACAACAATTGGATAATACATCAGGTGTCCCTATGCACTATTATATCTTGTTAGCATATATAGGCGTGGGGCTTTGTGTATTATATGTTGTTGAGTATGGGGATACTTCTGAACGGTAATACCAAAGTTCCCACGCTTAACTTTATATAAACACAACTTCAGGGAACAGAGTTGTCATATAATCGCATTATGAAAGCAATTTGTTTCAAAACCGGACAGGTCCTGCCTTCCGTTTTCATTCCTCTGTCTGTTACTGTCTTTAGTGGAATTCTCTGCCTTTTTGTTTCCATTCCTGCCCCTTTTCGGGACTTGCGGCTATTATTACACAAATTACATGCCAAACAGTTTCTCTGAATCCATTTATGGCATTCAATAATCCCCCTGGACATACAGAAGAGGAACTTTGGCAACAAATACTCTCCCTGTCAAGGGAATTGCAGGAATGCAGGGCCTGCCTGCACTATCATAATACGCTGGATTACATATACGACAAGATCAACATGATAGAGAAAGAACTGGATATCTTGTTGAGAATGTTGTAGGGATCTTGTGACAAAAAGGCATGATAATTATACATTTTTATGACTATTTGTCTCGCAAGCATTAAAATTCATTTTACAACTCCATAAGAGTCCGATTTACAGATGCTATCACATAAATTCATGATTATTGCAGGATATGAATTACGATTTATTTTGTCTAATTTCAAATATCAGAACAGCCATGGATAAACGAATTGAATATGCGATGAACACATTGATCAATACAGAAATCTGGTCAACTAACCTGTACCTGTCATTGCAGGTCTATTTTGAGGGGCAGCAACTTCCGATATTGGCCTCATGGCTAAGTGCACAG
This sequence comes from Bacteroides sp. B1-V-101, assembly GCF_023656585.1. Classification (NCBI taxonomy): domain Bacteria; kingdom Pseudomonadati; phylum Bacteroidota; class Bacteroidia; order Bacteroidales; family Bacteroidaceae; genus Bacteroides; species Bacteroides sp. B1-V-101. Next base: position 396,838 of record NZ_JAMOKH010000001.1, on the reverse strand, counting down.
GCACAGGACAATATGGGCAAGGTCTATCAGATGATGAACCGCATCTATCATGAAGGAGGTGCTGTAACCATCCATGAAATCAGGCGCGACATCCGGCAATGGCCGACACCGCTGGCTGCCTTGAACACCCTGCTTGAACATGAACAATATATATCCCGTCAGATATCCGAACTTCACGTACTATGCCAGAATACGGATTCATCCATCCATTCTTTCATCAAGGGGCTGTACACAAAACGGATATATGTAAGTACGGCGTTTATGGAATTGTTGCGTATCCTGGCCATGGAATATGAACGCAGGCTGCCCTGCTTCATATGATGTGTCAAATCGTGTAACCTGACCGGAGTTTATTGTTCACAGAGAAAATAATGGTCTAAAAATAAAACAAGTATCATCCTATGGATATATTCGCATACTCAATGTTGTGTTTCACTTCGTTGTTCACATTGATGGACCCCCTCGGAGTGATGCCGGTTTTCCTGCAGATGACCGAGGGCATGAGTGCCGGAGAACGCCGGAGCATCGCCTTAAAATCCTGCGCCCTCACGTTCGTCATACTGGTACTTTTCACCTTGTGCGGCAGGTTCCTGTTCCATTTTTTCGGGATCTCGACCAATGGTTTCCGGATTGCGGGAGGTATCATCATCTTTAAAATCGGATATGACATGCTGCAGGCACACTTCACCCATGTGAAACTGAACGAGAACGAGAAAAAAGAATATTCCAGGAACATCACCGTCACGCCTCTTGCCGTTCCGATGCTGTGCGGTCCGGGTGTAATTTCAAGCGGCATAACACTGATGGAAGATGCCCCTGAGCATATTTTCAAAATTGCACTGGTTTGCGTGATCGCCCTAGTCTGTCTCCTCTCTTTCATTATCCTTTGCGTGTCAACGCGGCTTTTGAAAATTCTTGGAGAAACCGGAAATAATGTGATGATGAGACTGATGGGGCTTATTCTGATGGTCATCGCCGTGGAATGTTTCATAAACGGGATGCAACCTGTCCTGACAGATATTTTGAGACAAGCACACGCTTGCCCCTGAATATGAAAAATAAAAAATAGTACCAACATTAAAAATTAGATTCATTATGACCGAGAATTTACAAAAGGCCCTGAACGGGCAGATTACTGCGGAATTATGGTCCGCCAACCTGTATCTTTCAATGTCCTTCTATCTGGAAAAGGAAGGTTTTTCCGGCATGGCCCGCTGGATGCGCAAGCAATCGGCGGAAGAGACAGGACACGCATGTGCCATCGCCGAATATATGGCCAAACGTGAGGCGGAGGCAAAAGTGGACAAGGTCGATGTGGTTCCACAGGGTTGGGGCAGTCCCACCGAAGTCTTTGAACATGCCTTGGAACACGAGAGACATGTTTCCAGATTGATTGACGAACTGGTACATCTGGCTTCCGAGGAGAAAGACAATGCCACCCGTGATTTTCTTTGGGGATTTGTCAGGGAGCAGGTGGAGGAAGAGGCGAATTTCCTGAACATCGTAAACCTGATGAAGAAAGCCGGAGAGAGCGGCATCCTTTTCATGGATGCAAAACTGGGGGAACGCCAGTCCTGATTTGGAATAAAAAAACGACTGACATGAGCACGATTATTGATTTGTTGGGAACGCAGGCAGGATACTACCTGGACCATGTATGCAAGACAATAGACAAGAAACTCATCCATATCCCCGAGCCGAATATGATAGACAAGGCATGGGTGGATTCCGACAGGAATATACGCACCTTGGAGAGCCTGCAAGCCCTGTACGGGCACGGGCGTCTGGCCAATACCGGATATGTCTCCATCCTGCCGGTGGATCAGGGGATAGAACATTCTGCCGGAGCATCCTTTGCACCCAATCCTCTTTACTTCGATCCCGGGAACATTGTGAAACTCGCTATCGAGGGAGGATGCAACGCCGTGGCATCCACATTCGGAGTTCTGGGAGCTGTGGCACGTAAGTACGCCCATAAGATTCCTTTCATCGTGAAGTTGAACCATAACGAGCTGCTGACTTATCCGAACAGTTATGACCAGGTCATGTTCGGTACAGTGAAGGAGGCATGGAACATGGGTGCCGTTGCCGTGGGGGCAACTATCTATTTCGGTTCGGAACAAAGCCGCCGCCAGATTGTGGAGGTCTCACAGGCGTTTGAATATGCCCATGAGTTGGGGATGGCCACGGTATTGTGGTGTTATCTGAGAAACAGCAGTTTTAAGAAAGACGGGATTGACTATCATGCGGCAGCAGATCTGACAGGGCAGGCCAACCATATCGGGGTCACCATCAAGGCTGATATCGTGAAGCAGAAGCTGCCGTCCAACAATGGAGGTTTTAAAGCCATCGGATTCGGTAAGACCGACGGGCGTATGTATACGGAACTGGTCTCCGACCATCCGATAGACCTCTGCCGCTACCAGGTGGCCAACGGGTATATGGGAAGGGTTGGCCTGATCAATTCGGGGGGCGAGTCCCATGGGACATCTGACCTGCATGATGCCGTCGTAACCGCAGTGGTGAACAAACGTGCCGGAGGTATGGGACTTATCTGTGGGAGAAAAGCCTTCCAGAAGACGATGAAAGACGGGGTCTCGCTTCTGAACACCATTCAGGATGTCTATCTGGATCCTTCGATAACCGTTGCATAAAAACTATATGGCATGAAAAGGATCGTATTGTTGAGACATGGCGAGAGCCTATGGAACAAGGAAAACCGCTTTACCGGTTGGACCGATGTAGACCTGAGTGATAAGGGGATCGCAGAAGCCTGTAAAGCCGGTGATATGCTGAAAGAAGCGGGATTCTCTTTTGAGGCGGCTTACACATCCTATCTGAAACGGGCTGTGAAAACGTTGAATTGTGTTCTGGACCGTCTCAATGAAGACTGGATCCCGGTGGAGAAAAGCTGGAGGTTGAACGAGAAACACTACGGCATACTTCAGGGACTTAACAAAAGGGAGACAGCAGACAAATATGGCGAGGAACAAGTCCATATCTGGCGGAGAAGTTACGGCGTGTCGCCCGAGCCGGTGAAGGAAGACGATCCCCGCTATCCGGGGAACGACACCCGTTACGCCGGTGTTCCCGAAATGGAACTGCCACGGACTGAATCCCTGAAGGATGCCGTCATGCGTGTCATGCCCTATTGGGAATGTGTCATCCTACCCACATTGATGCATAGGGACAACCTGCTTGTCGTTGCCCATGGAAACAGTCTGCGCGGGATAGTCAAGCATCTCAAGAATATTTCCGATACGGACATATCCCTCTTGAACCTGCCCACGGCAGTACCTTATGTATTCGAATTTGATGAACGGCCGGTGCTTGTCAGGGACTATTTCCTCGGAGACCAGGAGGAGATACGGAGACGGACGGAGGCTGTAGCCGAACAAGGTATGATCAGACGATAAGAGTCAGTCAATCAGACTGATTTGTATTGTCTTTTTGAATATTTTATTTATTAACAATTTAAAAAAGGAGGTAAAAATGGTACCTGTAAAAACAAATTCAAACTGGTTGCCGAGTATTTTTAACGATTTCTTCGAGAATGAGTGGCTGGCAAAAACGGGAGTTACGGCTCCTGCCATCAATGTCATTGAGAATGACAAGGACTACAAGGTTGAAATGGCGGCTCCCGGAATGACGAAGGATGATTTCAAGGTGAATGTTGACGAAAACAACAACCTGACAATCTGCATGGAAAAGAAAGAAGAGAAGAAGGAGGAGAAGAAAGACAAGAAGTATCTCCGCCGCGAATTCTCTTATTCCAAGTTCCAGCAGACCATCCTGCTACCTGAAAACGTGGAGAAGGATAAGATTTCCGCAAAAGTCGAACACGGGATCCTGTCCATTGAAATCCCGAAAGTGAAGGAGGAAGAAAAACAAAAAACTTCCAAGGCTATCGAGGTTAAATAATTCCATATCTGGAATGGTGTAAGGCCGGACAGGCTTTTCCTGTCCGGAGAGCCGTCCGGCCTTTAACAGGCACTTCCGGAACAGGGAACCGGCACAACCGATGAAGGAATTCAATTTTGAAAAAGAGCTGCTTAGCGTACAGGACGAACTGTTCCGTTTCGCGTACAAACTGACAGCGGACAGGGAGAAGGCGGAAGATCTGCTGCAGGATACCCTGCTCAAGGCAATGCTTCACAAAGAAAGTTACAACAAGAACACAAATTTCAAAGGGTGGCTGTTTATCATCATGCGTAACACGTTTATCAACGGTTACCGGGCGGAGGTCGGTCATACCCGTCTGTACATATCCTCCGATCCTGCATATTATTCGCGGATCATGGACGAGTCCCGTACAGAGGAGGTGGACAGGAACTATGACCTGGAAAAGATACGTAATGCCATCAAAAGTATACCGGAGTCGCATTTCATACCTTTTGAGATGTACCTGTCAGGGTTCAAATACCGTGAGATAGCGGAAAGAACCGGTGTGAGTTTGGGAACCATAAAGAGCCGTATTTTTCACTGCCGGAAAAAACTGAAAGCTATATTGGCAGAATGAAACAAAACAAGAACTGAGATAGATGAAAAAAGATGAATATATAGGAATCCTTACTTCCGGAGGGGACGCTTCCGGAATGAATGCGGCAATCCGTGCCGTGACCCGTACCGCCATTTTCAACGGCTTCAAAGTCAAAGGAATTTACAGAGGGTACGAAGGCCTGATAGCGGGCGAGTCCAGGGAACTTACGACCGAGGATGTGAGCAGCATCATCCAGCGTGGGGGAACCATCCTGAAAACGGCACGTTCCGAAGCGTTCACCACCCCGGAAGGACGCAGAGAGGCATACGATACCATGAGGAAAGAAAAAATCGGGGCGCTGGTAGTCATCGGGGGCGACGGCTCACTGACTGGAGCCCGCATATTTGCCGAGGAATACCCTGTCACGTGCATAGGACTGCCCGGTACCATCGACAATGACCTGTACGGTACCGATTTTACAATCGGATATGATACGGCCCTGAACACCATTGTGGAGTGTGTGGACAAAATCCGGGATACAGCCACCTCGCACGACCGAATTTTCTTTGTCGAGGTGATGGGACGCGACGCCGGTTTCCTCGCCCAGAACAGCGCAATAGCCTCGGGAGCCGAGGCCGCCATTATTCCGGAAGACCGGACGGATGCGGATCAGCTGGAGACTTTTATCGGACGCGGATTCCGGAAGACCAAGAACAGCAGCATCGTCATCGTGACGGAAAGCCCGGGCAATAAGAATGGCGGAGCCATGCACTATGCCGACCGGGTAAAAAGGGAATACCCCGGATATGATGTCAGGGTCTCTATCCTGGGACATCTACAACGGGGAGGAGCGCCAAGTGCCAACGACCGCATATTGGCCAGCCGGCTGGGTGAGGCCGCCATACAGGCCCTGATGGAGGACCAGCACAATATCATGGTAGGCATACATAACAATGAGATTGTCTATGTTCCTTTTGACCAGGCTATCAAGAACGACAAGCCCATTGACAAAAACCTGATCCGTGTCCTTAACGAGTTGTCCATATAAAATGTTACTCCTATGTCGGAAGTTGCCCCTTTAATATCAGACCTTGCCACTATCTTGATTATAGCCGGTATCATAACCGTCATTTTCAAATGGCTGGGACAGCCGGTCATAGTGGGATATATTGTGGCCGGTATTATGGCAGGTCCTTCCATTTCCCTATTCCCGACTGTTTCCGACCAGGCCAATATCAAGATATGGGCGGATATCGGTGTTATTTTCCTCCTGTTCGCCATAGGACTGGATTTCTCGTTCAGAAAGCTGATAAGTGTGGGAGCCTCGGCCATATTCTCCACTGTTATCATCGTCTGCGGCATGATGTTCCTGGGATATACGGCAGGCAATGCGATGGGCTTCTCACACACGAGCTGTATCTTTCTGGGCGGAATGCTGTCCATGTCCTCCACCGCCATCGTATTCAAAGCATTCAGTGACATGGGGCTTCTCGATCAGAAATTTACCGGTATTGTCCTGGGGATACTAATCATTGAGGACGTGGTGGCGGTAATCATGATGGTGGTCCTCTCCACATTGGCTGTAGGCAAGCATTTTGAAGGCTTCGAAATGCTGGAGAGCATATTGAAACTTGCGGCCTTTCTTATTTTCTGGTCAGCATTGGGAATCTATCTGATTCCTACCCTTCTGAAAAGATTGAACCGCTTTATTAGCAATGAAATACTGTTGACAACCTCCCTGGGACTATGCCTGGGAATGGTGATGATAGCGACAAAGGCGGGATTCTCCGCCGCGCTGGGTGCGTTCGTCATGGGATCCCTGCTGGCAGAAACAGATAAAGCGGAAGAAATCGCACATATCGTGCAACCGGTAAAGGACCTGTTCGCCTCCGTTTTCTTCGTATCAGTGGGAATGATGATCGACCCTGCCATGATATGGGAATATGCCGTTCCTGTTTTTATCCTGACGGCACTGGTCCTATGCGGGCAGGTCCTGTTCGGGAGTTTCGGCGTGTTGCTTTCCGGACAACCGCTAAAGATTGCGATACAAGCCGGCTTTTCCCTGGCACAAGTGGGTGAGTTTGCGTTCATCATCGCTTCGTTAGGAATCAGTCTGAATGTAATGGACAAATACCTTTATCCGGTCATAGTGGCAGTATCGGTCATCACCACTTTCCTTACTCCTTATATGATAAGACTGTCGGATCCCGTCTACTGTTTTGCAGACAGGCACTTGCCACAATTCCTGAAAGATTACCTGACGCATTATTCTTCTGGAACAATGACCACAAGACATCAAGGCTCCTGGCACAAGCTCATCAGGTCCATGTTGGTATCCGTCACCCTTTATCTGGTGGTATGCCTGTTTTTCATAGCGCTGTTCTTCTCCTATGCGTATCCTCTGGTAATGGGACGTATTCCGGGGATGAAAGGAAGCCTGCTGAGCTTCGTTCTTGTCCTCCTTATCATATCCCCGTTTTTGTGCGCCATCATCATGAAGAAAAACAATTCCGTCGAATTCCGCAAACTTTGGGCGGACAACAGGTTCAACAGGGGGCTGCTGGTATCAATGATAGTGATCAAGGTGTTGATCTGTATCATTATCGTAATGGGTATCATCATCCGTCTTTTCAATGTCGCTTTGGGGTCAGGACTGATATTATCTTTCCTGATCATTGTCGTTATCTATTTTTCCAAGCGGATACGGAAACGATCGCTAAGTATGGAAAAACAGTTCCTCGAGAATTTCCAGGGTACAGCCGGGACATTTCCACAGGAAGAACCGGAAACAGGAGAAACCTCCACAGAAAAAAATCATGAACTATCAAATAAGTAAAATGTTATGGAATATTCAAGTTATCATGTAAACGTCCCACAATGGAGGGAGATTACAGTCGGTTCACACCTTCCGGCAGAATTGCGGAGATTTGCGGAGATGGCACATAATCTTTGGTGGACCTGGAACGAGGATGCGAAGAGTTTATATAGTGGTTTGAACCCGGAACTATGGGAAGAGGCGGAACAGAATCCGGTACTGTTTCTGGAACGGATGGATTATGAAGAGCTGGAGGCACTGACACATGACGGAAACTTCATGCGTAAGATGGAAAACGTATATTCCACTTTTAAGGCGTATCTTGATGTGGAGCCGGACCACAGCCGTCCGTCAGTTGCCTATTTCAGCATGGAATATGGTCTGGACAGGGTTCTTAAAATCTATTCCGGCGGTCTGGGCATATTGGCAGGTGACTATCTGAAGGAAGCTTCGGACAGTAACGTAGACCTCTGCGCTGTAGGGCTTTTATATCGTTATGGCTATTTTGACCAGGCTCTGGCGATGGACGGGCAGCAACAGGTTCATTATGACCCACAGAATTTCGGGCAGCTTCCGATAGAGAAAGTGATGCAGCCTGACGGGCGACAACTGGTAATCCATGTTCCCTATGCCGACAGTTTCACGGTCCATGCCAATGTATGGAAGGCCAATGTGGGACGTGTTTCCCTCTACCTGCTGGATACGGACAATGAACTGAACAGCGAGTTCGACCGTCCGATTACCCATCACCTGTATGGCGGTGACTGGGAAAACCGGCTCAAGCAGGAAATACTGCTCGGCATCGGAGGAATGATGACATTAAAAGTATTGGGCATCGAGAAAGATGTATATCACTGCAACGAGGGGCATGCCGCACTGATCAATATCCAGCGGTTATGCGACTATATATCCGAAGGCCTGGACTTCGGACAAGCCATGGAACTGGTTAGGGCTTCCTCGCTTTACACTGTGCATACACCTGTGCCTGCCGGCCATGACTATTTCGATGAGGGGCTTTTCAATAAATATATGAAAGGATATCCTGATAAGCTGGGCATTACGTGGGACGAGTTGATGAACCTCGGACGGCAAACTCCGGGCAACAAGGGAGAACGTTTCTGCATGTCGGTATTCGCCTGCAAAACCAGCCAGGCGGTAAACGGTGTCAGCAAGCTGCACAAGTCCGTTTCACAGCAGATGTTCGCGCCTCTCTGGAAAGGCTATTTCCCGGAAGAGAACCATGTGGGCTATGTGACGAATGGCGTACACTTTCCCACTTGGTGTACGGCGGAGTGGAAAAAGCTGTTTAAGGACAATTTCGATGAGAATTTCATGAACGACCAGTCCAATCAGGAAATATGGAAAGGCGTTTATAATATACCCGATGAAGAGATATGGAACATGCGGAAAAGGTTGAAAACCAAACTGATATCCTACATCAAGTGGAAATGCGGCCGGGACTGGCTCAAAAGCCAGGTTGACCCGGCATTGGGTGTCTCCATTTTCGAGAAGTTTAATCCGAATGCTCTTCTTGTCGGCTTCGGAAGGCGCTTTGCAACTTACAAAAGAGCTCATCTTTTGTTTACCGATTTGGATCGTCTGGCGCGGATTGTGAACAATCAGGAACATCCCATACAGTTTGTCTTTGCAGGAAAAGCCCATCCAAACGACACTGCCGGGCAAGGGCTCATCAAGCAGATTGTGGAGATATCCCGCCGTCCTGAATTCTTGGGTAAAATCATCTTCCTTGAGAATTATGACATGGACCTGGCACGGCATCTTATTTCTGGGGTTGACATCTGGATGAATACTCCCACCCGTCTTGCGGAGGCTTCCGGAACTTCCGGTGAGAAGGCTCTGATGAACGGCGTACTCAACTTCTCCGTGCTGGACGGTTGGTGGTACGAAGGCTACCGCAAGGAGGCGGGATGGGCCATCACCGACAAGGCCACCTATCAGGATGAACAGTACCAGAACCAACTGGATGCGGAAACAATTTATTTCCTGCTGGAACATAATATCCTGCCGTTATATTATGAACGGAAAGAAAAAGACTATCCGGAAACCTGGGTCAAGTACATCAAGAACTCGGTTGCGCAAATAGCTCCCCGCTTCACGATGAAAAGACAGCTGGATGACTACTATGACGGATTTTACAACAAGTTGTCGGAACACTTTCATGTTTTGGCGGCGGACAATTATGCAAAGGCGAAAACGCTTGCCGGCTGGAAGGCAGCTGTCGACAGCAGATGGAATGCCGTGGAAATCGTTTCCGTGAATGCGGGAAAAGGATTGGACGCCACGGTGGAGGCTGGTAAGGAATACGAGATGACGGTCGTCATTGACGAGAAAGGGCTGGACAACGCGATCGGATTGGAATCGGTCATTATACGGTATGAGGAGAATGAGGATCGCATCCATGAGGTCATTCCTTTTTCTTTGACATCCAAAGACGGAAACCTATACACTTTCAAGGCAATAACCAGAATGTTCAGCGCTGGAAGCTTCAAACAGGCATTCAGAATGTATCCCAACCATCCCCTGTTACCTCACCGGCAAGATTTTTGTTATGTACGATGGTTCTGAACGGACATGAATAAGCAAGAGTTACTGACAAATGGACGGTGTAAGAAGAAGGCGGACCGAGAAACCGTCTGGCCGGTTGTCATCATGAACTTCACCGGTGTGTATGCCCATGAGGTATTTGCACGGAACAATCAGTTCATTTGGCTAGACTGCCGTCACCTTTCTGGAACGAGAGGTTACTGTGACAAGGAGGGGATACGAAAATTGAAGCGGGTGATTGCCGGTTATCCAGCGGAAGGTATCCATTTCATTGATTCGGGCAATTATCATTACCTGACCAAATTATGGACAGACAAACTTCGAGTTCCGTTCTCTCTGATTGTATTCGACCATCACCCCGACATGCAGCCTCCCTTGTTCAAGGGCATGCTTTCTTGTGGGAGCTGGGTAAAAGACATGTTAGACTGGAATATGCTTTGCAAGAAAGTGGTGATAGTCGGTGCATCGGACAAACTGATACGCACCGTACCGGAAGAATACGGACAACGAGTCAGTTTTTATAGCGAAGCGACGTTAGCTCACGAGAAGGGCTGGCGCAATTTCTCCTCTGCGTATATTGAAGGACCGGTTTACTTGTCCATAGACAAGGATGTCCTGAACCCGGCATCCGCAGTAACAGACTGGGATCAAGGGTCTTTCAGCCTGCAGGAACTGGAGGAATTACTGGCAATTGTCCTTCGAAAGGAACGTGTAGTCGGCATTGATATCTGCGGGGAATGCTCCGCAACGCTTACTTTGTTTGAGGAGAGGCGGGAAGCCACCGTGGACAGCCGGGCGAACAAGGAGCTGCTCAAACTCATACAGTCATTCTCCTGTTTTTTATAAAGCTGTTGGATATTGTTAATTATATTATCACATAAACCATATTTTATTATTATGATGAAAACAATTGTTCGTAAAATCGGTCTGGTTGCACACGATGCAATGAAAAAGGACATGATAGAATGGGTTCTTTGGAACTCGGAACGTCTGATAGGGCATAAGTTCTATTGTACGGGAACCACCGGTACACTCATTAAAAAAGCGCTCGAAGAGAAACATCCTGAAACAGAATGGGATATCACGATTCTGAAATCCGGTCCTTTAGGTGGTGACCAGCAAATGGGCTCACGTATTGTGGAAGGAGAGATTGATTATTTGTTCTTTTTCACGGATCCGATGACATTGCAGCCACATGACACGGATGTAAAGGCACTGACCCGGCTGGCGGGAGTTGAAAATATAGTTTTCTGTTGTAACCGTTCGACAGCGGACCATATTATTTCCAGTCCTTTGTTTCTTGACCCGACCTACAAACGGATTCATCCAGACTATACCAATTATACACAACGCTTTGAAAACAAAGAAATTGTATCGGAAGCAGTAGAACGGGTGAAGAAACGGATGAGCCGAAATGAAAACAATATGATCGAATGAGAATGTAATGTCCAATAAAGGGGATGTGATATGTTTCAGTCATAAAAAGCAGGTTCCTATCCTTTCTGTGAGTATAAAAAAAGATTAAAAGATCAACTGTGTGATAGCAAACTTGCGAGGTATCCTCAAATGGTTTGAAACAGTAATAAACTTTTATCATAAGTTTCTATTATTCCCTTTTATATGAGCGAACACGCCTTTTTGTAGGATTCCAATATAAGAATGAAGACTTCCATGTGGTTGAAACTTAAAATCCTTTTAGGATATGTCATACTGCTTCTCCTGCTCGTCCTGACCATTCATATCTTCCGCAAGGAACAGACGAGGCGGAACAGCCTGCGACAGGATGAGCATGAACTGGCCTGTATCCGGCATCTGGCCGGAGAAACATACGCGGGCTTGCTGGGACTGGCCACTTACGGTGAAACAGCCAGCGTCTGGGATGAAAGCGACCTTGGACTCTACCACACAAAAAAAGACAGTGTCTGTAACATGTTGCAGACACTGAAAAGGTATGTGAAGTCTCCCGAACAACAGTCGCGCATAGATTCGTTATGCCTGCTGCTGGAAAGAAAGGAACTGTTGTTAGACACGGTCATGGACACGTTCGGGCGTCTGCGCAAGACCGGCGAGATCGTGAACAGCAAGATTCCGGCAATCGTGTCCCATATCCAGCAGGCGGATGTCCTTCCTGCCGAGAAAAAGAAGGAGGAGGAAACTCCGAAGAAGGGTTTCTGGTCATTCATCAGGCCCGGGAGGAAAAAATCGGCCTATCTGCAGCAGAAGGAACAGCTGGAACGCCAGCGACAGTCCATTGGTAAACATCAGGGTACCACATCTGTCACGAGCATGCTGCACTCCCTTGACAGGGAGGTGACCGACATGCAGAAAGCCGAACGGGAAAGGCTGCTGGAACAGATGGACCTCCTGTACAGTAACAACACGGACCTGAACCACAGGCTACACCGGATTGTCAGGGACTTTGAGGCGGATGCTGGAATACGGCTTGATGAGCGTTACAGGCAATTCATTTCCACACGCGACCGCTCGTTCCATACGGTCTCTCTGCTGGCTGTCCTCATCTCGTTGCTGACCGTCCTCCTGTATCTTATCATCCACCGGGATCTGAACAGGATAAACCAGTATCAGCGTCAGCTGGAAGCCTCCAATCGTGAGAACACGGAGCTCCTACAATCCAGAAAACGCATGATGCTCACCATCGCTCATGACCTTCGTGCGCCACTGGCTACTATCAAAGGATGCGCCGAACTGCTCCCCGGGGAAGAAAAGAAGAGCCGCAAGGACGAGTATGCGGAAAATATACTCCATTCTTCCGATTACATGATCGGGCTGGTCAATACGCTGATCGGATTCTACCTGCTGGATACCGGCAGGAACAAACCCATCCTTTCGATTTTCCGGCTGGAGACCCTTTTCAGCGAAACAGCCCGGAACTACGGTTCGCTGGCCAAAAAGAAAAAGCTGCGGCTGACAACCGCCTTTTCCGGTCTGGATGTGGTAGTAAGCGGTGACCGTTCCCAGCTCCAGCAAATCCTGAACAATCTGCTTTCCAACGCCATTAAATTCACCCGGCAAGGTGAAATCCGCCTGCAAGCGGAATACCGGAATAAAGAATTGCATTTCTCGGTACAGGACACCGGTACCGGGATGACGGAGGAAGAAACAACCCGGATATTCACAGCTTTTGAACGGTTGGACAATGCCCGTAATGTTCCCGGTTTCGGATTGGGGCTGGCCATTGCAAGCAGGCTGGTCTCCGGGATGCAGGGAAGCCTTACCGTAAAAAGCAAACCGGGTGAAGGCAGCACGTTTACCGCATTCCTGCCACTCCTTGAGGCGGATGAATCCACCCAGATGGATGAGACACGCATCGCTACTGATTATCATCTGGATGGAATCAACGTACTGGTCATTGATGACGACCGGATGCAACTGAACATTACCAAAGAGATGTTTAACCGTAACGGAGTGCGGTGCGACTGCTGCCAGACCAGCCGTGAACTGGTTACCCGGCTACGGTCACAAAGATATGACCTGCTGCTGACGGATATACAGATGCCTGAAACGGACGGCTACGGAATACTTGAACTGCTCCGGGCATCCAATATGGAGAACGCAAAGACAATCCCCGTCATAGCGGTAACGGCACGGGTGGATGATGACAACGAGTATCTGTCGGGCGGCTTTTCGGGCTGCATCCATAAACCATTCTCTATGGAAGAACTGATAAATACAGTGGCACAAGTGATAGGAGAAAAAGACAGAAAGGAGTATGCTCCCGATTTCTCACTCATCCTTTCAGGAGAGGACAACAGGGAGGAAATGCTCGCCCTGTTTATCGAAGAGAGCCGGAAAGACCTTGCCGCATTAACCGCTGCCTTAGACCGACAAGACAAGGAGGCCGCCGCCTCCATCCTGCATAAGAACCTGCCCCTATGGGAAACCGTCCGTCTGGATTTCCCCTTGTCTCATTTACGGGAACTGGTGACAGAACCTGCGACAGAGTGGACCAATAGACAATCCATGGAAATGCGGGACATCATCCGGGCAGTGGAAAAACTGATAGTATACGCTGAAAAATACGGGAGGAAAGCCTATGAAAACAATCCTGATTATTGAAGATGATATTGTGTTCAGCCGTAGCATCAGCAACTGGCTGGTGAAAAAAGGGATGAAAACCGAATGCGTGGCAACCCTTGCGAATGCCCGTAAAGCCATCGGGCAAAAGGAGTTCGACCTAATACTGGCAGACCTGCGCCTGCCGGACGGAAATAGCACCTCGCTCCTGAAATGGATGAATGAGAAGTACTACTCTATCCCTTTTCTGATCATGACCAACTACGGACAGGTGGAGAATGCGGTGACAACCATGCAACTGGGAGCCATCAACTACCTGTGTAAGCCTGTGCAGCCAGACAATCTCCTGGCTCTGATAACGGAGATACTGGATAAAAACGATAACGAACAGGAGTTCTACCGAGGTGAAAGCCCCAAAGCCCATGAGATGTACCGTCTGATAGAGATGATTGCCTGTGCCGACATCTCCGTTCTGCTCCGTGGGGCTTCCGGCACCGGGAAGGAGCACATTGCAGCCGAGATACATGCCCGGAGCCATCGGAAGAACAAGCCGTATCTGGCTATCGACTGCGGGGCCATTTCCGATGAGCTTGCCGCCTCCGAGTTTTTCGGTCATCAGAAGGGAGCCTTTACCGGTGCGGAAAGCGACAAGGTCGGATTGTTCCGTGCCGTTAACGGAGGGACATTGTTTCTGGACGAGATAGGCAACCTTTCCTATAAGACACAGATGCTCCTGCTCAGGGCCTTGCAAGAGAAACGCTGCAAGCCGGTAGGTTCCACGAAAGAATACTCTTTTGATATCCGGCTGGTTGCCGCCACCAATGAGAATCTGGAAAAAGCCATCGGAGAAGGACGCTTCCGGGAAGACCTGTTCCACCGGCTCAATGAGTTCACTCTGCAGATTCCTACACTGGCAGAATGCCGGGAAGACATCCTTCCTCTGGCTTATTTTTTCTTGAAACTCACTTGCGCCAAGGCCCATAAATCGTTTCGTGGCTTTGACCGGCTGGCAGAGGCGGCACTGCTGGAATATCCCTGGCCGGGGAATATCCGTGAACTGAAGAATGTAATAGGTCGAGCCGTACTCATCTGCCAAGAGCAATGGATTTCCGTTTCAGACCTGAACCTTGAAATCTCCCTTCCTAAAGAAGAAGAAACGCAGTGGACGGAAGAAGAAAAAGAAAAGGCGTTGCTTCTCCAGACCCTTGAAAAGACGGGTGACAACCGTTCCAAGGCGGCCCGGTTGCTCAATGTCAGCCGGACTACCCTGTATGAGAAACTAAGGAAATACCATATCATCGACTGACCGGAGGATAACCCGAAGCAAATGAGGTTTACAAAAGTGTAAGCCGTCCTAACATTCTTGTCAAGGACGGCTTACACTTTTTATTTACACCCGTTTCTATATGAAATTTGTTTATTGTTGATTGTCAGTATTTTAAAAAGGTATAGAGCTTTAAACGATAGCAGAGGCATTTCATTTGGCTTACTCCGGTATAAACAAATCAAATGTATGCCGTATGAAACCATTTACAGAATGCCGTATATTCAATTATTTATCTCTGGCTTCAAGCCCAAAACAGACAGTTTCCGATGAAGAATTCTCTTCCTCCTATACCGAATATGAACAATACCTTTACGACCTCGCCATCGAATCGGTTTCCGTATCGGAAAGGCTGCGCCATCTGCTTCACAGCAAGGTAGAACTGATTTCCCTAAAGAAGTTATTCACCCGAACAGGACATTTCCACACGGCAGTAGCCGAATTCTATCTGGACAAATGCCTCCTGCTGGTGGAGGCGGAAATAGAGCTGGTCAATTTTGGTGTACAGTACCCCGGAACCATCACGACACCTTCCTCGTTTCTTTCATCGCTCCATTGGAAAGGTTCGCTGGTCAACCTGATGGAACTGATCTCCTCGCTGGATTACAGCGGGCTGATTACGGACGAAAGCGGCAAACGCCTCTCTTTCGCCGGTATCGTTTCCGCTTTTGAGAAACTCTTCAATGTTGCCATTCCCAAACCATATGACCTGCGTGCCGACCTTGCCCGGCGCAAAAAGAACTATTCCGTCCTGCTGCCCAAACTAAAGGAAACCTTTGAAAAGAACATCGCGGCTTGCGGAAACGGGAAGTGAACAGGGGTATTTTTACCCCCTGTCACAAATAGTCATCTCTTGTCATTTGTAGTCACTTTCCGATTTTAGGTTCGTATCAAAATTATCACTTATTTTGCTGCCGGATAAATAAAACCTGAAAAGATATGGCTAAAATCAATAGTACACGCAAACCCGGACGGGCTGACACTTCGAGCAAATGAAGAGGCGGACGGAATCCCAAAGAGGAATCAGAACTTCATTCTTATTATTACGGATTCCGTCTGGACGAACTCCAGAACATCGAGTTTGAGAGGCTCTTTGAGAATTCGGGAGCTAATAATAAATCCCAGTTCATCCTTGCCGCCCTTTTCGACAAACCGATGAAAGTCGTGAAAATAGATAAGGCGGCAACGGACTACTACATCAAGCTGACCAACCTGCAGAGCGAATACCGCCGGATCGGAGTAAACTATAACCAGGCAGTCAAAGCTCTGCATACCGGACTATCCGAAAAGAAGGCTCTTGCCATGCTCTATAAATTGGAGCAACTGACTATTGAACTAATATCTCTCAACCGGGAGATTATCCGTCTCACCCAAGAATTTGAACAATGGTTGCAAAAATAACATCAGGAGCCTCCGTTTACGGGGCATTATACTACAATCAAGAAAAAGTGGACAAGCAGCAGGCACGGCCACTGGCATGAAACCGGATCATGGAACCGGCAGACGGCCATCCGACCATCCAGCACTGCATCCGTTCCTTCGAACCGTATCTGGCGGCTAACCGCCGGACTGAGAAGCCCGTTATCCACATTTCATTAAATCCACACCCGGACGATGTGCTGACCGATGAACAGTTGACCGCTATCGGCCAGGAATACATGGAAAAAATGGGATATGGCAACCAACCCTATATCATCTACCGGCATGAGGATATCGGCAGGCCCCACATCCATATCGTCTCCCTGCGTATTGACGAGCAGGGAAAGAAAATTAAAGATTACAAAGAATGGCAACGCTCGACCGCTGTTTGCCGGGAGCTGGAGAGGAAATACCATCTGTTACCCGCCGAGAAGATGGAGCGACGGGAATCCCTGCCGCTGACTGCCGTCGATTACCGGAAGGGGGATATCAAGCATCAGATAGCCAATGTGGTCAAGCCCGTCATGCAGGGATACAAGTTCCAATCCGTCAAGGAGTTTAAAGCCCTGCTTGGCCTTTTCCATGTAACGGTGGAAGAGGCCCACAAGACGATAAAGGGAAAGACCTATCATGGACTGGTCTATGCGGCTACCGATGAAAAAGGAGAACGGACCGGCGTAGCCATCAAATCCAGCAAGATCGGTAAAAGCGTAGGCTACGAGGCACTCCAAAAGAAATTTGTGAAAAGCAAACAATGAATTGCCCGACATCCCGTACCCGTACAGACGAAGGAAGCTATCGCTACCGCCCTGCAAGGACAGCCCACCCGTCAGGGATTCCTGCAGGAACTTTCTGGAAAAGGCATTGCCGCCATACTCTGGCAGAACGATTCCGGTGTGATCTATGGCGTGACCTACATCGACCATAACTCAAAGACCGTATTCAAGGGCTCGCTTCTGGGCAAAGAATATTCGGCATCGGTTATAAACCGGAAGTACGGCACGATCCCACCGGAAAAGACTGAAGAAGCCCCTGTTATCCATCCGTCCGAACCGGAAATGAAAGAGACGGAGCTGGTGGAAGGACTGCTTGATATATTCTCTTTGGAATCCTATCCGTATCCGGCAGACGACCTGACGCAAAGCCCTTACGGGAAAAAGAAAAAGAGAAAACGCAGAGGTCCGCATCTGGGCTAATAAAATGTATCACCATTAATTATCATACCGCTTATGTCACAAGACGAAACCAGAGGGCTCAATAAGAACCTTGACTTCATGAGGGCCATCAGCATCCTATTTTTAGTGATGAATGTCTATTATTTCTGCTATCCCTATTTTCTTTCCATGAACCTGAACATCGGTGTCGTGGACAAGATACTGCTCAATTTCCAGCGGGATACCGGGCTGTTTTCCCATTCGCTGGTGAGCAAGTCCTTCAGTCTGCTCTTCCTTTTCTTCTCCTGCATGGGAGCGAAAGGACGGAAGGACGTGGAGATGTCATGAAGGAGTATCGGCTGTTACCTTATAGCCGGGATGCTGCTCTTTTTTGGTAGCGAGCTCTTACTGACGGCACGCTTCCCCGTCGCGCTTCTAACCTTATTATATGTAGCTACCGTAGCTGCCGGATATATCAGCCTGCTTACCGCCGGAACCTGGATCAGCCGCCTGTTGAAGAACCAACTCATGGATGACGTCTTTAACGACGAGAACGAGAGCTTCATGCAGGAGCGCAGGTTGATTGCCAATGAATACTCGGTAAACCTGCCCACCCGTTTCCGTTACCAACGAAAGACCTATTCAGGCTGGATAAACGTGATTAATCCCTTCCGCGCCTCATTGATATTAGGCACGCCGGGATCAGGAAAGAGTTATGCCATCATCAATAACTATATCCGCCAGCAGATAGAGAAAGGATTCGCCGCCTATATCTATGATTTTAAGTATCCGGATTTAAGCATAATTGCTTATAACCAGCTGCTTAAAAACAAGGATAAGTATGCCAAGCCGGTCGGATTTTATGTGATTAATTTCGATGATCCCAGATACAGCCACCGGTGCAATCCCCTCAATCCTTCGTTTCTATCCGATATCGCGGATGCATACGAATCAGCGTATGTAATCATGTTAAATTTGAACAAGAGTTGGATTCAAAAGCAGGGAGATTTCTTTGTAGAAAGCCCGATTGTGCTATTTGCGGCGGTGATCTGGTATCTTAAAATCTATGAAAACGGGAAATTCTGCACCTTCCCACATGCCATAGAGCTATTGAATAAACCGTATTCCGACCTGTTCACCATACTGACCTCTTACCGGGAGCTGGAGAATTACCTGTCACCTTTTATGGATGCATGGAAAGGTGGTGCGATGGAGCAGCTCCAAGGGCAGATAGCTTCCGCCAAAATTCCGCTATCAAGGCTGATCTCACCTGCCTTATATTGGATTATGACCGGAGATGACTTCACGCTGGATATCAATAATCCGGAGGAACCCAAAGTTTTGTGCGTCGGCAATAACCCTGACAGACAGAATATTTACTCATGTGCGTTAGGATTGTATAATGCCCGTATCGTTAAAATGGTCAACCGAAAAGGCAGGCTCAAATGCTCTATTCTAGTGGATGAGGTTCCCACACTTTACTTTAAAGGACTTGACACCCTGATCGCTACCGCCCGTAGCAACAAAGTGGCAGTATGTCTGGGAGCACAGGATTTCAGCCAGTTAATACGTGACTACGGTGATAAGGAGGCGCGGGTGATCCAGAACACAATTGGAAATATCTTTTCCGGGCAAGTGGTCGGAGAAACAGCGAAAAACCTTTCTGAAAGGTTTGGGAAAGTGCTCCAACAGCGCAAATCCATTAATATGACCCGTGAAGACACCTCAACCAATATCAGTACCCAGCTCGACTCGCTGATACCTGCCTCCAAAATCTCCAACCTCTCGCAAGGAGAGTTTGTCGGCAGTGTCTGCGACAACTTCGGGGAGAAGATAGAACAGAAGATATTCCATTGCGAGATCGTGGTGGACAATGAACGGGTAGCCGCCGAAACAAAAGCCTACAAGCCTATCCCCGTCATAACCGACTTTACCGGTGCGGATGGTAAGGACCACATGCAAGAGGAAATCGAAAGGAACTACTATCAAATCAAGGAAGACGTGACGCAAATCATCGAAAAAGAGCTGCTTCGCATCCAAAATGATCCCAACTTGAAACACCTGCTGGAAACGGCAGACGATGAATAATCCCTATTTAATTTATTAATCATTTAAATGTTGTAAACATGGAAAAAAAGAAAAGTTCTCCGGCCAACCTGCCGGGAAAACCCTGCTTCCCCTGGGTGGGAGGTAAAAGAAGACTGCTTCCCGTACTTATCGAATCCCTTCCGAAAGACTTCGGACAGATGGATACCTATGTAGAACCGTTTGTCGGTGGCGGCGCCCTCTTCTTCTGAATAAGACAAGCCTATCCGGAAATCCGTTGCGTCATCAACGACTCCAACGAGGCTCTGATCAATGTCTACCGCGTCATCAAGGAATCCCCGGAGCAGCTTATTAAAGTGCTTGCCCGGATACAGGACGAATACATCGCGCTGGAGGAACATACCCGAAGAAGGGTCTACTTCATGGAGAAACGTACCTACTACAATGAAGGAAACCCGAATAACATCACCCGTGCCGCCCTGTTTATCTTCTTCATGCGTACCTGTTATAACGGCATCTACTCCGTGAACCATAGCGGAAAGCTGTCCGTCACTTTTGGTGCCGGGGGACGGGTAAAACTGTTGGAAGAGGAACTGATCCGCTTTAACCACAAGCTGCTGCAAGATGTTGTGATTCTGGACGGTGACTACCGGCAGACCGCAGAATACACCGGAGCCAACT
Source organism: Bacteroides sp. B1-V-101 (assembly GCF_023656585.1). NCBI lineage: Bacteria > Pseudomonadati > Bacteroidota > Bacteroidia > Bacteroidales > Bacteroidaceae > Bacteroides > Bacteroides sp. B1-V-101. Next base: position 376,319 of record NZ_JAMOKH010000001.1, on the reverse strand, counting down.
CCCTATTTTATTTTGACCCGCCTTATAAGCCGGTCAATGAGGGTAACTCCTGCACCTCCTACATGCCACAGGACTTCGGAGATGAAGAGCAGATCAACCTGGCAAATTTCTGCAAGGGAATAGGTGAAACCGGTGCCAAATGAATGCTTTCCAACTCCGATCCCCGGCAAAAGAACCCTGAGAACACCTTCTTCGACGACCTCTATGCCGGTTTCCATATCCAGCGAATCAGCATCTTCCGTTCCATCTGTTCCATAGCCGAGAAAAGAGAAGCGGTCAATGAATTGCTGATCAGAAATTATTAAGAATAAATATCCGGTGGTAGCCGGGTAGCAATAAAAAGAGAGCCAAATCCCCTCCAGCAGGGATTTGACTCTCTTTTTTATTGCCTGCCTTTCATGCATCAGACAAGGACCAGTATTTTATAATTTTCAACCGGACTGTTTCTTTGCAGGCTTTTCAATCAGCTTCGGGGCTGTTTCGTGCTGATGATCCGTCTTGTTCTCCTGCGCCATCTTCCTGCCCAACAGGTAATCGTTCAAATCGTTATACTCCCGGTAGCAGTCGGACTTGTCCCTGACCGGGCATCCGGCTTGCGCCATCTGCTGAAAAGCCTGCCTTCCGGCGGAATCGTTATCCAGTAGGCAGAGGGCACTCTTATACTCTTTCAAGACAGGGATAGCCTTGCCTACATTGCTGACCGAATTTAAAACGATATAGTCCGGACCGTTTCCTTTAGGCTGTCCGTTACCGGGATGCGTAGCCTTGAGCGTGAGGTATGAGAGATAATCCATAAAGCCTTCAACCACTATGCAACGGTCGCTGCCATTTTTGATATGGGTAATCTCTTTGGGCGATATGCTGCCTTTTAGGTATTTGTTACGGATCTCGTACCCGCCGCTCCGGTTGGCAAAGCCTACGGCAAAATACCATTTTCCCTTGTTCTGAAAATGCACTTCCTTGCATGCTTCCCTTGCGATTTCAGGCAAGATGCCTCTTTCTTTGAGATATCCCAGCAAGACCGGGTTCGTCAGCGGATCAATGCGTACCTGCCGGTAGCCGGTAGCCTGCGGTTCCGCCTGCCGGGGAGAGGCTGCTACCGGACGGAAAGCAGCCGGAAAATGTCCCTCTATCGTTTTAAGCGCATAAGAGATATCCTTCGTCTTTTGAAGCTCCATCGCCAGGGTGATGATGTCCCCTCCCTGTCCGATGCCGAAATCGTATCATAGGTTGCGGGATGCGCTCACCTTGAAAGAAGGTGTCTTCTCCTCACGGAAAGGGGAACAATACCAGATACTGTCCCCTTGTTGTTTTACCGGGTTGAACCCCATACGCCGGAGATAATCCTCTCAACTGAATGCTCTTGGCTTCTTCAATGTTCATTGTGTAACGGATTAAATTAATGACTCTTTTTAGAACGGGAATCCTTTAGTATCACCCACTGCAACGGATTCTGCGGCTTCCCGTTTTTTCTCAGTTCAAAATGCAGATGGTTGCCGGTCGCTATGCCGGTATGACCGACATTGCCGATATGCCGACCTATGCGTACATCGCTCCCTTTCCTCACATGCAATTTGCTCAAGTGTGCATACAACGTGGAAAAGCCGCCCGCGTGCCGGATTTCGATGTACCAGCCGTAACTGCTGCTATACCTGGCTTCAACGACTTTCCCGCTTCCTGAAGCATAGACCGGCGTGCCATAGGGTGCGGCAAGATCCACTCCGGCATGGAGTATCCTTTTCTTTTTCACCGGATGCATCCTTATACCGAAACCGGAAGAAACGGCATACCTCCTCCGACTTTCATTCAATGGATACAGAATAGGATAATCGGCCAGTACGGTAACCGGCAACCGGCTGTCTCATATGAAAGACTTTCACTGCCGGGCAGAGTGGATACGGTAGATGACAGCACTGAGTCCGGCTTTATATCCCTTTGACGGGGACTGTGCAAAAGCCGGACATGACAATAAGTGACAGAACATGACAATTAATGACAACTTCCTCATAATCAAACTATTTAATGACAAAGATAGTAATTTTACCCTCGTAAATGATTCATTAATCTTTAAAATTAACGTATATGAACGATGTGAATTTAGCTCCTGAAAACAAGGAAGCAACCCCGGAACACGGGTATTTGATGGCGTATGACAAGAAAGAGCAGAAAGCCAAAGGTGTAAAAGGAATCGCAGCGAACGGAGAGCTGGAAACGCTCGAAGCTAACGAGGCGAACAGGGACCAGTTTATCAAAGTGGACCAACGTGGAAACTTCTTCACCAACTTCGGGAAGAATTTTCTCTACCAGTACAATAATCCCGGTCGTTACTCCCTCTACAACATGCCGAAGGAAACGCTCGTAGAGCAGGCCAAAGAAAAGATCGAAGCGGCGCAGGAACCACAGAACGAAGCAGTCAGAAGGGAACTGGCTTCGACCAGGGTGTATAATAACCATCGCTTCAACGAGCGGGAAGTGAATTGGGAACAGGCCGCCAAATACGGCATTACCCCGGACGGACTGAAGAACGCAAAGGACAGCCTCGAAAGAATGTTGCAGGGAAAGACTTCCGCTATCGCTTTCCGTGTGGCAAAAAATTCCGAGCTGGGGCGTGAAAACGGGGATGCCAAACTCTCCCTGTTCCGCGACGAGAACGGAGCTGTCAAGTTCGACATCCACTACATCCGTCAGGCTCCCAAGATCGGGGAAGACTACAGGGGACATGTCCTGACGGAAGAAGACCTCAAGGCCCTGAACCAGACCGGCAATCTCGTCAAGGCGGTGGATGTAGTCATTGACTACCGTACCAAAGAAACCAAATCCTGCTACCTTTCCAAAGACCCGGTGACCAATGAATTGTTCCATATGCCCGTAGAGCAGGCACGCATTCCGCGTAAGGTGAAAGATTATACGCTTTCTCCGAAAGAATACGATGCTGCCGTGCGCGGTGAGGAAGTACCGATCCGTTTCAAGTCTGATAATGGAAAATTTTATGCCACCTCCATCCAGATGAGTGCCGCCGAGCGAGGGGTGGAATTCCTCTGGGAAAGAAGCACCAAGAAGTTGGAAGAGGCACAGAAACAAGGTCAGGAACAAGACGGAAGCCAGCAGCAGCCCCATGCACCGGTACAAGTAGCCGGAAAACCCCGGAAAAAAGAGGAAGCCTCACAGCAAGCGGAAAAGAAACCGCGTACCCGTAAACCGTCCATCACACCTAAAATGTAAGAAAAATGGCAACCTATATTTCTGATGATCCCAAACTATTGGACGAGCTTTTCAGGAAAGACGGTGAAGGCCAGCTCCTTGTCGGTTATGAAACCGGCAAGGAGAAACCCCATGCAGAATCCTCCTATATGCTTTATCCTGCCAATCCCGACAGGCAAGACCCTGTCTATACGTTTATGGCCTTGTTCAGCCAACAATCGATAAAAGCCAAATACTCCGCCTTCGTACCGAATACCCGTCTGGAAATCTATTCATTCCCGAAGATGACGGATGTACCGGCTATCTCCGGAGATATTTCCAAAAAGGAATATATCAATCAGGTATTACTACCCTATATCCGGGAAAAGGGACTGGCTCCTCTAATAAGTACCAATCTGAGAAATGTCCTGTTTGCGCAGTCACGCAGCGATATCCTCATGATATCGGGAGAACTTCCGAAACTGACCACACAGCAGTTGGACGAGCTGGTCCATTTTCATCAGAAGCAGGATGAGCTGGCTGCCAGGTATGATTATAATCCGGTTTACAAATTACCGCTGCATGCTGTGGAAACGTCCAAAGGAATCTTGTTTTTCAGTGATACCAAAATGGGACGGGAGGGATTGAAGAGCTTTTACCAACAGTTATCCGGCAATTATTTCTGGGTTCATGGCGAACCCGGTCCTGTCAGGCAATACAACGTCAACTGCCTGTCCGACGATATCTGTCCTTTGGTGGATGCCTGCTACCGGAAGAATCCCCAAAGCGGAAAAGGGGAATATGATTTTGATAATGCTGTATTCTCAAAAGAGGCTTTCCGTGACAGGAAACAGTGGAAACTGGCGTTTGAAACGGACATGGAGCCGAGCGCTTCTGAATTTCTCCGCCTGAATGAATTTGCCGGATGTCCTGCGAGCCGTAACAATGCGGATATCAGCAAACTGTTGTATCTGATGGAGAACGGATTCAAGCGGGATATAATAAATGATCCCGATTTCGGATACCGGAATGTCTTTCAGGAGTATGTCACCCGGATAGACGACTGTATCAACGGACAGTCCTCGGGGCCAGATTTGTCAGATGTGCTGGATGACATGCGTTGGAAAGCCGGCTCTTTACCCCTCACCGGCAAGTATTGGCGGCAGGGCACGGACTCTTCCTGCCGGGAGAGGCAAAAAGCAACCCGTCCCATGCCTATGCATGGATAAACGGGGATTTCACCCGGATCGTATTTTCTAAGGATCCTCCTGCGAACAAACAGGTGTTCAAAGTGAAAACAGTCATCGAAAAGGCTTTGAATAAAAAGCAGGACGTGAAAAAGAAAAGAAATACCCACCCTAAATTGTAGAAATATGGACAAGAGAAACCAAATGGAAAATCCTTTTTTCGATCCCGACAAGCCGGGAAGTATTTTTGTCGGTATGGACCGTTACCATCAGTACTCTCCCCACCAGCCCCGAAATGCCCTCACATTCATTCAGAAAGGAGATGCGGACAGCCTGTTCCGCAAATTCCTGATTGACAATATCAAGGAAGCGGAGTGCTGCCCCTATATTCCGGATACGGAACTGCTCCGGTTTGACCTGGCGAACATGAGGCAGGTTCCACCGGTAGATACCCATACCCCTTTCGAGGAATATATCAGCAAGGAACTGCTGCCGTATTTTCAAGAACACTGCATTCCCCCTGCCAAACGCATTTCCCTGCGTGATGCGGTCTATACCTATAAATACAAGAATGAACCGGACGGCGGCATATTGAAGAAGTATCTCATGCAGGAACCCGCATACTTGGAGTTTCGATTACAGCAACAGGAAAAAAGGACATTGTACCGGTGCCAGCCGCGGTACACATTCCCCTTAAAAGTGGTGGAGAATGACTTCGGATACCTTATCTTTTCCGGTAACGAGATCGGCAGGAACGGATTCAGGGAGTGCATCCGGTACATCACGGACCATTACTTCGACCCGCACTACGATACCGGCCATCTGGCCGTCTACGACAGTACGTTCATGGACAAGAACCTGGTTCCTCTCATAGATGCCGCTTACAAGCCGTGCAAACCGATGGAACTGGATTATTCCTTCGATTTTTATCCGGCATCCTATATCGGTCTTGACGAACTGCCTAAAGAATTCATCGACAGTTTAAAACCGGTATGCTACCATTCGATGGAAGCGACAGCCGGGGATTTTATAAAATTCGCCACCGACTGGCATTTCAATAAGGATACACAGGTTTCCATCAGCCGGGAGAACCATGACATTTACCGGCTGCTGACCGTCATGCGTAACGGTTATATGAATATTCATGAACAACCGTTTACCTATTTCAATGAATTGCTGCCGTATGCCAAGGAATTTGAAAAAGTCACGCAGGTTAAATCTGCCGGCGAATTCGATACGGGAAAGTTCAAGCGGTTGTCTACGGAAATCCGGAAGGCTGCCGATGGAATTTTGAAAAGGGATTTCGATGTGAGAGGGCACCGTTCCCTTGAGAATATGTTGAATGACTCCACCGTTACCTTCACCGTCGGAAGCCGAAAACTGAATGAAGTTCAAAAGACGGCACTGGCTTCGGGATACGCACTGTATCTCCCGGAAAACAACAAGGAGGCGACAAGGCATCTCCTTTTTTGCAAGGCCGACTTTGAGCAGGGCAGAATTGAGGGTTCCTCCAAGCCCTTCGGCGTCAGGACATACGTGATAAAGGACGAACTGCTCTGTCCGCTGCCGGAAGAGAAGAATACCGTTAAAAAGACTGAGAATAAGAACAGACATAACAATAACCGTTTAAAATAAAGCGATATGATACCTAAAAGTCAGATGTACCTCGGAGCGCGGATTGTAGAGAACGATCCGGAAGAGGAAACTCCCGTTGTTCCCTATAAAGGAACAGTAACAGCCATTGAAGAAACCGGAAAAGGGGAACTGGATTACTTTGTCTATATCCGGCTGGATGATGAGTCCATGAAACAAAAAAGAATCTCCCTTTGCTGCCCGGACAAGATCATGACCTGTTTTCCATGGACTATAGACCTGGAAGAAAAACAGAAAATGGAGCAGAAAATGAAGAATAAAAAAGTTCCCGACCCGTCGAAACGGCATAGACTATCTTAATCAACCATTCATCTAAACCATAAAATAATATGAGTACATACATTGGTTTCAATTTGAACAGCAACAGGCAGATTGAACATTTCCAGACCATAGAGAATCGTTATGGCATCAATTCAGATGGCGGCAAATTTCTTTTCGGGCAGGCAGAACTGGCCTTGAAAGGCTCCTACATTCCTAAGGAAGAAGTCTATTTAATACCATATCAGGGTGCTGTACAACCGGGGAACATTGAAAGGTTCATCAAGGACATGACCCATAACGGAGGACTGTCTTGTGCAACTCATTTCCCATTGCGGGATATCGCCTTCGTTTACGAGAATACATCTCCTTATGGCATCCATAATGTGGATAGCATCCAGAGAATGCTTCAAAAGGCCAAAGACAATCCCCTGCTGAAAAAACAACTGAACGCTTACCGCGCATTCCATCAAGAAAAGGAAAAAGATATCTACAACAGGGTGATTACTGCAATAAATACGAACCAGGGAGTCCTGATGTTCAATGATACCGGCAGGGGGATACAGTGTGCGCAGAAATACCTGCAGCATATTGGCGATAATTTCTTCTCGCCGGTTTACAGGGATGCGGATAAACTGCAAATATATTATTTCAGCACTTCCAATATCAATCTGATCAAAGAGGCGTCAAAGTGTTCGAACATGTTTGAACATGGCTTAAAAAAGATATACCTTCCCCAAAAGGCTCATTTCCTGGATTCAAATATGATAGCCAACTATACCCCGGCGGTAGAATGCAGCATGGCTCCCTCTTTGGAATGTTATAACCAACTGGCCGAAAAGTTGAATCTGGGCAAGAGCCAGAAGAATTATAACATAGGCGTACTCGACCGGATCTGCAAGACCGGGCAAATCGGGAATTTGGAAAAAGACAGCCGGTTCAACCATCAAAACAGCTTTGTCTCCCTGGATGAACGGATCAGGCTGTCTTATGTGGGGAAGCAGGATGGCACACTGCTGAAAAATGCACTTGAACGGACCATCAAGGATACGGCAAAGAGAATCCTACAGACGGACTATGCGGTACGGGGCTATGAACCGCCCAAACAGGAAAAGAAAAAGAGTAGAAGTATCACCATGTAACTATTTTAAATTTCAATCGTATGCAAAAGCAAGAGATTTCAAACATTATGATTTTCTTTGTTACTCAGGACTTGGAAGGGCAACCCCGACAACTGGAGATGCACCTGATGCCGGAGAAAGAAGTATCGATGATGAATCAACGATTCACCGAATACCTCCAGCGGCAAAGGGAAATGTACAAGCCGTCCCTTGTCCAAAGCCACTTGCCGGATCTTTATCTGTGCCGCTACCAGTTTCCGGCAGGAGTAAGCTACCCGGATATCCGGCTCTTTGACAAGGATAACAGCTTGGTACAAAAATTCATCACCCGGAACGGAGGAAGCATGCAGGGCAATGTCTCATTGCGCGGACTGGAATACCTGCATTCTCACGATGAAGAAAAAAGCCTGCCCATGCTGGTAGCCAGCGGACTTGCCGACCACCTGCTTGTACAGCCGGAAGCCAAACGGTTCGCGCTGGCACAGGATACTCTCCACGACGATCCGTCGGAAACCCTGACCGCCGTGGAAACCGCCAAAGGAGTGCTTCTGTTCGAATATTCCGGCTTTGGAAAGACATGCTGCCATGCCTATATGCAACATCTGGCCGACCGTTTCTTCATTACGGACGAAGAGAAACCGGAGTTTGTCAACCTGTACAAGCTGACCCGTCCGGACGCAGAAGTGGTAAAGGCATTCCAAGCATCTCCCAATGCCTTCTCCTTATATACAAACTCTTTTCTGCCGGAGAAAGCACAATATCTGGATGCGACTATCCTGCGGAATGCCCGGCTGGACAGGAGCCACCGCATAGAACCGACATTCGATGCCTATGACAAGTTTGCTTCCTCCTATAACGTGCTCCCCAGTATTGCCAATGCCCAGATACTCCGGTTACTATCCTTACAGGAAACCGCAGGAATCTATGGGATAGACTATACAACCAGAAGGATTCCGTTCATACACAAGAATTCTTTCAACTCCCAGTTCAATGCGCTGCAGAATATTCCGGCTGAAAATAAAGGCGGACAGGAGAAGGTCAAATCACAGATCCGGGATCAGGCGGCCTATATCCTGAAACGTGATTACGGGCTTATCCCGGACAGCCTGCAAAACAAAGAGATAGACCCCATCATTTCCCTCCAGACTCCCAAAGGAGCCGTCTACCTGCCCACCACGGATGAAGGAGCCATCTATAAACAGTGTTACCTGCAATATCTGGCTGACCGTTTCTTCACTCCGGAAGTACAGGCTCTGGGACGAATCAGAGAATTCTATATTTCCTGCCCGAACCATAGCACGGAGCATTACATGCAGAAGCATCTGGACCTTTTCCGGTCCAATCCTTTCTACGGGCAGCTGGCGAAAATGCCATTGTATCCGATAGAGCAATCCGAGCTGTTGAAGAAAGGCGGCTATCCCATAGAGCCGACATACCATGCATTCAAACAGTTTACGGAAGATTACCGGCTTTCGGTAACGCCGGAGAATGCCGAGATATTCACCCTGCTCTTTATACGGGAATACGGATTACCGGCTGATTTCAATACTAATGAAAGCTATAAGGAGTTCACCCACAAAGGAAATTTTAAACCGCTGGATCAAGAAATGTCCGAACTGCAATCCAAAAAGGGATATAGTGAAAAGGCATTCTACAATATTCAAAACAGGCAGCAGCAACTCGCGGACAAGATACTTGGCCTGAGATACAGACTGACCTGTCCTCCGTTGCAACTGACCGGACCGGCGGCTTCGGAAAAGAGAAAGACGGCTTCCCGTCAGAACAAGTCACATAATCCCCGCATCTAAAACTGATTATCATGCCTGCATGGATGGAAAAAATAAAAGATACATTCACCGCTAAAGCGGATTTAAAGAGCCTGTTTATTGTGTTACAGCCGGATAATCAAGTCTCGACTGTCATGGTCGTGTCGTATGTTCCGACGGATAAGGACTCTTTTCAGGTATTTATGGATCTGACCGCCCGGATTGCTATGGATCAGAAAACCATACCGGATAACTTATTGCTGCATTTTGAGGGAATACCTGCTAAAGATATTCCTTTCACCAGCGAACTACCGGCGAAAGACAGTGAGAAAGCCCTCAGTTTCATCGCCTCTTACGGAGGCATCACTGAAAACAACTCCGTACCTTTACGGAAAGCGGCTTATTTGAGAGCATGCCAAAGGGAACTGACGGCAGAGAATATCCGGGATCTGGACTACTCACCAGCTTATAAGTGCTTTATTGCACACGAAGATGCGATGGAGAAGATTGCGGCAGGAAAGCAAGCCAAACAGTTCTACACCATAGCTGAAACGGAACAAGGTGTCCGCGTATTCAATGACGGACTTTCCGGGACTATAAAGTTTCGGGATTACCTGCAATCGACAGCGGACAATTTCTACTCAAGCTCTTTGCAGGATGTGGAGTCATTGAATATTTACCGGATAGAAACCGTCTCCCGCCGGATGCTGGAACTCTCCAACGGGAATCAGACCACCATGCCGCAGGCCGGGATGGAAATTCTGGCGAATTACAAGCCGTCCGTCACTTTCGACATGCATCCTACGGGAGAAAATCTCAACCGGTTTGTCACAGCCGGCGCATTGGAACTCTCTATCCGTAACCGGAACATTATGACACTTCAGGACATAGCAGCCAGAGGATACGCCCATTTACCGGCAGACGAATCGTTTGCCTATAAAAAGGATTTCTTGTTTGTGGAGAAAGGTATCCGTGAGATTACCCGGCAAAAGGAATTGTACCGGGATTATCCTTTCCGGCAGAAGATGGATGAATTACAAAATGCTGCCAGGTCATTGGCGCAAACACTGTTAAACAGGGATGGAGTCCGGAAGAACTATCATCGGGTAAGCCCGCCTGTTGTTGTTTCTAAGAAAGGAGAAGCTCAAACAGCCGAAAAACCGCAAGACAAGCCCGGACTGTCCTGTGGCAATGAAAAGAAAAAGGTCAAGACAAAAACCGCTTCCGTTAAAAAGCAGGCGAAGCCCAAATTATAATGCATATGGAACTGATAAATAATACATTCATTCCCGAAAAAGAGATACCACGTAGCCGCAGGGCTGCCGGAAGGAAAGCATTCCTGCAAACTTTCAGAAACCTGTTTACCAGCCGGAATCATTTCAGGAGATTCATGGATACTTACCGTTTCAACACGATCCGCTGGAGCGCGTCCAACCTCCACGAACCCTCATGGGGAAAACGGATCGGATTATTCTTTCGTACCAAAAATCCAATCGCTATCCTCCGGGATGATTACCGGAGCAATCGCAGTAATCTGTTGAATAAATGGGAAACGTCCAGCCTGAACCGTATCCAGATGGAACTGGTCCGAATGGGTAGTATGCCTATTCAGAATAAGGACAGACATACTTTCAAAGCTCTGAACAGCATTGAAAAGAAAATCAAACAACTGCAGGAATATGAAGGATGTCCCGATATGAGCCATGAAAAGCAGCTTCTGGCAACATACAAGTACATTCTTTCTTCTCCTTTTGACCGGAAGTTCGGAGGATTGCCACCCGATGAGATTTGTGGGATGCTTCAGCAGAACGGACTGTCTGAATCAAACCTTCCTTACCAAAATTACGAAGGAATCCTCCAGGGCCGTGAAACAGTCATGTACGAACTGGCAACCGGAAAGAACGGGGAGAAATACCTCCAACCGGCAGATCAGGTGAAACTGAATGCGGGAATGTCAGGAATCTCAATGGATTTAATCAGCCGTTTTCCGGCAAAGGAAATACCCCTGCCGAATCTGACGGAAAGCATACAAGTATCGGAAAAGAAAGAGAAGCTCTCCATTCCCAAAGAACCGAAGAAAAGGGTACGGAAAGAAAAATCAAAGGTCAAGAGTGTAAAAATTAAATAGTCATTCATATTAAAAAAGAAAGTAACATGAAAACAATTTGTATTTGTGAGAAGCCCTCGGTGGCACGCAGCATTGCCCGGGTCCTGGGCGTAACGGAGAAACAGGAAGGATACTTGAGTGGGAACGGATATGCCGTCACATGAACTTACGGCCATCTGTTGGCATTGGCCCTGCCTCAAGACTACGGCATTGTCCATGTGGAAAAGGAGATGCTGCCTATTATTCCCGACCCGTTCAAACTGGTTGTCCGTCAGATTAAAACCGAAGATGGATACAAGGCTGATCCGACGGCTCTGAAACAATTGGAAGTAATCCGTAAACTGTTGGGTCAGGCTGATCAAGTGATATCCTGTACTGATGCAGGGCGGGAAGGAGAGTTAATTATGAGATATGTGCTTGAATATCTGGGATATCATAAGGAAACCAAACGCTTGTGGATATCTTCCATGACAGAAAAATCGATACGGGAAGGATTTGATAGCCTCAAATCAAGTAAGGAGTTTGACAACCTGTACCGTGCCGCTAAAGCCAGGAGAGAATCAGATTGGGTCGTCGGTATGAATGCCAGCCTGTCTTTGAGCATGGCTGCAGGCAAGAGTAACTATTCTCTGGGAAGAGTACAGACACCGGCACTTGGCATGATTTGCCGTCGATATCTGGACAACAGGGATTTTATAGCCAAACCCTATTATCTGCTACAGCTACGGACAACGAAAGCAGGGAAAGAACTCGTCTTAACCTGTACCGGGAAATATGATACACCGGAAAAACTCGATGTGGACCGTAAAAAAGTGTATGAAGAGACGACAGCCAAAGTGGTGCAAGTGGAGAAGAAAGAGGTTCCAGAAGAAGCTCCGCTACTTTATGACCTGACCGCCCTGCAACGAAGTGCCAATACCAAACTCGGACTGACCGCAGAACAGACGCTGAACATTGCTCAAAAATTATATGAAGGAGGCTACATTTCGTATCCCCGTACCGGATGTAGCTATATCACAGAAGACATCTTCGAACAAGTCCCTTCCCTCATCGGCCTGCTTAAGCAACATCCCCGTTTCACATGGCATGCGGAAAACCTCTGTAACCAGCCTTTAAACCGGCACTGTGTGGACGATAGCAAGATGACGGACCATCATGCGTTAATCATTACGGAGAACTATCCCCAGAGGCTTTCCCTTGACGAGCAGAATATCTATTCCATGATCGCGGGACGCATGTTGGAGGCTTTCTCCGGCAAATGCCTGAAAGAAACGGTATCCGTACAAGCGGACTGTAACGGCGTTCTTTTCGGGATAAAAGGAAGCCAAATCAAAGTTCCGGGGTGGAGAGGCATCTATAACGAACCCAGTGAGAAAGAAGAAGGAAGTCTTCTGCCCGAATTTCAGGAAGACGAAATATTGCCCGTGCTCGGTATTGATACATTGGTCAAGAAAACCAAACCGCAGCCCATATTCACTGAGGCAAGCCTGCTTGCTGCGATGGAAGGTTGTGGCAGAACATTGGACGATGAAAAGGAAAAAGAGGCAATGGAGGATTCCGGCTTGGGTACACCGGCTACACGTGCCGGAATCATCGAACTGCTCATTGCCAGACACTACGTGGAAAGAAACGGACGGTCACTGATTCCCACTCCCAAAGGACTGGAAGTATATGATATTGTAAAAGAGAAGATGATCGCCAACGTGAGCATGACCGGAGGGTGGGAATGCGCCTTGCATGAAATCGAAACCGGCAAAGTTTCCACGGAAACATTTACTCAGAGCATCAATTCCTATACCCAACAAATCACCTCGGAACTGCTTGCCCTGAAACTTAACCATCCGGACTTGCCACATTGTAACTGCCCCAAATGCGGAGCAGAAACGATTATCGTCTTTAACAAGGTCGCCAAATGCAGCGATCCCAATTGTGGGTTCCTGTTATTTAGAACGTTCAACGGCAGGGAACTGACGGATAATCAGATGCTCCTGCTGCTATCGGGGAAACGTACCGGATATCTGAAGTTTACCAGCAAGAAAGGAAAGAAGTATGAGGCATCACTCGAGCTGGATGACAATTACAGGATTGAGATGACTTTCAAGGATAATAAACCTAAAAAATAAAGAAGCGACTTATGAAAAAAGAAATGGAAGAGATACCGGATGAACTGAATCCGGACTTAATGCTGAATACGATTGCTTCCGAACTGCTGATCAAGATAGCCAAAGGGGAGATTGATATCCAGAAGCTGGTCAGGAAACAACTCTCGGACAGGGGAATCGATGACCAACGGAACTGGATAGGACCGGACAAGGCAAGAAAATATTGGGAGAAATATAAGATGCCTGTCTAAACCAAGTCAGTCAGGATAAGAAGATAATTGCAGGTTATTCAATCCGTTTGTAGGCCAGCCTGCAAATACCGGATCTGAAACATTTGTTCCCGGTCATTTCCCATGAGGAAGGACCGGGAATTTCTGTAAACAGACGTATGCCGTCCCCTTGGATATACGGTGCGACAAAAAGGATGATTTCATCCACCAACCAGTATCTGAACATGCTGCTTATAACGGAAATTGTATCCGGAGCCGCTTCTATGAAATAAATACCTTCATTTTTCTTTTTCCATTGTGTCAATGAGATGAAAGATACATCCGGCCCGAGAGTCTGTGTAGCACGTTCCCGTATTTTGGTGAGGCCATATTTGTTCGGATTATCCCACAAAGGGGAAGAAACAGTCCTGTCGAAGAGGTATCCGTCAAGAGTAGTGATTGCAAGTAATTGGAGTTTTGCCATAAGTATAATATTTAACCTATAAATATTATTCGGCAGAAGTATTTGAGAAAGCGTGGCCTTACCCAACTCCAAGACGGAGGTTCTGGTAAACCTATGAATAGTAGCTGTGTAAGCCACGCTATGACAAAGCATAGCATAAGCAATACACAAAAAGCCTCTATTCATTGAAATTTACCAGATTTCCGTCTTGAGACATTCTGCGAATGTTATGTCTATATCTAATTGGAAGGCTATTGCCTGCCATTTAAATCTATATTTCGTTCCAAAGATACTCATATTTCTGATTTCTCCGAAGAAATCCATATCATAAAGAAATGTGGCAGGGCAAAAAAGGAAAAAAGATGAAAGAGTTACCATTTGTATAAGGGATGTCGGATTTCACGACTCCCCCGTTAAATAAAAAGTATAAGAAAAGCTACGCTGACAAAAAATGACTATTAATGACTATTAACGACACTGGAAACTAAACGATTGATTTATAGTAATATTCCCTTTATCTTGCACCCAATTTCATTATTCACAATTTAATTTATAAATCATGGAACTGACAATTATCGAAACAAGTGCTTATCAGGACTTGAAGAAACAACTAAGTATGCTGTCCGTGCAAATGATGGACTTTCAAAAGAAAATAGCCCCCGTAACACCGGACAAGTGACTGGATGCGCAGGATGTGTGCCTGGCTCTCAATATTTCCAAAAGGGCACTGCAGACTTACCGGGATAACGGGCTGATTCCTTATTCTAATATCGGTGGAAAATTCTTTTATAAAGAAGTGGACATCCAGCAAATTCTGGAGGAAGGACTAATCAAAAAAAGAAAATAAAGAGTATGGCAGACATTATCACTAAAGATTCGGAAGAGTTCAAGGAACTTACCGGATGGATCAAACGGACAGGAAAAAATCTGGAGGCTGCTGCGGCACGGATACGTCCGACGATTGCAGACGAACATTATCTGAGTGGAGATGAGGTATGCCGGATGCTTCATGTTTCCAAGCGTACATTACAAACACTACGGGATGAAAAGGCAATACCTTATACCTCAATTACCTCTGTCGGGGGTAAACTGCTCTATCCGGAAAGCGGGCTATACGAGGTACTAAAAAAGAACTATAAAGATTTCAGGCGTTACTTGAAATAAGCAACCTGCCTGAATACGAAAAACACCCTTCAACATTTGCTGAAGGGTGTTTTTTCATACTTATTCTAATTGGCCAAGCGATACACGGAACCAATCTTGTCGCACATCCTATCCGTATCTTCCCCAACCTTCGGATTGATCAGTTCAGCATAGACTTGTGTGGAAAGAATCGATTTGTGTCCTAATACTTTTTGCAAAGTTTCTAACGGCATGCCTTTCAATATAGCCAAAACTGCAAAGGTATGTCTCCCGATATGAGGGGTGATATTTACATTACAATCACACTTTTTCCCTAAAACCTTAAAACTACTTTTCATGGTTTCATAATCACCGACGGGGAAAACGCAATCAGGAGAATCTTTCTTTTTGTTATCACCCTTATACTTTTCTACAAGTTCAATTGCTATAGGTAATAATTTCACGACGTATGCTACGCCTGTTTTTATACGGTTTCCCATGAGCCATGTGCCACCATCAGAATCTGTATGGATATTCTTATAAGTAATTGCTTTCAGATCTGCGAAGGCGAGGCCTGTGAAGCACATGAAAAGTAGCATGTCACGCATAGCCTGCTGACGTTTATACCTCAATTCTACATGTATAAGCCTCTGCAGTTCTTCTTCAGAGAGAAATGAACGTCTTTTATATCCCGGCTTACATCCAAAACCCGTGAAGGGATGAACTTTTATTAAACCTTTCTCTTGAGCGATATGCATTAGCCATTTCATGGTATTAACACGTCCGAATGCTGTAGAACTGGCCGAGCCGCATGTGCCCAACATCCAATTATAATAGTCTTCAATAAAATCTTTGTCAAGTTCATCAAGTGCAATGTCCTCAACATTCTTTTTGTCTTTCAAAAAAAGCAATGCGCTCTTATAATCGGCTACTAAACCAAGATAGGTGCTTTTTGCCTTTTCCTTGCCTACTTTCTCCTTGTATGACTCAAGCTGTTCCCTGAAAAGCTCCATAAGGGTGTGGGAATCTTCTTTAAAACCGACATAGCGGCTATAGACTTTCTTGGCTGTGACAAAACTGTCATGATCGCATATGTATTGGTAATGCTTGGCAATTTGGGCTTTGGCATTATCAAGTTCCTGGTTTAACATTCTAGCTTCTTCGGATTTCCCTTTAGCCCTATTAGCTTTGGCGTCCCATAAAGAAATAGACACCTCCTTCTTACAGCTAAAGCAAGCTGTGGTCTTGTTGATGGTAATACGTCCCATTACAGGTACTTTACCATTCTTAATCGATTGATTTTTAGTGTAAAACAACACTCTGAATGTACTTCTCATAACTCAACTTTTTTAGTTACAAATTTAATTACTGTTGAGGTATTTGAAGTTATGAAGAATAATGCAATATATTGAAAACTAATGCCTTATATCCGATTAGTAGGCAAATTGGAAGAGGTAACAGATAAGTAACATAACTCACTCCCAAATATGCTCTATTTAGCTTTATTCACCACATCCGATTAAAACATTAGTTTTATAACTATTTGAATTTTAATAGGTTTGCACTATATTTGCGCATCTTGAAAAAACACTTTGTTTCATTCCTTGAAACCAAAAGTTTCAAGCGTCTGAAACTTTCTGAAGCTACTGTCGATTAGATTAGCTTGACCGTATGATTGGATCAACACAACCGCATGACCGGAGTAACCCGACCGTATCAGTTACTCCAATTCACCCGTTCTTTCAAGAAGTATTAACTCCTTTATTGGCCAATAATAAATGAGTTATCAGCCATTAACACCTGATTTCTCAATTATTAATAGCTGATATGTCAATCTTTAATAGTTGACGTATCAGGTGTTAGCATCCTACAAATCAGCCTACAACACTACAAAACACCACACAACTCGATACACCGGAGTGAGGGCAACCATTTGCTCTCATACCTGCCACCACACTTGCTGCCATACTTGAAACAGCGATGAATAAAGGGATACGCATGAATTGTTAGAGCATGAGAGCAAAACTGATGTTGTTTTCTTTTTGGTAGAAACAAATAAACTATATATCTTTGTCCCCGCATTGGTTTGCGACTCTCATCACGAGGGAAGCGATTAAAAGGGAATCAGGTGTAAATCCTGAACAGTCCCGCTGCTGTAAGTTCCATAGATATGTTGCGAGCAATCTACTCAAAGCCACTGGAAGGGTATTCCGGGAAGGCGCCCGCAACAGGAATAAGTCAGAAGACCTGCCATGTAAAATCCGTTTCACTGCTTTCGAGGAAAAAGCGTTGAATCTAATGACCCGGACCATTCGTCTATCATTTCATTCATCACTCTGATTCAGAGAAAGTATGTACAAACTAATAGACTCTGCCAAGTTTATTATGTGTGTCCGGTCGAAGCGATTTCGCCCGGACACTTGATGGACATATTTTATTTACTTAATATACAAAACATGAATTGTAAAAAGCTATCCAAGGCGTTACTGTTTCTGATAACAGCGCTTGTTATTGTGTCTTGCTCGAAAGACGATTGTGACCTGGACCACATTGACAAACTACAAGGATTGCCTGCTCTGAAAGCCGGCACTTTCCCCGAAGAGGATTTGACACTCAATGTCGGAGAACAATATGTATATGCCCCTAAGGCAAGTAGTCCGCTGGATATATACTATCAATGGTATCAGAATGGAGAAGATATGTCCACAGACCCGTCATTCACATTCAACGCCGAACATCCCAGCCGTTCCAAAGTTATTTTAGAACTCAGCAATGACCTGGGAAAAGTGACATTAGAAAATAAAGTGATGGTTCCGGGAGCGGATTACTCCAAAGGATGTCTGATTATCAATGAGGGATGGTTCGGACACGGATCCGGAAGTATTTCATTCTATAATTATGAGAAGAACAGCATTGAACACTGGTGCTATAAGAATCAGAATTTCGGAGATGTGCTGGGAGTTACCTCACAATCGGCTACTTTGTGGAATGGGAAGTTGTATGTCTGTTCAAAAGAAGATAATCAGTTGGTGGTGATGGACCCAAAGACTCTGTATGCTGAAAATAGCTGCGGCAAACTGGCTAATTATCAAGCCTATGAGTTTATCGGTTTGAATGACGATTATGGAGTAATTACTCATGGAGGATATTTCAGCCGTGTCAATTTAAAAACGTTTGAAACAATTACACTGGTAGCGGTAGGAAATACGTATACCGGAACAGGTAGCGGAATCGCTTATAACGGAAAACTCATATTAAATGTGAACTCCTCTGGGTGGGGAAGTCCTAAAGTGTATACCATAGACATTGCAGAATTATGTTCACCCGATCTCAAACCTACAGATAAAGTCGCATTCCAGGAATTAGACATTGCAACCTATGGTGGTACTCGCTTTGTACAATGTAAAGATGGAAATATCTATACTGTAGAAACGACCAAAGACGGTAAAAACAATCTGGTAAGAATCAATGCTGATTTTTCCCTGGAAAAGGTTGCTATGCGTGACGATTATTCTCCCTCCTCGTTCGGTGCTTACAGAGAAGCCAGTTTCTGCGGCACTCCTGAAGGAATATTCTACTACATCGCAGGAGGAAAGATATACAAAGCCACTTTTGACGATCCCGCCCCTAAGAAGGCACTGACCGACTACACCAAAGAAGGTTACGGATTCTATGGCGCAGGCATCCGCGTCAATCCAAAGACCAACGAATTACTGGCCATGTACCTGACCGGAGACTATCAGAAAAATCTCCTGGTAAGATTCAATGCCACCACAGGAGAAAAGATATCGGAAATAGCATACGATGGCTACTATTTCCCGGCTACATTCATTTTTAATTAATAACAAGACTCTGAAACAAGATGAATAAACTATATACCACTTTATTAATAGCCTGCCTTGCAGCAGGTTTTACAGCCTGCAACGACGACGATTGCGAAGATTTGCACCTCGGCAATCTGGCACATTATCCGAACGTACTGAAAGGAACTTTCCCGACAGAAAGCCAAGTACTGGAATTGGGAGAAACACTGGAGATTACTCCGGAACTGCTTAATCCGGAAGAAGCCACCTATTCATGGCTGGTCAATGGAAAAGAGTATTCTACCGAACCGACCTTTAGTTACAAAATAGACAATCCATGTCGCGCAAACCTGACATGTATCATCAAGAATAAATACGGAAAAGTAGAAATGAGCACAAGTTTCAGCTCTAACCATGACTTCTCCAAAGGATTCTTCTACATAGCAGACGGGACATTCAATTTCTATGATACGGAAAAGAAGGTTACTTATCCGGATTGTTATGCTTCCTTGAATGCAGGTAAAACTTTAGGCATGGGCAATTACGACTCTGCAAATATCATTCACAGCAACGGAAAGTTCTATATACTAATAAAAACCAGTACATCGAACAGAGACCATTTCTATGTTGTCGACGCCAAGACCCTTTATTACGAAAACTCTGCTGTAGTAGGCGCAAACCTAAGCGGTCTGACCATTCTGAACGAACAATATGGATTAGTGACAGGTGATGGCATACGCCGTATCGACCTAAAATCTCTGAATAATGTCACAGTCAAGGATGAGTATATGTTCTGTTTTTATAATAGCATGGTCTACAATGGCAAAGTGCTAACCAATGACACTTATCAGAAAGAGTCCAAAGTGAAATATTACGATGCAAACGAGCTTATCTCAGCCAAAGAAGGGGAAGCACCTGCTGCTACGGAACTTAATATCATCCAAAAGCAAAAATTCAACTTTGTGTCAGCAAAAGACGGCAATGCCTATACACTTGAATCCACCGATGAAGGATGTAATATAGTAAAGATCAGCAAGGATTTTACTTCTTTAGAAAAGACTCCGGCCACTTTCCAGCCAACAAAAGGAGGTTATTCAGATCCGACCGTCCGTATGGCAGCATCCGAATCTGAAAATGTGATTTACATTCCTTCGGCAGACAATACAATATATAAATATGTAATCGGAGATTCCGGTTCGCTAAACGAACCTTTCATTACCGCTGACGAGTCAGGACTTCCCATTACATCCTTGCAGTTAAATCAACAAAGCGGAGAATTATATGTAACTTATGCTAGGAAATGGGAAAATGGAAATAAAATCGTCGTTTACAGCAAAGACGGAAAGGTTCTCCACACAGTAGACTGTGGCGAGAGCGTCCCTTCACAAATATTATTCAATAACTAAATCAACATAGAAAAATGAAAAGATATTGGTATCTGATGGCTATAGCAGCCACTCTATTGGCTTCCTGCAACAAAGATGAGGAAGAAACGGAAATTCAAGGATTCAAAGTACTGGAATATCGTCCGGCACCAGGGCAGTTTATCAATGAAGGCTTCGACTGCCAGACAATGGAAGAAGCAAACGCTTATGCAGAAGAGCGCTTCAACAAGAAACTCTACGTCTCACTGGGATCCTTCGGCGGATACATCACCGTTAAAATGCCGAAAGAAATAAAGAACCGCAAAGGTTACGACTTCGGTATTATCGGCAATCCCTTCTCCGGAAGTTCCGAACCGGGCATCGTATGGGTATCCGAAGACGCTAATGGCAACGGAAAAGCAGACGACGTATGGTACGAGCTGAAAGGAAGTGACGAACCAGAACGCGACTATTCCGTCACTTACCACAGACCGGATGCAGCCGGAGATATCCCTTGGGAAGACAGCAAAGGAGAAAGCGGAGTCATCAAGTATCTCCCTCAATATCACGATCAGATGTATTATCCGAACTGGATTAAGGAGGACTCCTATACATTGAAAGGAAGTATGCTCGAAGCACGGACAGAGCAAGAAGGCGGAATATGGAAAAACAAGGATTTCGGAAAAGGATATGCCGACAACTGGGGAAGCGACATAGCAAAGGATGACAACGGCAACTACCGATATAATCAGTTTGACCTGGATGATGCCGTTGACCAGAATGGCAATCCTGTGACGCTGGAACGTATTCATTTTGTGAAGGTACAGAGTGCCATTTTGAAGAATGTCGAGTCGATAGGTGAAGTGTCAACCGAAGTGGTTGGATTCAAAGCTTTTTAAAAAGCTGTTCAAAGTCATGGATTTACCTTCGCTCCTCTCTTGCAAAAGACAAATAAACTATCTATCTTTGTCGCGCATTGGTTTGCAACTCTCATGCACGAGGGAAGCAATTAAAAGGGAATCAGGTGAAAGTCCTGAACAGTCCCGCTGCTGTAAGTTCATTTTTTGGTTGCGAGCAATCGACTTTATAGCCACTGGAAGGGTATTCCGGGAAGGCGTTCGCAACAGGAACAAGTCAGAAGACCTACCATGCAAACTCGTTTCACTGCTTTCGAGGAAAAAGCGATGAGTCTAATGAACCGGACAATCCGTCCATCATTTCATTCACCATTCTGATTCAGAGAAAGTGTGTACTAATTAATAAACTCTGCCAAGTTTATTATGATGTCCGGTCGAAGTGAGTTCGCCCGGACATCTTTTTACATTATGAACAGACTGAAAGAAAACAATGAGAAGGAATACTTTTATTAAAAAGATGAGCGTACTACTCTGCTGTCAGGCTTTGTCCTTATCCCTTTTTGCCCAACAACAAAAAGTGGATACAGCACATATCTACTCCATCCCCGAAATCATGGTATCCGACCCTTATCAGACGCGTGAAGTCCGTTCAGCCTCTCCTCTGCAGGTTTTCAATAAGGAAGAATTAAAGAATCTGCAGGCACTGCAGGTATCGGATGCGGTAAAACATTTCGCAGGAGTTACCGTGAAGGACTATGGAGGTATCGGAGGATTAAAAACCGTCTCCATCCGAAGTCTCGGGGCACAACACACCGCTGTTTCCTACGACGGCATCACCGTCAGCGACTGCCAGACCGGACAAGTAGACATAGGACGTTTCTCCTTAAACAACGTAGACCGCCTTTCGCTCAACAACGGACAAAGCGACAACATCTTCCAGCCTGCCCGTTTTTTTGCTTCTGCCGGTATACTGAACATACAGACACTGACTCCGCATTTCAAAGAAGACAAGCCGACTAATATAGCCGCCGAATTTAAGACCGGTTCATGGGGATTAGTAAACCCTTCCCTTTTTCTGGAACAACAACTCAACAAAAAATGGAGCATGACCGCCAACGGCGAATGGATGTCTTCGGACGGGCATTATCCATTTACCCTGCGTTACGGGAATGATGCCGATGTTCAGGTCAGTAAAGAGAAGCGCCGGAATACGGATGTAGAAAACCTTCGGGCTGAGATAAGCGCTTTCGCCAATCTCTCCGACAAAGAGCAATGGAGACTGAAAGCCTATTATTACCAGTCCTCACGGGGGCTGCCCAATGCCACTACCTTATATTATGACTTCTCCCGACAAAATCTGCGGGATAAGAACACCTTTATCCAAAGCCAGTACAAGAAAGAGTTTAGCAGAAAATGGGTATTCCAGACCTCTGCCAAGTGGAACTGGAGTTATCAGAACTATCAGGACCCGGATGCTCTTACCTCCGTCGGAGGAACTGACAACAGCTATTACCAGCAAGAATATTACCTGTCCGCTTCCGCTCTATACCGGATATGGAACAATCTTTCTTTCTCCTTGTCCACCGAC
Source organism: Bacteroides sp. B1-V-101 (assembly GCF_023656585.1). Classification (NCBI taxonomy): domain Bacteria; kingdom Pseudomonadati; phylum Bacteroidota; class Bacteroidia; order Bacteroidales; family Bacteroidaceae; genus Bacteroides; species Bacteroides sp. B1-V-101. The sequence continues at coordinate 353,539 of NZ_JAMOKH010000001.1, read as the reverse complement.
GGAAGCATCAATACGATGAATGCCAATTTGCAGAACTTCGTCTCCCCCACCCGCTATTCATGGCTGACAGCCTTTGCCGGGAAATACGTCAATGAATGGGTGACGCTGTCCGCTTCTGCTCTGGTAACTGTCATCAACGAGAAAGCTAAAAACGGAGGTAGTGCCGGCAACCACCGGAAGCTGTCTCCCAATGTCAGCATCTCGCTAAAGCCGTTTCACAATGAAGAACTGCGGTTCCGTTTCTTCTACAAAGATATCTTCCGTCTGCCCAGCTTCAATGACTTATATTACGACAAGGCCGGAAACATCAATCTGAAGCCGGAAAGTGCTACTCAATATAATATAGGTATTACTTATAGTAAAGCCATCAACAACTTTATACCTTATCTTTCGGCCACCGTAGACGCCTACCATAATAAAGTGACCGACAAGATTGTAGCCACTCCTACCAAGAACTTATTCATCTGGAGTATGGTCAATCTGGGCAAAGTGGATATCAAGGGGATAGATGCAACTGCCAGCCTCAGCCTCCAGCCTCTGGATAAACTACGGATCAACCTTTCCGGAAACTATACTTACCAACGGGCACTGGACGTTACCAACTCCAATCCCAACTCACCGGAAGGTAAAGTGTACAAGCATCAGATAGCCTATACCCCGCGCGTCTCCGCTTCCGGACAAGCCGGAATAGAAACTCCATGGCTCAATCTTTCCTATTCATTCCTTTTCTCCGGAAAACGGTATATGTTAGGACAAAACATCAGCGACAACCGCCTGGACAGTTACAGTGATCACAGCATCTCTGCCTACAGAGATTTCAAAATACAGAAAGTTACAGCATCACTCAACCTGGAAGTGCTGAATCTGATGAACAGGAATTATGAGATCGTTAAGAATTTCCCCATGCCGGGAAGATCGGTAAGAGTGACGATAGGAGTCAGGTATTAGGTAATAAGTAATAGGTATTAAGTAATAAGTAATAGGTATTAGGTATGCAGAAAAGTCTTTTATATAATATGTTGCTACGGTTGGGGAAGTGTTTTTTTCTTTTCCCACTCTTCTTTATCGCTTGCGATGATCTGGAAGATAAGCCAAGTATTGTACCCGAAAGCAATGGGGATGTATTCGAAACCGGAACAGCGGAGATGTACATATTAAGCGAAGGACTGTTCAATCAGAATAATAGTTCGCTCGCTCGTTATTCTTTCAATCGGCAAAGATGTACGAACAACTACTTTAGTGCAAACAATCAGCGGGGATTGGGAGATACAGCCAATGACATAGCGATCTATGGAAATAAGATTTATGTGGTGGTCAGTGTGTCGAGCACCGTAGAGGTGATTGACTTTCCTACGGGCAAATCCATCCGGCAGATCAGTCTATTGCGCGACAATGGCAGTTCACGTCAGCCCCGTGCGATAGCGTTTGATAAGGATAAGGCATATGTATGTTCCTATGACGGTACAGTCGCAAGGATTGACACCACTTCTCTGGAGATCGAAGAGATTGTCACAGTCGGAAGAAATGCGGAGGATATCTGCGTACAAAACGGGAAATTGTATGTATCCAATTCCGGCGGACTGGATTATTCGGGGCCGGGCGTAGACACTACCGTATCAGTGATTGACATAACGACTTTCAAGGAGACAAAGAAAATAGAAGTCGGACCGAATCCGGGAAAAATACTTCCGGGGCTGGAAGAAGCCGTGTATGTAGTCACACGGGGAACTGACATTGAAGCCGGAGACTATCATCTGGTCAAAATCGACAGCCGGACGGATGCGGTCGCCACTACGTATGATGAAAAAGTACTGAGTTTTGCCATCGACGGCCCCATCGCTTATCTATATACTTACGACTATCAGACTAAAGATTCCGTCATCAAAGTATTTGACCTGAATGCAGGAACCGTCATACGGGATAACTTTATCACAGACGGAACGGCTATACAAACGCCTTTCAGCATTCAGCTGAATCCTTTCAGCGGGAATGTGTATATCACGGAGGCTTACAATTATACAGTCAAAGGAGATGTCCTTTGCTTCAACCAACAAGGGCAACTTCAATATCGTCTAAATGATATCGGCTTAAATCCTAATACAGTAGTATTTAGCGACAAGGCTTCACAGAACGAGGCAGGCGATACACCGGAAGATCCGAATGCGCCTTCCGCCTTTGCCAACAAAGTATTCGAATACATCCCTGCCCCCGGACAGTTCATTAATACAACAACCTCCGCCTACGAAGACGGCTTCTCTGCCAAACAGGTTTTGGAACGTGCAACAGAGAAATTAAAGAAGAAGTCTGTTATTTCTTTAGGTGGATTCGGGGGAACGATTACAGTCGGATTCCATCAGTCAATCCGTAATAGTAAAGGCGAATATGACTTCAGAATTTTAGGCAATGCCTCATACAATCAGAATACCGGTACGGGAGCTTTGGGAGGAAGTGCCGAACCGGGCATTGTCTTAGTCTCAAAAGATGAAAATGGCAATGGATTGCCGGACGATGAATGGTATGAACTGGCAGGAAGCGAATATGGGAAAGATACGGAAACCCGTAATTACGAAATAACCTATTATCGTCCTCAACCTGCCAATGGTGATATCCGCTGGACCGACAATCAAGGAGGAGAAGGGTTCGTCTATCGCAACAGTTACCATCAACAGGATTCCTACTATCCCAATTGGATAAAAGAAGATGAAATTACTTTTCGCGGAACACGCTTGAAAGACAATGCAATAAATGAAGGAGGTACTTGGGTAGGGTACTGTTATCCTTGGGGATATGCGGATAATCATCCCAACAGATCGGAGTTCAGCCAATTCAAAATAGACTGGGCTGTTGATCAAAACGGGAATCACGTAGAATTAGACAAAATTGATTTTGTGAAAATATATACAGCTGTCAATCAAAACGTAGGTTGGATGGGAGAAATTTCCACGGAAGTAATGACAGTAGAGGATTTACATTTCGAGAACTAATCAATAAAACAATTAATAATTTAAATGAAAGCAAAAATGAAAAAGTTATCTTTATTCTTACTGGTATCAGTATTCGCTTTTTGTGGATGTAGTGATGAGAATGATGAAGTAAAAGGTGGTGATGATAATAAAGGAGGAGAAAATGAGAAAAAAGAAGTGGTTGTCAGCTTCGAAAACCAATTAACGGAATCGGAGAGTGAATTTACTTCAACTAGTACCGAAGTTTCAGGATACTATTTTAAAGACACATTCACTGATCCTGAAAGTTATGTAACCTTCGATCATTATTACTCGGACTGGGGACAAGGGTATAGCTTCGCAGGCTTCACTTACACCAACAAAACTAGCCACTTCCAAAATTGTCAACCCAACTGTGGAAATATAAAAACCGGGGAAGTATATTTAGGTGTCTACAGTGATGAAAATACCACAGCCTCTATGACAATTATAGACTCTCAATATTCCATTAAAGGTCTATGGATAACCACTAGTAAAAATGCCTACATCGGTATGACGGAAGGTGACAGTTACGCAAGACCTTTCAAAAAAGGAGATTAGTATGAGGTTACTGCGACAGGATACGACAATAAAGGGAAAAAAATTGCTGAAACAAAAATTAAACTTGCCGATTACAAAACTGATACTGATAAACCAGTAAATACATGGATATGGTTTGATTTAACCCCTCTTAAAGATGCTTCTAAAATCACACTTATTCCTAGTTCTTCAGACTCGGGCGAGTTTGGAATGAATACTGGTAAATATTTCTGCATTGATGACCTTACTCTCATCGAAAAATAAAAATCAGGTATTTATTGTTTGACTCAAACAGAGGCTCTAATTACCACAAACAGACCCTCCGTTTGAGCCAAACAGACCGTTCAATTGCACCAAACAGACCGTTGGTTTATCCTCAATCAACCTCTCGATTACAAACGATCGACCGCATAAGTCCACTCAATCAACCGCATGACTTGAAAGAAGGTGCATAGAAACTCTAATAAGCATATCACTCCACTTTGGATAACAGTACTAAATGATAGCAAACTTGACTTTTAAACCTCATCTCTTAGATTCTACACATTCCCTTCTAGATTTTCTCTCCGTCCCATCTACTCTTTCCATGTCCCTTTAAAAACAATTACGCATCCCTATCCTTACAAAAAGTCATCAAAAACTTGTCCATCTCATACATATTCAGTATTTTAGTCGGATAAAAATCTAAAATCGAGGACAATGAAATTACCTTTTGCTGAATCATGGAAAATCAAGATGGTAGAACCCATCAGAAAAAGTACCCGCGAAGAACGCGAGCAATGGATTAAAGAAGCACATTATAACGTCTTTCAACTCAAATCAGAGCAAGTTTATATTGATCTTATCACCGACTCCGGAACGGGAGCTATGAGCGACCGCCAATGGGCAGGCATGATGCTGGGGGATGAAAGTTATGCCGGTGCTACCTCCTTCTTCAAACTAAAAGATGCCATTACAAGAATAACAGGATTCGAATACATCATTCCTACCCATCAGGGACGGGCGGCAGAAAATGTTCTTTTCTCTTATCTGGTACATGAAGGCAACATAGTTCCCGGCAACTCGCATTTCGACACCACCAAAGGGCATATCGAAGGACGGCACGCCATCGCACTGGACTGTACGATTGACGAAGCAAAGAATACACAACTGGAAATTCCCTTCAAAGGAAACGTAGACCCTGCCAAATTAGAGAAAGCATTAAGCGAATATGCTGACCGCATTCCTTTTATCATTGTTACCATTACCAACAATACCGCAGGAGGTCAACCTGTATCCATGCAAAACCTGCGTGAAGTACGTGCCATCGCCGATAAATACAACAAACCTGTACTTTTCGACTCCGCCCGCTTTGCAGAGAATGCCTACTTCATCAAGATGCGTGAAGAAGGTTATCAAGACAAATCAATCAAAGAAATCACCCGTGAAATGTTCGATCTCGCCGACGGTATGACAATGAGTGCCAAGAAAGACGGCATAGTCAACATGGGCGGCTTCATTGCCACCCGACGTAAAGAATGGTATGAAGGTGCCAAAGGTTTCTGCGTGCAATATGAAGGGTACTTAACCTACGGCGGCATGAACGGACGAGACATGAACGCCCTCGCTATCGGTCTTGACGAAAACACAGAATTTGATAACCTGGAAACACGTATCAAACAGGTAGAATACCTCGCCCAGAAACTGGACGAATACGAAATCCCCTATCAACGACCTGCCGGCGGCCATGCTATTTTCGTCGATGCTTCCAAAGTACTGACACATGTCCCGAAAGAAGAATTTCCCGCACAGACATTAACCGTCGAACTTTATCTGGAGGCAGGCATACGCGGCTGCGAGATTGGTTACATCCTTGCCGACCGTGACCCTATCACTCACGAAAATCGCTTTAACGGCCTTGATTTACTTCGCCTTGCCATCCCTCGCAGGGTATATACGGACAATCACATGAACGTAATAGCTGCCGCACTTAGAAACGTATTCGAACGGAGAGAAACGATCACCCGTGGTGTGCGCATCGCTTGGGAAGCCCCCTTGATGCGGCATTTTACCGTTCAGTTAGAACGATTGTCTGTATAGCAGGTAGACAAGACAAATGGCAATGACCTTGTAAGCAAGCAGAAAATTCTTTATAAACAAAATCAATCCTCAAGTGTTTATATTATAATCAAACTTAATACGTAAAGTTATGGCAGAAGATTATAAATTAATCGATAATGAGGAGAAACATCGGTATGAATTTCAGATCGATGACAAGATAGCCCAGATAGACTATATCAAATCAAATAATGGAGAAATCTATCTTGTACATACCGAAGTCCCCGCTTCCCTTGGAGGAAGAGGAGTCGGTTCACAGCTTGCAGAAAAGACATTGGCGGATATCGAACGACAAGGTTTACGCTTAGTTCCACTTTGTCCGTTTGTAGCCGGATACATTCATAAACACCCGGAATGGAAGAGAATTGTAATGCGTGGCATTCATATTAAATAAGTATAGATATGGGAAAAAAAGTTGAATATACCAGTGGCGAACTAACCATTGTATGGCAGCCGGAAATGTGCCAGCATGCAGGAATCTGCGTAAAAATGTTACCCAATGTTTACCACCCGAAAGAGAGGCCGTGGGTACAAATCGAGAATGCTACAACGGAAGAGCTAATTGCACAAATCAGTAAATGTCCATCGGGAGCATTAAGTTACAGACTGAACAAGAAAGATAAGTAACCAAAGATAAGCGGTGAATAATTGGTGGACTATTCCACTCATTATTCACCGCTTATCAATATGCAAATATGCTTCAAATAGTGACAGTCCACGTCAAAACAAAGTCCGGACAAATACGATAACCGACGGTGAACAATTGCTGCCGTTCCGTTGCATACTCCCGCACCTGGAATACCCCTTCGCTCTGAGGAATGAAATGTGATAAACAAAGTTTCCGAAGATCAGCGTCAGCATTTTCCATTGATTTGAAGATTGTCTCCTTTGCCGACCAATGCAACAGCATACTCCAAGTCTCATCTCCCTGATAAGATTCTACTCGCTCGTCGGAACGGATAAAACGATCGTATACTCTTTTCACACGCTGTCCATATTGCTCAATATCAATGCCTACAGGAGCTACGGAACTAAGTATCACAGCTACATACCCCTTTGTATGAGAAATACTGATAAAAGAAGAATTGTCTGTCAAATGCGGCTTTCCTTCCGATGAATATCCTATCTCTTTATCTTCCTGCAACATAGAATATAGCAGCACACGGACAGACAACCATTCCAGTTTCCTTCGGTCCGAAGTAAAACGCTGCATTTCCTGCTCACAAGAAACTCTTCGGGTATCGGGCAGAAGACTAAACAGTGTATCCAAAGATTCCTCCATCTTCCAGACAGCCCACTGCATATCAACCGTCTTATGTTGCAGAAATAATCCCATCGTTTTTGGTTTATAATTTCTTCTCCGATTATAGTTTCTCCGCCCGAACAGGTCTTATCTACTCATCACTCCTTACTCTCCGACTCATCCATCTCCTTCGGAAGAATCGTGAACTTAACCTTCAGAATACGGCGGCTATCCATCTCCAGCACCTCAAACTCATAATTGTGATAAGTCACCTTCTCATGCAATGCCGGAAACTCACCTTTTATTTCGAGCAGCATGCCTGCCAGCGTATCAGCGTCACCTACTACCTTTTCAAATTCATCTTCATCGACTTTCGCAATCTTATAGAAGTCAGTCAACTGTGTCTTTGCTTCAAATATCCATGTATGATCATTCAGCACAACATATGTGCGCTCTTCATCGTCATATTCATCATGAATCTCGCCTACGATTTCTTCGATAATATCCTCCATTGTCACCAGTCCGGAAGTACCTCCAAACTCATCCACCACAATGGCAATATGTATCTTATTCGCTTGAAAATCACGAAGCAGATCATCAATCATCTTCGTCTCCGGCACAAAATAAGCAGGGCGGATCAATGATTGCCAACGGAAATTATCTCCCTTATTGACATGTGGCAGAAGGTCCTTGATATATAGCACACCCTTGATATTATCCCGCGAACCGGAATAAATAGGGATACGTGAATAAGCATTTTCAATGATACACTGCATCACTTCTTTGAAAGGGGTACGGACATCCAGATCGACCATATCAAGACGAGATGTCATCACCTCTTTCACAGTCTCACCACCGAAGCGGATAATTCCTTCCAAAATATTATTTTCCTCAGAAATTTCAGCTTTGTCCGTCAATTCCAATGCATGAGAAAGTTCATCCACAGAAATATTATGATTCTTCTTGGCAAAGTGCTTATTCAGAAAAGTGGTAGAACGCACCAGCATAGAAGCAACCGGATGAAACAGTTTTTCCAGAAAATAGATGCCCGGAGCGGAGAAACGGCAAAATGCCAATGTCTTTTGTGCTGAATAAATCTTCGGCATGATCTCTCCGAACAACAATAACAGGAAAGTCAGGATTACAGTCAGTATAATGAACTCCGCCAATGGAGAGTGAAACACGAATACATTCATGAAGAAGAAGTTGCAGAGCATGATAATGGTCACATTCACAAAATTGTTAGTGATCAGTATCGTAGCCAGAAGCCGTTCGGAATCTCCAAGGAGTGCGCTAATCTTTTCGTCAGCAGGATGATTGTGTTCGTCAATATCATTCAGGTCCGAAGGAGAGAGTGAGAAAAAAGCTATTTCAGAAGCCGAAGCAAAGCCGGAAGCAAGCAGGAGCACACCTGCCAGTACTATGGCGATAATAGCAGAGATTGAAGGAGTGTTTACGGTAATACCGTTGAAAATTTCAGCCAATTGGCTTAAATAACCATCTGAGTCCAAAGAGTATGTATTTTAGTTAAACAAAAGATAATGTGCCAATCAGCCATCAGCCTATTGACACATTATCACAGTATCTAAAACGGCAAGTCATCTGCCGGATTATCTTGTATCGGCTGTGCCTGTGACGGCTGCGCCTGTTGTTGCGGCTGTTGCATCTGCTGCGGCTGCTGAGCCTGTGTTGCAGACGGTTGAGGAGCCCCCGCACCTGTATTAGCCCCTTTCGGAGACAACATTTCCATATTGTCCACAAAAATCTCAGTGATATAACGCATAGCGCCCGACTGATCACTATATGAACGGGTTCTTATTTTCCCTTCCAGATACAGTTTGTCACCTTTGTGTACATATTTGTCCACAATCTCAGCCAAACGGTTGGATGCAACAATATTATGCCATTCCGTTCTTTCGGGAATCTGGGTTCCATTGGCCAATGTATAGCCACGATCAGTAGTAGCCAAAGGAAAAGTTGCCACTGCCGAACCTGTATCGAAATATTTCACCCTAGGATCTTGTCCTACGTTTCCTATCAATATCACTTTATTTACTGACATACATATATCAAGTTTATGATTCTATTATTTAAATCTGCTGCCAAAATTAAACAGAATAACAATAGTATGCAAGTATTTTAAGTAATAAGTAAAAAGTAGGTAATAAGTAATAGGTAATAAGCTGCGCTATAAACCGAATGGTTAATACCTATTACCTATTACCTGAATTAAGATCTGCACCAACTTAGAAATCGCATACTTGTCCAATTCTTCCAATCGTATTTTCTGAAAGTTAGCGAAGGACTTCGTGTCTTCGGGCAAAGCCACTTCATACAGGTTGGCATAGATGACCCGATGTGATAACACGTGCTTCACATCCCGGCAGACTAAGCGTATCACCGGATTCTCACCCGATACTATTAATGACCTGAATTCCGGCAATGCAAGGAACTCCTCTTCGGACAACGCAACCGGAGTTTCTATCAGTGGCAGTTCAAACAAGTTCTTCCATATATCGTTTGCCGTCCGCTTATTTATATAGGTATGCGCGCCCGCACGTACATAGATATAATTAAAGTAACGGTTCGTTGTCTTTGTCTTGTGTTGTTTCACCGGAAGCTGAGTCACCCTTCCTGTTGAAAGTGCCGAACAACTATCCGCCAATGGGCAAAACAAACAATCGGGTGACTGTGGAGTACACTGTATTGCTCCGAAGTCCATAATACCCTGATTATAAAGAGCCGGCTGTTTCTTATCCAGCATTTCATCCGCCAGAGCAGCAAACAGTTTCTTTCCTTCCGTCGAGTCAATCGGAGTATCAATGCCGAAATAACGGGAAAGTACCCGATACACATTTCCGTCTACCACCGCATAAGGCATACCGTAGGCAAAAGAACAGATAGCTGCCGCCGTATACTCCCCTACTCCTTTCAGCGCCAGCACTTCGGGGTATGTTTCCGGAAAAACTCCATTCATACTTTTGGCCGCAGCATGCAGGTTGCGGGCACGAGAATAATATCCCAGTCCCTGCCAGTATTTCATCACCTCATCCTCGTCAGCGTCTGCCAATGCCTTCACATCAGGAAAACGTTTGATAAACCGGAGAAAGTAATCATATCCCTGCGCCACCCGTGTCTGCTGGAGAATAATCTCCGATATCCAGATCCGATACGGGTCCGACGATTCTCTCCAAGGCAAATCACGCTTGTATTCTTTATACCATTCAACTATAGCCTCACTAAAAATATTCATTCCTGATTTCGATCTATCATCTAACATTTATCTCGTATATACTATCCAAAAGCAGTACAAAAGTAACTCTTTTGTCTCTAAGAAAACTTAATGCCTCCACTTTTTTAGAAAAATGTGCAGAATATATTTTTTTAGGAGACCAAAAAGCTATATATTTGCAGTCCAAAAAATTAGCAAGAACCTAGTAATAATATTTTTTTTAAGGAAAAATGACTAAAGCAGATATTGTAAACGAGATTACAAAGAAAACCGGTATTGATAAGACAACAGTTCTTACAACAGTTGAAGCATTTATGGAAGCTGTTAAAGACTCATTGTCTAACGATGAGAATGTATACCTTCGCGGGTTTGGTAGCTTCGTAGTTAAGAAAAGAGCTCAAAAGACAGCTCGTAATATTTCTAAGAATACTACTATCATCATTCCAGAGCACAACATTCCGGCCTTCAAACCGGCTAAGACATTTACAATTTCAGTAAAGAAATAATAAACAAGAGTATTAACCCATAAAATGTGAAGCTATGCCAAGCGGAAAAAAGAAAAAAAGACATAAAATGTCTACGCACAAGCGTAAAAAAAGACTAAGAAAGAACAGACATAAAAGCAAAAAATAATTTTTAAGTCTGATCAAACAGAATAAAGAACAAACTTGCGAAGCTACATGTCTTTCAAGTTTGTTCTTTGTTTAAGTAGCTAACCCTAAATGAACATTTTGTCAAAAAAGTTGTTCATATAAATGAGATTCAATCAATAATAAGAAAGCAAAACAGTGACAAGTGAAATTGTAATAGACGTACAGCCCAAAGAGGTCTCCATCGCCCTTCTCGAAGACAAGAGTCTGGTGGAACTTCAAAGCGAAGGAAGAAACATTTCTTTCTCAGTGGGCAATATGTATTTGGGACGTATCAAGAAATTGATGCCCGGACTGAATGCATGCTTTGTAGACGTCGGTTACGAGAAAGACGCTTTTCTTCATTATCTTGACCTGGGTCCTCAATTTAACTCACTCGAAAAGTTTGTAAAGCAGACTTTAAGCGACAAAAAGAAGCTGAACTCCATCAGTAAAGCAACCCTACTTCCTGACCTGGACAAGGATGGCACAGTGGCCAATACATTAAAGGTCGGACAAGAAGTGGTGGTGCAAATCGTTAAGGAGCCTATCTCTACCAAGGGACCGCGACTGACGTCCGAAATTTCGTTTGCCGGACGCTATCTGGTACTGATCCCTTTTAATGATAAGGTTTCCGTTTCGCAAAAGATTAAATCGAGCGAAGAACGTGCCCGCCTGAAACAACTGTTGATGAGCATCAAACCGAAAAACTTCGGTGTGATTGTCCGCACAGTGGCCGAAGGCAAACGCGTGGCCGAACTCGACGGAGAGCTTAAAGTCCTGATCAAGCATTGGGAAGATGCAATGGCGAAAGTACAGAAAGCCACCAAGTATCCGACGTTGATTTATGAAGAGACCAGCCGCGCCGTAGGTTTGTTGCGCGACCTCTTCAACCCTTCTTTTGAGAATATTCACGTCAACGACGAGGCTGTGTACAATGAAATCAAAGACTACGTGACACTGATCGCACCCGACCGGGCAAACATCGTGAAACTGTACAAAGGCCAGCTTCCCATTTACGACAATTTCGGTATCACCAAGCAGATTAAATCATCGTTTGGTAAAACAGTCTCTTACAAGAGTGGTGCCTATCTGATTATTGAGCACACTGAGGCGCTTCACGTAGTAGACGTGAACAGCGGTAACCGCACCAAGAATGCCAACGGGCAGGAAGGTAACGCACTCGAAGTAAATCTGGGAGCCGCCGACGAACTGGCTCGCCAACTGCGATTAAGAGATATGGGTGGTATCATCGTCGTGGACTTCATCGATATGAATGAAGCCGAAAACCGTCAGAAGCTTTATGAACGAATGTGTGCCAACATGCAGAAAGACAGGGCACGGCATAATATTCTGCCGCTCAGCAAATTCGGGCTGATGCAGATTACCCGCCAACGCGTGCGTCCGGCAATGGACGTCAACACGACCGAAATCTGCCCTACCTGCTTCGGAAAAGGTACTATCAAATCGTCCATTCTCTTTACGGACACTTTAGAGAGTAAAATTGATTATCTGGTCAACAAACTGAAGGTAAAGAAATTCTCGTTACACGTCCATCCGTATGTCGCCGCCTTCATCAATCAGGGACTCGTTTCCCTCAGACGGAAGTGGCAGATGAAATACGGATTCGGTATCAAGATCATTCCAAGTCAGAAACTCGCTTTCCTGCAATATGTGTTCTACGATACACATGGAGAGGAAATCGATATGAAGGAGGAAATCGAGATTAAATAACAGAAAAGGCGGCCCATTCAGTATGAGTCGCCTTTTTGTATAAAAGAGGATGTCCGTGGGAAAAAGGGAGACATCCTCCAACAGGAAATAGGTAAGAGAAAGGAGTACTTTCGCAAGCACCACCTTTCCAACTATTCCCCAATGTAATCTTCACATTTAAGTGAAGAAAGGGTTATTATTGCAGAAGTACGGACTTTCACAAGTACGGACCTCTTAAGATTCTCAGAGAGAACACCTTATATAAATGATATATATAAAGAAGTGGGGAAAACTCTCTCATGAGAAATAGGGAAATTTTAAATTCTTAATAGCCTTTGTGTGCCATATTTACTCAGCAATACAGATACTTACCCGATTTTCTTCAGGAGTATTATATGGCTGAACAGTATCACCTTTATAAGCAACTGTAATTCTATCGGCAGCAATACCTTTTGCTTTCAAAGCTTCCACTACATTATTCGCACGTTTTTCCGATAATTTGCTGTTGATTCTGGCATTACCAGTTCCTTTGTCTGCATATCCTGTCACGCTCACTTTAGCAGTAGCATTCTTCTCTAAATATTCTACCAGAGAAGCAATCTTGGCTTGCTGATCGTCCTGAATCTTTGCAGAGTTTATGGCAAAGAAAATATTCTGCTTCAACGGTTCAATCACCACTTCCTTTTTGGGTTGCGGTTGTTCTACTACAGGAGCCGGTTTGGGTTGTTCCGTCACTACCGGTTCCGGTTCGTAATAGACCGGAGCGGTTTTAGTGTAGCTTTTACCCAGTCTGATACTTACACCGACAAGGGCATTCAGTTGCCAGTCACAGTTACCGGCCTTCTTGGAGTTGAACTTATCAGACAAGGCGTTGGCATTCGCTTCGATGTTAATAGACAAGCGGTCATTCAAACGAAGGTCGCAACCAAGACCGAAACGTCCGGCAACGAGAAACTTACCTTCCTGCCAGAGATATTCCATCTCATAAGTACGGGTATCGAGCGCATTTGCTTCATCGTTGTCAAAACCACGGTTCAGCCCTGCTCCGGCAAAAAGATAGCCATTGAACACACGCTTCGGATTGAAACCACAGAACAAAGTACTGAGATCCGCCATGATGTCTACATTTCCTTGCAGATATTTATATTGGTAGGTCTGTTGCGGATTCACCCATCCCCCCTTTGCCTGCCAGCCACTTACACCAACACGTGCACCGAATGCGGGAGCAAACTTATAACCGACATTAAGAGCTGCTGCCGGAGAAATAAGATCAGTGAATTTTGCTTCACCTACGGTATGGGCTGCTCCTATTTGTGCTTGAATGAACCAATGAGGTTTGAAAGTAATCTTGCCTTCTTCCTTTATACGTGAAGATTGAGATTCGCTCTGTCCAAAAGTAGCCATCGTACTCAAACACAGAACAGCCAGGACCAAATTTCTTTTTAGTTTCATCTCGTTCGTTATATTTAAATTGTATATTAACTATTATGAAAAAAGGAGAGCGTGTCCTTCTTGTCACACTCTCCTTTTCCACACTTATATTTTCTCACAATAATGAGAATGCAACCTCTTTCTATACAGTATTTAGCTGCATTAAAAAAAGAGAGTAAGAGGTTGTGCATAAATCACAACCTCATTACTTCTTAGTCCAAATTATTTTGTAGCTTTAACCTGTACTTCAATTGTTTCCTCGATAGTACCCCATGTGTAAGTAATAGTCAAAGGAATGTAAAGCTTGTAGTCTTTAATCTCAACTCTGCTACTCTTGATATAAGATGCAGTACCAAAGTCAGGAACAGCAGTTACCTCAGCAGTAGTATAAGTAACATTCTTAGAAGTAATTGTTATAATCTGACTAGCCAATTCAGCACCAAATGCTTCCTTCAGTGTTTTTCTTGTTCCAGTCCAGTCTGTTTCAACTACATCTGCTATATTACCCTTACATTCAATCTTAGTTACACCATAATATCTATAGTAATCCAAATTAGCGGCGAAGCTATTCAGCGGAGAATCTTTTCTCCAGTCTGTAAAGGTAACAAGTTCACCTAACTTCAAGGTATTAGCAGGATCACCTTCGTTCAAACCGTCAGTAAAGAACTTGCTTGCATCAGAAGAAACATTAACCGGACGGATAAAGGCAAGGTTGAATTCACCGTTAGTAACTGGTACTGTCATGTCACAACCATTTTCATAAACGATGTCCATAACTGCATAGAAGCTATCAGCACCGCGGGCTTCTTTATTCAACAGATTCTTAGCAACAGCAGTATTCGCAAATGTAACATCATTATTATTAGCATCAGACAAGCTTGCTACCAAATTATCTGCAGTTATTGCACTAGCAACAGCAGTACCGGTCAAGTCTTTACCAACAGCATGCAATTCAGTCTTGTCAGCGTTCAACGCCAATTGATATTGTGTACCATCAACACCTGTTACCAAACCACGTGTAGCTTTCAAGTTCTTTTCAGAGAACACGAATGTATACTCCATATTATCAGCTACGAAGCTCGGGAACTTCCCAGCATCAAATGAGCTGGAATAATCGAACTGAACTTTACCGCCTACGAAGAGTTCATTCAAATCACCGATAATCTGCGTTGTGTTAGTAGTACCAGGAGTCTGACAATAGATAGAAGCTGTATTACCATTCCAAGCATTGGGCGCTTTCTCTTTAGCAGTTGCAGTAAAGTTGATAGGATCTACTTTTACAACATGCTTAATAGCAACATATTTCGGATACATTCCACCATTTGCAATAGAAACGATAACATCAGCATCTGTTGTTTTCTCATATACAGCATAAGCCACATAAGTTTTAGCCTCCAACGGTGCAGTTGTCAATTCGAATTTAGCTCCACGGTTAGCCTTATTATCACCAGCTGTCAGGATTTCTGTTACATTCCAAGTACCTACGTTATCAAATCCAACAACAGGAGCAGCAGCATATCCATAGAGTGTATGGAATTGTTCTTTACTCAATGCTGTCAATTTTTCATTTGTACTGAATGTATACACCTGAGTACTCATGAACTCGTCATTAGTTGACCAAGTGTAAGCAGAATTGTTGCAATCAATGCCAATAGTAGCATTTTCAGTGATAGTGATATCCGGTTCCGGTTTAGCAGCAGCGTCACCCACAATCAGTAATTTGATATAGGCAGCAGCAACGATTGCATTTCCATTATGTGAATCTGTCAATTTAGCCAGTACCATCGGAGCTTTACCAATACAGCTTTCATTCACATTACCATAGTTTACAGCCTTGAATGTTACACCATCTAAGCTCATATAGCGCTCTTGCGGAGTTTCATTAACTTTATAAGCAACAGCTTCAAAAGACAATGTGAGATCAGGATACTTAGTATAGTCAAAGAACTTATGACCAGCAGCATCCTTTACATTACATGCAGAAACAAGTTCTGTCAAGTTGATACCAGCAATAGCCTCAGAATAAGTAACATTCTGAACTAAAGCAGCATTTCCTGTCATCGGCATATTCTTATCATCAATCTTAGCCACCTGAGCTTCAGCATCAGCCTTGGTAATAGCAAAGTGATTAGCATCATCTCCCGGATTAGTAGCTGTTACAGCTTTATCAGTCAAGACAACATCAATCTCAGCATCTTTGTTGATAACACCTACATATTCAGTGGTAACTTTATTTTTTGCAGTTGTTTCAAACTGGAGAGCAATCATGTCCAATTTATCTGCTTCATCTTCAAATAAAGCAGGGTCAGCTTCCAGAGACACAGTCATTATGCCATTTTCTATTGTAGTTTTCTTCCAGTCAATAAATACACCCGGAGTTCTTGTTACCTGTTCTACAGTCTGTTTCAAAATCTGAGCTTTACCTTCTTCTGTCAATTGAGCAAGCGTAGCACTCGACGGATTAACTCGATATTGAGGAGCAGCTACATTTGACATATATAAAGTAGCAGTTGCAGATGTTTTAACTTCGTTAGCTACAATCGTTTTCTGTTTGTATGAGTTTTCTTCAAACACAATTACTCTTTCACCCCATCCGGCCAAAATCTTCGTTGGGATATATTCAAAGCTTGTGATTGGCAGTACATCCTGAATAAGCAACTTAGTTGAGAGAGGTTGATTATCTACTAAGATTTCCCATCCTACTACAACACCAGTCTCATCTTTATACTGAACAACACTTACAGTCGTTTTATCATGTTGCGGTTGTTTTGGAACAGCTACTCCTGTTTTAATAGAGTTTTCTTTATCATCCTTTGTTCCATACCACATCACACCTTCTGAGTCCATCCAGAACTTAGTAGGATCTAATTTAGTGTCTTGAGTTACTGTATCGTTATCAGTGATTGTAAATGTTTTGACGATCTTAGAATTGTCAGATCCTGTCAGAGTAACAGTAACAGTAGTCACATTTCCTTCTCTACTGCTAGTTACATCCAAAGTGTACGTAGTATTCGTATCGTTATCAGGGATCGTATAAGTAGTAGGAGTCCCCGATTGATCTGTTACTGTCAATACACCATTAGCAAAGGATACCGATTTCACATAAGCCAATGCTCCGAACTTGGTATTCAAGTCAGCTAATGTTTTTTCGACTGCATCCACACGTTCGCTCAGACCATTGATGTCGTCATCGTAGTCTTTACAAGATGTAAATGTGCCCGTCGAAGACGCTAATAACGCTCCAAACAGGACTGCATTTAAAAACTTTTTGTTCATAATAAAAAAACTTTTAATTTATAAATTAAATAATAAAAATATAATCTCTCGATGTCGATTCAATAATCCCATGTGTTGTCCCCATTCATTTTTAGTGTAACCTCCTTTTCTTTTTTTGTTTTACCTGTGTCCATGCTCCATAGAGGATGAACAAGAAACTTACTCCCAATACTTTTTGCCCGTTACTTCATAGGTAACGGGCAAACCTTTGTCCTGGCTCTCATGAAGCCTTCTTTATGAAAAACTGTATGATTTAGTAATGAAACTTATTTACCCCTGCTTCAAAGAGGAGGCAGAGGGGAGGGAAATCTTTGAATATAATTAGAAGGTTATAAAGGTCTAATAAAAAGAAATCCGCCGTTTTATCGTGTTATTTCTCTTTTTTTAGTAGTTTATCAGAAAAAATATCTTTTTTGTTTGCATGTTTTCCAAAATATCTCCATCTTTGCAACGCTGTTTAGCTCCGTTACCTATGAAGTAACAGGCTTAAATTCAACACATTGCTATTGAAATTGAGCGCTTTATAAAATCCACCACCTTTTTATTGGCTTCATCTATTTTCTTATTCCGAAAGGGCTTGAGATATGTCTCGGTCACTGTGATCGAAGAGTGTCCCATAGCTTCAGAAATAACGCCCGGATGAATTTCGCAATAGTAAGCTGTCGTTGCCCAAGTGTGACGCGCTGTATATGAACTAAGTTTATCCCCCAGTCCTAACATTTCACCTAGCAACATCAGCTGTCTATTAAAGTTGCGGAGAGCCAACTGGTATTCGTGATAAGCCTCCTTTGTCCCTTCCCGGCTATTTAATAACGGAAATAGATAAGGAGAAGAACTGTCACGGTTCATATACCTCTTTAATATGGCCATCGCTTCCGGAGTTAAAGTCACTGACAAAGGACGCCCGGTCTTCCGCCTGCGGTAAGTGATCACATTGTCGTGCAAATCACTTTTACGTAAATAGGCAAGATCGACAAAAGGCAGACCACGGAGCAGAAACATCAAAACGAACAGTTCCTGCGTACGACGCATGTCAGATGTCACGACGGACGACTGCGGCAATTTGGTGAATACTTTCTGCATGTCTTCAGTATCCAATGCACGCTTACGGTCCGCACGCGTGCCAGTATATACAGAACGAAACAGATGCGGTACATAAACAGCCCCACGACAATCTACCGCACGATTATAGACCGCACGAAATGTGCGTAAATAAGTAGATACAGTATTCCAACTGCATCCCCGGCCACGAAGGTGAATCTCGAAGCCCTTTAACCACTCAGGGGTTACCTCATGAAATGTAAAATCCCCTTTCCCACGATAAGCAATGATGGCATTGAGACTGCTACGGTAGACGTGCGCAGTACCAAAGTTTCCCTCCATCTGTAGTCCCTTGGCTACTTGCTTCATAAATGCTACTACTTTTAACATTTTAATCACTATTAAATAAATTATGCGATAAATATAAGGGTATTTTAGCATCTCTCCAAAATACCCTTCAGACATATACTCATTCATCGGCAGAATGATCCGACCAACAAATTTCCCCATGCGTCTGAGAGTAAAACAACAAAAAAAGAAACCGCTATGTTTTTTTCATAAAGTTTTCGCCACAAATAAATGGTTATTATAATTAACAAATATACCTAATTACAAATTTAAGGAAGTAGGTACATACATATAAATTTACAGATGTAAAAACGAAAAATAAAACTAAATAATTTTATACTATTCAATCAATTTATTTTTCATAACTTTGCGGAAAATAAACCACAAACAGTGGCTTATAAAAACTAAATACAAGAATATGATAAAAGTTGAAAAAGAAGTATCCAATGATTACATCATTAAGGGATTTAAACATTTTACCCAATTAGCTACGGAATACTTCCAAGGACATCCGGACTGCAATGCAGCCCGAAAAAGAATGCGCGACACAATAGATGCCAACTTGCAGCTCAAAGCAGAGCTCACCGCAGCAAGTTACACCGAACACACGACTTTGCTAAGTCCGAAGATGCAGCAAATCATCTGGGCGCACTGGGGACCACCCATCATTTCACTGTCGGAAAACCACGCAAACGAATCGGACAACAAACGAGTTTGAACGCCCAAAAAGCGAAAATCGAACTATATATTTTTAAATATATAATTTATTAGTTATCCCTTATTATGGTTCCGCCCTGCGTTTCAAAAGATTTTTCTCAACAGACATAATTCACTAGATGTCAGAAGATTACCTCACTCTCCAGAGTGTTCCGCTGTGCGTTCCACAAAAATGCCCTTTTTCCACCCTCAAACAGAGGCTCCAAAATGACCGAACAGAGGCTTCGTTTACTATAAACAGAGGCTCTGTTCGCATCAAACGAAGCCTCTGTTTCACAATCTTCCCCCAACGTGTAGCGCACAAAAACAACACATGCCAAAAGCAGCTATTTACGTCCCCGCAAGGAATATTACATCCCAACACGTCCAAACACGCACATCCGTTTAGGATTCCGGCAACGATCAACCTACTTTTGGACAAAATTTTAAAAACAGAATATCATATGCAAAAAATGGATTGTCAAGCCATCGGATATGGCTACATCATTATCCCCAAAGCTCTGCTGAAAGAGCAACTTATAGACTGCAGCCCACATGAAGGAGAAATAGAGGCTTTCCTGAAACTTCTTGTAAAAGTCAACTACTCGGAAACAAAGCTCACCGACCACCAAAGACGCACCATCGTGTGCAAAAGAGGTGAAAGCCTGCACAGCTACCGCAGCTGGAGCGCCATTTTCCACTGGCCAACGAGCAGAACCTACCGCTTCATACAACAACTGAAAACAAACGGGATCATCGAAATCATCCCTCACAACGACACCACCGCCCTGCATATCCGAGTGGTCAACTACGAAAACTGGACAAACATCTCGGCACTCCTCAACGAGAAAAAAGAAAACACACAAAAAGCCAGCAACGAAAAGTTCCGCCTCTTCTGGGACGACTACCACAACATCCTGCAGCTCCCCAAAGAGAACATCGCCAAGGCGCAGCGTATCTGGAAAAAGCTGAGCGAAAAAGAACAGCAACTCGCCATCGACCATATCGAAGAATATTATTATCATCAGACAAACATGAAATTCACGTTACATGCCTGCAGTTATTTATCCAATAAAGCCTTTCTGAATGAATATGAATACTGACAACAGAGTTTCTCCGCAGGCTCCGGAAATAGAAGAAGCCATACTGGGCGCCTGCCTGATAGAACAGGAAGCCATGCCGCTCGTAGCCGACACGCTGCGTCCGGAAATGTTCTACAGCATGCGTCACCAAGTGATCTACGCCGCCCTGCTGGCCATGTACCAGGCAGGAATGAAGATCGACATCCTCACCGTAAAAGAAGAACTTGCCCACCGGGGCAAGCTCGAAGAAGCCGGCGGAGCATTCGGTATCACGCAACTGAGCAGCAAAGTAGCCACCTCGGCACACATCGAATATCACATGCAGATCGTACACGAGAAATACCTGCGGCGGGAAATGATACTGGGACTCAACAAACTCCTCGCCTGCTCCCTGGACGAAACAATGGACATAGCCGATACGCTGATAGATGCGCACAACCTGCTCGACCGCCTGGAAGGTGAATTCGGCCACAACGACCACATGCGCGACATGGACGCACTGATGACCGACACAATGGAAGAAGCCGAACAGCGTATCGCCAAAAGCGTAAACGGAATTACCGGCATCCCCACCGGCCTGACGGACCTGAACCGCATGACGTCCGGACTGCAAAACGGAGAACTCATTGCCATCGCCGCGCGCCCCTCGGTCGGAAAGACCGCCTTCGCCCTCCATCTGGCGCGGCAGGCTGCCATGCAGGGACATGCCGTCGCCGTCTACAGCCTTGAGATGCAAGGAGAACGACTTGCCGACCGCTGGCTGTTGTCCGCCAGCGACATCAACCCTTACCGCTGGCGCACAGGCATCCCCAACCCGCACGAAGTAGCGGAAGCGCACACCACCGCCGCAGAACTGGCACGGCTACCGATACACGTAGACGACAGCACATCGATCAGTATGGACCATGTACGTTCCAGCGCACGGCTCCTTAAAAGCAAGAGTGCATGCGATCTGATCATCATCGACTACCTGCAACTTTGCGACATGAACACCGGACAGAAGAACCGCAACCGTGAACAGGAAGTGGCACAAGCCACCCGCAAGGCTAAATTGCTCGCCAAGGAACTGAACGTTCCCGTCGTATTGCTTTGCCAGCTAAACCGCGAGTCGGAAGGCCGTCCCGGTGGCCGGCCGGAACTATTCCATCTACGCGAAAGCGGCGCCATCGAGCAAGACGCGGATGTAGTGATGCTGCTCTACCGCCCTGCACTGGCACGGCTCACTACCGACCGGGAAAGCGGTTATCCGACCGAAGGACTGGGGGTAGTCATCGTAGCCAAACAACGCAATGGAGAGACAGGGAACGCATACTTCAGCCACAATCCTTCTCTAACGAAAATTACGGACTATACACCACCATTGGAAGTATTACTGAAACAAGCAAAATAAAAACATAATTAAAACAATATTATATTACATAATATTATTTCTAATATTTTCCGATTTTATTTCATATTTGCAATGAAATAAATGGCATAATGCTTGACTTCGCCTCTTATATTTCGTATATTTGTAATGTCATAGAGAAACAAAATAATTATTACTTAAACCTTAACTTTTTAAATTTATGAATGTTTCAGTAGAACGCTATCAGCGAAGAAAGTACGTAAGTCAGGAGAATTCCCCGATGCTGTATTACGTACGTCAGAAATCGGGTACAGTAAGAGTGATGGACGTCGAAAAACTGGCAGATGCCATCGAAGCCAACTCTTCACTCACAGCAGGAGATGTAAAACATGCTATCGAAGCTTTTGTAGAGCAACTCCGCCTGTCACTCACCCAAGGTGACAAAGTGAAGATCGACGGTCTGGGTACGTTTCACATCACACTGTGCAGCGAGGGGACAGAGAAGGAAAAAGATTGCACGGTCCGAAGCATCCGCAAGGTGAATGTCCGGTTTGTAGCGGATAAAGCACTGCATCTGGTGAACGCAAGTCACACCAGCACACGAAGCGAAAACAACGTGGAATTCGTACTAGCAAGCAAAGGTGACACGGAAGGCGGAAATGCCGGCGGAGGAAACACCGGAGGCGGAGGAAATAGCGAAGGCGGAGGAAACAGCGGAGGCGATGAAGAAGCTCCGGACCCGACAGTTTAACAGGACTTTTTTGGGAAAGAGCAGTACAAAACACTGGAGCAGCCCTCCCAATTGAAACTGACTAAGAAGTCAATAGTATCTCAATTCCCCTCCCTTTGGGAAGGAGGGGTGGCTGAAAGCCGGGGTGGTAGGTAAAACAAGGTTTATTCCTATTCTATTGTAAATAACAGAGTTATGCATTCACCTACCACCTCCCCCTACGGGGACTCCTCCTTCCCGAAGGAGGAGAATTAAGATACTACCGACTTTTAGTCAGTCTCAGGTTCGTCGCTTCGCTCAGAATGAGAGATACTATATCGAACTAACCTTAATGTACAACTCCCCCCATTATCAATTATCCATTATCAATTATCCATTAAAAAAAATGCTAGATAAAATTATCGAGATTATTATGACTATCCTCCCTTTCCTGGGTAATCGTAAAAAGCGTAAAGCGATGGCGCAAGACGTCAAAGAATTCAGCGAACTGGTGAAAGACCAGTATACCTTCCTGATGGAACAGCTGGAAAAGGTACTGAAAGATTATTTCGACCTGAGCGCGAGAGTGAAAGAAATGCACACCGAAATCTTTTCGTTGAGAGAACAACTGGCACAAGCTGCCACATTACAGTGCGTAAACAAAGAGTGCCTACAGCGTACACAAAGCGAGGCATCCATCTCTGAAGCTTAATGCCGGACAGATTATGAGAACGATCAACTTAATCGTAATTCACTGCTCCGCCACACGCGAAGACAAGGATTTCACGGAATATGACCTGGACGTCTGCCATCGCCGACGCGGATTCAACGGAGCGGGTTATCATTTTTATATCCGCAAAAACGGGGATATAAAGTCTACCCGACCGATAGAAAAGGTCGGTGCCCACGCCAAAGGTTTCAACAGAGAAAGTATCGGTATCTGCTATGAAGGCGGGCTCGACAGCAAAGGTCGCCCCAAAGATACCCGGACCGAATGGCAGAAACATTCACTGCGGGTACTGGTTCTTACTTTACTGAAAGATTATCCGGAATGCCGCGTATGCGGTCACCGTGACCTTAGTCCCGACCGGAATGAGAACGGAGAGATAGAACCGGAAGAATGGGTGAAAGCGTGCCCTTGCTTCGATGCGGAAAATAACTGGAAAGCATGAGGCAGAAATCAAGAAAAGTTTTAATTGAATAGCCTATAAACAAGAAAACTCCAATTGCCCGACCAAACTAAGTCGAAGCAGTTGGAGTTTCTACCTTTATAAAATAGATCATCAGGATATCTCCTCTGAAGGAAATCAATCAACAAGCCTATTATAATGCAATAAACCGAAGTACTGATGCTGTAAATAGTGGTATCTTCATTGACTTCATGCTACAAGAAATATACGAAACACTAAAGAAACGGCAAGGCGATCCTATAGTAACAATGAAAGCGACAAAGGATGTCGGTATAAATGTCGGTATAAACGAACAAAAAGTTCTGGAACTTTTGAGAAAAAACAATCAAATTACCGCCAAAGAAATCGCCGGACTTCTAGGTATCAGCCTAAGGCATAGCGAACGTCTGATCACATCATTAAAGCAAAAAGGTATGATTCAGCGAGTTGGATCAAATAAAAACGGATACTGGGAAATTATAGTAAAATAAGGCTACTTTTTATTTCCAACCTTCATCAAAGCAAGCCCTATCACAATCCAGACCATCTCACGCACGCGAGTGATCAATGCCGCATAGACTCCATAAGCTCCGGAAAGGGAAAGCCCGCCTACCGCAAGGGCAAATCCTCCCTCACGGCCACCCAACTGCATAGGCAAGAAGAACAAAAGATTGGCTAGTAAAGAAGAGAAGGCAGCAATCAGGCAGCAATCTGCAAAACTGACACTCCTTGTCAGCACATTGAGGATCAGCCAGATTTCCAGACAACTGACCACACGTGCCGTATATTCCAAGAATAAAGCCGCATAAAAAGCTCCCTTCTTCTGTTGATGAAGCAAGGCTATCTGTTTATCTATGTTCTCCAACTGTTCCCGATGGGAGTCGGCAAAACGGATTACTTTCTTTTTCAGAAAAGGAAGATGACTGCCCAGACGAACGAAAGTAACTGCCATCCCATGCTGATAGCCTTTTACAAACAACATAGCTACCAGCAGGCAGAAGACGGTGATCGTACCCAAAATGGTTCCCATCACCCACCCTACCGGATAAAGGCAAAGGTATAGCAAGACAGAACTCAGCCAAAAGCAGAAATGAGAAAAGATGTGCATCATCACGTAGAGAATCACCGAAGAAGTGGCTCTCTCCACTCCTATATACGGTTTCAGTTCCATGATGCGATACGGCTCACCGCCCATCAGTCCGACGGGAGTTACGTAATTCAGGGCAAAACCCGTAACGGTAAACTTATAAAGCCGGGCAAATGAAAACCCCGGCTTCCCTCCGCTACGTATAATGATGTACCACGATGTAGTATTAATCAGATAAACGAACAGCCACAGCAATAATACCAAAGGCAAATATACTCCTGCCCTTTTCAAGTTTGCCCAAAGTTCCTGATAATCCATATCGAAAGTGAATATCATGATCAGGACGGCGACAATGCCAAAAGCCAGGAATATATTGCGGTATTTGTTCTTCACTATTTAATATACTGATAATATCGGTCAAAGAAGTTTCTGAATCCGCGAATCTTCATCAGTCCGTACTCAAAGAACAGCCAGCCGAGCAGTGCACAGGAGATTCCAAGGAGTACATCTATAATATAGTGATGACAAGAGTAGATCGCTGTTCCCCAGATGCCTGCCATGATAACAGAGAAAAGGGCTATCACATACCATCTGCATTTGCCGATAATGGCATACACCAATGCCACAACCATATATGCCGCATGAAGGGAAGGAACGGCAGCAAAGACATTTGCGTTTCTTCCATAAATGGAGTCGAAGATAGTCACGCCAAAAATCTCGTCGAAGCGACCGAGACCCGCCACGTTACCCGGAGTATTCAGTATCGGTTCGAAACCGTAGTTGATAGCATACCAGGGGGGAGCAGCCGGATGGATATAATAGCCGGCAAAGCCGATTAAGTTGACAAACAAAAAGACTAATGCAAAGCGAAGATAAGTTTTTCTCTCTTTCTTAAAGTACAGGCAGAGCCCGAACAGGATAGGCACAGGGACCCAGCAAAGATAGAAGATGCCGGCGAAGACATCCGCCACCGCCCAATGATGCACGGCAAAGTATTCACAAGGAGTAACCAGCACACCATTATCCATCACTCCGAACAACGACTTTTCGAGATTATAAAGTCCGGCTACATCAATCGGATTTACTTCGTAATTGGGGCAGATACGCATCCAGTCATACGAGATCCCGAAAATGGCGAAAGGCAGTAAGGCCACTGCCAGCTTCCGGGTAGGTAGTCCGGCAAAAAATAAAACCAGATAGAGTGCCGCCATCAGCAGATGTTCGGAACGGAGTCCGATACAGGCAGCTGTCAGCAGAAGAAAAAGAGCCATGATGACAATAACGGTCAAGGTTTCTTTCTTCGACGGCATTTGAATTGTTTTTATCATTAAGGATGTTATTTTAATTAGTCATTCTTCTTTTCGTTCGCTGTCATCACCTTATAGCAATGTCTCACGCGTGCGAAAGCTGTGATATTGGCGAACACAGCAACGATTGTCAAAGGCACCATCAATATCAGCATCGGATCAAAAGCGGTAATATCCTTGAATACACCGCAGAACAAGGCTCCGAGACTTGTCAGAACCACACGCTCCGGACGTTGCATAAATCCAACCTTGCACTCAATACCCAGACCTTCGGCACGGGCACGAACATAGCTCACCATCAACGAACCGAGCAAAGCAAAGTATGCAATGATAGCGTAAATGAAATAATCTTTGACTGACAAATAGTAACAGATACCGAAGAAAGTCATCAACTCACTGTAACGGTCGAGCACAGAATCGTAGAGGGCACCGAATTTGGAACTCATGTTTCCCAGACGTGCCACACGCCCGTCCATCATATCGAACAATCCGGCAAAAAGGATCACACCTCCTGCCCATCCAAGGATGGACAAATCATTCTGTCCGCTATAAATACCGGCATAAACAAACATACCTGCCGCCACTACATTCAATATAAATCCGGTAGTAGTGATGAAGTTGGGGGTGATTCCTATTTTAATCATTCCATGTATCAAAGGATTGATAATCTTATAAATCACTTGTTGTAAGTAATCTCTGTAATTCATATACCTAAATCTGTTTTTATCTAAATCTTCTGTTTTCTTTCAATTTCTTTTGAACAAGCTTCTTATATCTATATTCCGGTAAACAAAGAAACGCTGCATATTATAATTCCAGAACAACGCCACAATGACCGCCACCACCACTTTAGGGATGATGAAGAAGTCACCGAAATATTGGCTGAGTGTATCACGTACCCACGGAATTTTCGCTAACGATTCCGTCAGAGTGTACGTCCCCCACGTATTCAGCCAAATACTGCAAACCCACACTATTATGAATTTTACAGCAACATGCGTTTTTTTCCCTTTCGATTTAAAAGTCCATTTATAATTGATAATGCAATTGATAATTCCTCCATAGATAGCGCCCGCCAAGGTAGCATATACATAGTAGACATCAAATAGCCTTACCAGAAGGATAGTCACCAGAAAGTCTGCAATAGTCGCCATTTGAGCCGAAAGCTGCGCCCTTAAAAACATAAAGACTCCACCCTTCTGCGAAATCATCCGTGCAACTCTTTTCAGCCAATCACCCATCGTACCACCGCTATCAAGATAAAACTATATACACCCGCCAGTACATCATCCATCATTACCCCTACTCCACCTTTAAAGCTCTCCATCTTGCGTACTCCCAATGGCTTTACGATATCAAAAATACGGAACAGAGCAAAAGCCGCTATCACGTACCAATACCACCGGTCATTATCGGGAACTGCCAGCAACGGAATCCACACACCTACCATTTCATCGACTACCACACGTGACGGGTCTTCGCCCCAAGAAGACTCCAACTTATTGGCAGCCCAAATACCTGCAAAGGTAAAAAGAACCACCAAAGCAGCAGTCGTCCATAATAAAGCAGTGAAAGGAAGCAGGAAGTAAAGTGCAATCCAGATGATAGAAGCCAGCAATGCCCCGGCCGTACCGGGAGCAAAAGGAGAAAAACCAGAGCCAAAGCCCGTGCCTATTAAAACAGGTAGAAAGGAAGGTCTCTTCATTAATAGTTGAGAGTTGAGAGTTGAAAATTGAGAGTGGAGGATGATTGGATGTGCTCCAAAATAAAAGTTGAAAGTTAAAAGTTGTCTAATGCCGCAATTACATTGCAACCACTTTCAACTCTCAACTTTCAACTCTCCACTTATTTAATTAAGCTAAATAATCAGGTTCTTTTTCACCAACCATGTTACGCAATGTCTGTTTTACCATTCTCCATTGTGTGAACAGGTCGTGTTCCGGCTGATGTTCGAAATCATGCATCGGGCTCTTGCAGAAGAATGACAACCAAGTCTGGATGCCACACATACCTGCACGCATAGCCAAGTCACTGAACAATACCAGGTCAAGTGCAATAGGAGCAGCGAGGATAGAGTCACGGCAAAGGAAGTTTACCTTGATTTCCATCGGATAACCCATCCATCCGAAGATGTCGATGTTATCCCATGCTTCTTTGTTGTCCTTGCGGGGAGGATAGTAGTTGATGCGTACTTTGTGGTAAACGTCTCCATAGAGATCCGGATATTTTTCCGGTTCGAAGATGGTGTCGATTACAGACAGCTTACTAACTTCTTTTGTCTTAAAGTTGTCCGGATCATCCAGCACTTCACCGTCACGGTTACCGAGGATGTTGGTAGAGAACCAACCGTTCACACCCAGCATACGAGTCTTGAACATCGGAGCCAATACGGTTTTCATCAGTGTCTGACCGCTCTTGAAGTCTTTACCGGAGATAGGAACATTCTTCTGTTTAGAGAATTCCCACATGGCCGGAGTATCCACACACAAGTTAGGAGCACCCATCACAAACGGAGCATCTTCTGCGATAGCAGCGTATGCATAACACATACTCGGAGAGATAACTTCTGTGTTGTTATCTTTCATTGCTTTCTCCAAAGCAGCGAGTGACATGTGTTCGTCTGATAACGGAATGTAGATTTCGGTACTTGCAGCCCACAGTACAACAACGCGTTCGCAGTTGTTGGCAGCCTTAAAGTCGCGGATGTCCTGACGGAGTTGTTCTACCATTTCCCAACGGGTAGCAGCCTTCTTGATATGTGTACCATTCAGACGTTTTGCCCAGTTGTGATCGAAAGCTGCCGGCATCGGCTTGATAGCTTCCAGTTCATCTTTCACACCGTTCAGGTCTTTTTCTTTCAAAACCTCGGCATACATAGCAGCTTCATATGCGTTGTCCGGGAAGATATCCCATCCACCGAAAACAATGTCGTTCAAATCAGTCAAGGGCACAACGTCCTTGATGAGTTTTTCTTCGTTGTTTTCCATGCGCATTGTGGCTAACTGTGTAATAGATCCTATCGGTTTTGCCAGTCCCTTGCGAGAGGCTAGTGTACCTACTATCATTGTGGTGGCAACCGCACCACCTACTCCAACTACCAACACGCCAAGACGTCCAGTAGCGGGTTTAATTTCTTGTTTCATTTCTATTCTATTAAAATTAAACTAAAATTGATGCAAAAATAAGATTAATTAATTACTAAAGCGACCTTTGTTTGCTATATAAACATTGCAATTAGCAGGATTTAACTTTTAGAAGGTCATGTGAAGACTTATTCTCAGGCCGGACTTGTCAATATCGGGCGAATCCCTATATGTGAGCCGCCAGACGTAGTCTAAACGTAATACCTTGAAAATGTTTTCAATACCCACACCCGCCTCCACGTAAGGTGTTTTTCCCATTGTACGGGTACTTGCTATCGGAAAAGCGAACAAACCCTGTGTCATATCCGGATTATTCTTATCACTCAAATGCCCATAAAGTCCACGACAGGAAACTATTTCCCTCCATTTCAGTTTTCTCAACAATGGGATACGATTGAACAGCCATCCGTTAAGGAAGTAGGTGACGTCCCACGAAAAGTATTCATCATTCATAAACTCCATAGCATTCATTAACGAATAAGATTCCGGCTGAATGGTGTAGGAAAGGTTCGCATTCGGCATAATGAGCAACGGAAAGGGAACTTTATCCCATACCTTCCCCGCTTTCAGGATAATATCCGTATAGCCGAAAGCGGAAAACCAGAAACGTTTCTGTATACCCGCTTCGGTATGATTATAGGTGTAATCACTTCCCAGCACTCCTTTTCCGGCAATGGTATGCGACAGCGTAAACACCGGAGCATCCAGCGATACGGGGAAGCGGTTCCATTGTGTCTGAAAGAATTTCTCGTTCGGGGCATAGCGCAGCTTCAACTCCGCCGCACTGGTAGAGAAGTCTTTGACCGGAGAGTAAACCTCACCGTCTTTCCGCAGAAAAGGAATCAGGTAGCTCGATTCATCCGTCCGCCTGCGTGCCGTGAGCTGGAAGGAGAAGCCGGAATAAAACTCATTGGTATAGGTCATTTCCGCTTGCCGGTAATAGCCGATACGATCATCCTTCTCACGCTTCAAGGCAAGGAAGACATTGTCTTTGCTTGTGTACAGATAGTTTTGTCCGTATTGATTAACGTCCGATTCATAACGTACTTTCAGTGAATGGATGGGAAATTCATTGGCATATTCCTTTTTCTTCTTGAAAGAGTATTCTACTTCCGCCAGTCCTTTCAGCCTTTCGTCTTTGAAGCCATAAGCGATATAGCCTTTGCCGAACAGATGAGGGTTGAGCCATGCGGTCGTCATTCCACCGGCACGGATACGCGGTCCTTCCAGCGTATTCCCGCTGATGGTGGCATTCATGGGACCGATATAGAAAAGAGGGGCTTCTTTGGAGGTCGGGATGTATCCGGTGAAGAGAATGGATAGCACCTTTTCCGTCCAATAATAGACCGGATAGCCACGCAGTTGCGCCATCAGGCGGTCTACGGAGTTCTCCTGTTGCGAGATGGCTGCTTGCGGACGATTCTCCGCCCAGAAAGTTTCGGGTCGGGACAGCGCTTCGGTTTCTTCGATGATACGTTCCGGTTTGGTGAAGGCTTTATCGGCTTCCTCGGTCGGAAGGAAAGAATAACGACTGTAATCCGCCACCCGACGGGCAAAGATACCATCCTGCCCTTCGGTCAGTTTGAATTCTACGGTGATACTTTCATGGTCGAGCAGACGGGTACCGTCTTCTGCCCGCTTAAACTCCTGTTCAAGCAGCATATAATCGACAAAGTTCAGATTGATCTTCTTCGGGAAGTTAAGCACGGCACGTTTGACAAAGTAGGTAGAGTCGAGCGTGACATACAAGTGCCCGTTAAAGCCGAAAGATTCGGAATTAAAGGGGGTGAAAGCAAGGTCCGCACAGGTTTCACCACCGATCTGCAAGGTATCCATCAGATAATATTTGTAGAATCCTGTCCCGATGCGGGATAAGGGGCTGACGAACTTATTGGTGAACAGGGAGATGTTGTTCTCGTAAATGTCCACGTCTTTAAAGACTTCATTAATAGCAGCCTGCATACCTTGTTTGGAAAGGAAATCATCGACTCCTGCCTGCTTGCGTCCCTTCACCCACTGCTTTTCGGAATGAGGAGATTTGCGGTAGTAGTCCGTAGCAAGAAGTTCACGGGCAGATACGGTCAGTATCGGTTTTCCGGTGACGGCAGAGGTGTCTACATATTCTGTCAGGAAATCAAATTTGCGGTATAGCCATTTCTTCTGTTTCTCTTCGTCGAAGTTGTTCAGCGCAAAGGTAGTCTTCTCATAACGGTCGCGCTGCCAGAAGTCTTTCTCATTAGGAGAATGGTCGTCACGATGTTCTATCATCCGACGGACAAACTCTACGGCGGGATTGTCTTTCTTACGGTAATGTTCGCGTTTAGGCTTCACCAATACTTCGTTGAGCGCGTATGTAGCGGGAGAAAGTGCTACTTTATACGAAAGATTACGTGCCGGATGGATCAGCCGGCTATATTCATTATAGCCTACGGTTGAGATCACAAGCACTCCTTCGGAGCGATGAGTTTTGAAATAAAAGCGTCCGTCACTTCCGGTAGTCGTTCCTTCGGTCGTGTTTTTCAGACGTACAGATACATAAGATAAGGGTTCTCTGGTCAGAGAATCAGTCACCACACCCTGCACTATGTATTGGGCACTTAGCGGAATACTGATAGCCAATAAAAGAAAGAGCGCTACTGCACCTTTAATTATTAATCTCATATCTTATACCTTAACATCCTATTGAATTGAGCGGGGCAAAGGTAGGAGGGATTTCAGAACAAAAAAAGGTCTATATAGCGGAAGAACTGTTCTCGTTTGACATTTGATCAGGGAAAAAGAATACGGAATCTGGTCAATCCGTCGGCATAAGTCCGCAGAGAGAAAGTGCAGCCGTGACGCATCAGAACCTCCCGGATAAAGATCAGTCCGATTCCCTGACCATTGGGCTTGGTGGAGAAGAACGGGCTGAACAGCTTCGCTTCCACCTCTTTGCTGATTCCCTTACCGTTGTCCACCACTTCGATAGTGGCAGGAGAAAGGGTGCGGACGATAATCTCGCCATCCTTTTCGATGCTTTCCGCAGCATTCTTAATGATGTTTACCAGTACCTGTTCGAAAAGGGAGGCATCCATTTTTACCTCTTTCAACGTTTCGTCTATCTCCAGACGAAGTTTTATGTTCCGGTCGGCACACATACCTTCCATAAAACGCTTGCAGGTAAATGCGAGGTCATTCAGGTCGACAGGCGTGAGCGTCGGTTCGGGAATCTTCACTACATCGGCAAAACGGGTGATGAAACGGCTCATAGAGAAACAGCGTTCGATACATACACGCATGACATCGCAAATATCATCCATACCTTCTTCAGTGGAAAGCGCCTGTTCTACTGTATCCAGTGTGGAGGTTATTCCGGCGGTAGTGTTATTCACTTCGTGGGCAATCATGCGGATTACTTTCTCGTAGGCTTTCTTCTCGGCCTTCATCACTTCGTCCGTCAGACTTTCTATCAGGAAGAAGGGGTGCTGAAATCCACGGTCAATAAAAGAGGAATGCGTACATCTATAAATATTCGAATCATTCAGACGGACGGTAGCCGTTTCTCCTTTCGGCACATTTGCCAACTCGGCGGCAAGCGGAGAATCTATCTCGTTCATCTTTTTGCCCAAGACATCTTCCTGACGGACACCCAGCATTTTCTGCGCCATCGGGTTCAGCTCGGAAAGGTCCTCGTCCAATGTGGTGAGGATGACTCCCATCGGAGAGGCTTTAATCAGCAGGTCAAGGAAGTTATTCTGTTCGCGAAGACGGAGACGTTCATTCTTTAGTTGCTCCATCATCCGGTTGAAGACGTTCACAATACGGTCGGCTTCATATTGCCCCACGGGACTTAACCGGCTGCTGAAATCCTGTTCGCGCAACAGTTCCATACCGCTTCCGATAGAGTTCAGCGGTTTCACAATCTTACGATAGAAAAACGGGAGATAACACAGGATAAAAAGGACTAACCCCTCTCCTATATAGAAATAGATCAGGTTCAACCGGCTTGAAAGGAAAAGCAATCCACCCCCCAAGACCAGAAGCAGGAAAACGAGTATACCAAAGAATCCTTTTATACGCATAATAATAGTAAGGTCTATCTGCTAAACACTGATTCCAAACTTCTCCAAACGACGGTAAAGGGCGGCACGACTGATGCCAAGCGCTGTAGCTACCTGACTCAAATTTCCCTTATGACGCTCCAAAGCCTGCAAAATCGTCTGCCGTTCTATTTCATCCAGAGTCATACCAGCAAAGGATGCGCCTTCGGCGACTTTCTGATCTTCGTGACGGATATACTGAGCATCAAAGTCGGCGGCATCAAGCGTCGGCTTTCCATTGACCAGAATCGTACGTTCTACCAGATTCTTTAATTCACGGATATTTCCCGGATAAGGTAAGCGACTCAGAAACTGCAAAGCATCCGCTGAAAATTCGGTGCGAGGAAAACCGTTGGCCTCTGCCTGACGATCGGCAAAGTGACGTACCAGCAAGGGAATATCCTCCCGGCGCTCACGCAAAGCCGGCAGTCTGACGGTAATCAGATTAATACGGTAAAACAAATCTTCGCGGAAAGTACGTTCGCCCACCATCTTGCGTAAATCGGCATTGGTAGCGGAGACGACACGAATATCCGTCTTACGGGGACGGCTGTCTCCCAATACTTCAAACGTCTGATCTTGTAACACCCGCAAGAGCTTCACTTGACAAGAAGGGTCGAGATCACCGATCTCGTCCAGAAAGATGGTTCCTTTGTTCGCCATCTCAAAGCGTCCGATACGGTCGGAGGAAGCATCCGTAAAAGCTCCTTTCTTATGGCCGAACATTTCACTTTCGAACAGACTTTGGGAGATTCCTCCCAAGTTCACTTTGACAAAAGGCTGTTTGGCACGCTGGCTGTTGATGTGTATCGCCTCGGCTATCAGCTCCTTGCCCGTCCCACTTTCTCCGGTGATCAGTACGGAAGCATTCGTCTTTGCTATACGGGCAATGGTATTCAGTACTTCTGTCAGTCCCTGACTACGGCCGATGATATGACGACGGTCGAAAGCGTCATTCTGTTCCTGCGTTGTCTCTTTGGGAGAGCCTGCCAGTTCCAAAGCCGTCTCGATACGTTGCAACAATGCCGCATTATTCCAAGGTTTGGTGATAAAATCGAAGGCTCCTGCCTGCATACCTTGCACGGCAAGCTGTATGCTTCCCCAGGCGGTCATCAGTATCACCGGAGTTTCCGGACGGAATATTTTCACTTGCCTGAGCAAAGTCAGCCCTTCTTCTCCTGTAGTAGAAAGGGTGAAGTTCATATCCATTAAGATTAAATCCGGTGCTACGGAACGCACCACCTCCATAGCTTCCCGGGGACCGGAAACCGTTTGTGCCTCATATCCAGCCCGTTTCAGCATAAAACTGAGTGAAGAGCGTACTGCGTTGTCGTCGTCTATTATTAAAATCATAGCTTAAATTACTTATGACAAAGATATTGTAAATACTCAATACAAGCAACAAATAACCCGATTAATCCCTATTGCCGCACTATTTCATCAAAATCTGCTTCCAACTCCGTGTTAGCCTGGAAATCCCAGAGAGTCAGACTACGGATCTGATAAAAGTAATACCAGTAATAATAAAGCTCGGAGATGTGTTTCCGGCGCGCCTCGTCTTTGGAGTTCTGGGCGTCATTCAAATCCAGTGTATTGATTTTACCAATCAGAAAGGTTTCAATACTTGTTTTGTAACGTTGCTGCGCTATGCCATCCGCCTCTTTGGCTATCTCCAATTGCTGTGCCTGATTATTGAAATGCTCTACCAGCAAGAATATGTCCTGATTGAAGTTGATCTGTTCCTGCCGTATCTTCGAAAGTACTACATCGCGATTGCTTTTTGCTACCCGTACCTTCCCGCGTCTCTTTCCCCAGTCCAGAATCGGAATCTGAACGCCTACCTGCACAATCTGATTATCCTGCAAGTTCCTGTAAACACTGGAAAGTTCACGACTCTCTCCCGTATATCCTACGCTGGCAAACAAATTAATGCTACGCAGATTACCACGCGCCGTAGCTACCGCATAATCGGCCTCCAACTGACGGCGACGAATATTCTGGGCAAAAGAGTTACGTTCCAGCGCTTTATTCAATACCATATTATATTCCATCTTACCACAATCTACTGATTCGGGAACGACAGGACGGAGGATTTCATCCTCTCCCACTCCCAGAAAGGCACGAAGCTGAAACATCTTGGCATTCAGATCACTTTCGGCTTCGGTCAACGCAGCCTTTGCATTCAATGCCGAAAGTTTTAACTGGAGAAGTTCATTTTCCGAAATCTGTCCCATCTTGCGTTTAGCTATAGCCACTTCGTAAAGCTGATTAGCATTCGTTAAATTCTGACGGGCAGTTCCAAGAGTCTCTTTCGCCAACAGCAGATCAAAGTAATAGGTAATAGCCCGCATCGTCACTTCTTCGGTAGCTGTGATAAATTCCGCTTTCGCTTCGGCATATCGCACAGGTTCTATACGCCTGTTCCACTTCACATTATTCACACCAAGAATAGGTTGGGTCAGTTTTAAAGTAACAGGAACGGACATCAGATGGCGGTCACCGCTATTACCCAGTTGCTTTAGGTAGTCGAGAGAAGACGTCAGTGAAAGTTGTCCACCGGTAAGCCAGATATTCTGGTCGATGGAAAGTTCACCGGAAAGACCTAAGGCGCTGTTGCGGACAAAGCTGTAAGAACCGTCCGGATTCTGATAGGAGCCGTAAGATTTATTGTAATTAGGCAGTGTTCCTTTCAGATTGATTTCCGGAAGAAGATCGGCACGGAATGTGCGATATTCCCAATAAGATGTTTTCAACTCATTCAAGGCAACAGCAGCGTCAACAGACTGCATACGCGCCATAGCGATAGCTTCGTTCAAGGTGATTTCCCTCTCTTTCTGTGCCGATACTGCCAAAGGCAGACAGATTGCAGCCAGAACAAACAATATACTTTTCTTTTTCATTATACACGGTATTTTCCAGTCAGATAGAATCAAACCATGTGCCAAAAGAATAATACATTTACTATCAACCGGTTAGAGAAATGTATCAGTGTTCATTTTCGGACACTATGCACAGAAATGAACGTTCAGTCTTATTCGCAGAAATTCGGGATACGTACAGTAAAGCGGGTTCCCCTGCCTACTTCGGAGGTCACAAAGATCGTTCCTCTCAAACGTTCGACAATCGTCTGGCAGATACTTAATCCAAGACCGGCTCCCTGTGTAAAGTTATCCACCTTATAGAATCGTTCGAAGATATGACGGATACCTTCTTCCGAAATACCGACTCCCGTATCTTCCACAAAGATTCGGGTATATCCGGGGTCTTCATCTTCCTCATATCCGAAAGTAATGGAACCGTAAGTCGTAAACTTGGCAGCATTATTGATCAGATTATTGACGACTTGTTGGAGACGGACATTATCTGTCACCAGGTATTTTTTCTCATTATCGGGCATACGAAGCAGTAGTTCCACTCTCGGAGGCATATTCAGTTGTTGAGAATCATGTACTGTCTTCAGCAGCAGAGGCAAATTATGATTGGCAAACATAAATTCCATTGTTCCTGACTCGATACGAGACAAATCGAGAATATCATTAATCAATGCAAGTAACAATCCGCAATTCTTATTGATCGTTGCTATAAACTGTGCTACTTCTTCTTCGGAAAAGCCGCTTGTATCGCTCAGCAAGTCGGAGAAACCGACAATAGCATTCAGTGGTGTACGGATTTCGTGACTCATATTGGCAAGGAAAGCAGATTTCAGTTTGTCAGCCTGAAGTGCTTTATCACGCGCCTCTCTCATTTCCTGTTCTGCCGTCTTATAGCGTTGGATGCTTTGGCATACACCTAATATATTATATAACGAATCTCTCGTCAGACCGGAAATAACAGAGGAACGGTATTCCCACCATTCATATTCACCATTGGCATTGCGCTGACGGAAATTCAAACGGGTATTGGTTTCTTTTCCCGCCAATGTTTTATCAAAGAGAATACGCATTTCCTTCAAATCCTCCGGATAAACCATACGATCCATTTCGTCGCGGGTGATGGAAGTAATCGACTCATCATAGCCAAAGCGGACAAGGAACCCTTGCGGGAAAATGAAGCTATTACTCTCCACATCAAACTGCCAGGGATATATGGAACTCTCCTCCACAGCCATATCAAAGAAACGTTTCTGCATTTCTTCATCCGATACGTTGCGTGCCGAAAGTGCCATACCGGTAATCTGTCCGCCGGAATGAATCGGAACAATTTCTCCGGAAACCGGGAAATAATGTTCGCTATGCACTTCTTTCATAAAAGCTCCATCGGGAATAATGACACTTTGCCCGGTTTCTCCCACCTTCTTCAATATCTTGTAAAGGATATCCTGACCGTTATAGTATATTTTGAAAATACTGCCTGCCATCATTCCTTCATAATTCCGTCCGCCCGATTCTGAGGGTAAATGAAGGATCTTCAACAGAGAACGGTTGGTAAAGTGAATATGAAGATCAGTATCATACGTGATCACCCCGTCGCGTATAGAGTGGAAGATATTATCAAACTCATTCCGCTGTTCCACCAGTTTATTCTGTACCAACAAGCGGGTCTGGGCATGTATCCGTCGTTTGGCTTCGCGACGGTTGACACGAATGAGCCACACGATAGAGACGATCAACAATGCCAGGATAGATGGATAAAGAAGAATAAACAATAATTTATATCTTTCCCAATACGGCTGATTAACGATAATACCACTGGAGGAAACCTTATCCGGATCTATATGGAAGAAGTCCAGCTGTTTGTAATCGTAAATAAATCCCTGTTCCGTCTCCGTCACACCCAGTTTCAAGGGAGATTCACCCTTCAACACTCGCGACGCTTTCTTTGCAGCAGACATCGCAGAGGTATAGGCGTCTGCGTCATAAGCAGCAAACACACCGTTCATCAGCCCCACATTCTGACTGGAGAAGACCGGTGCTTTAGAGTTCTTGCCTACAAACGAAAGGAACGGTGACCATTTGGGAGCGACCACAACCCGCGCGTAGCTATTGCGGGGATAACAGATAGCCGCAATAATATGATTGGTTGATTCATGCTGGGTATTGTAGAGCTTCATCTTGTAATCCGGATTCTCTTCCTGAAAAAGCTGCCATTCTTGTTTGAAGTCCTCACGTCCCTTGTTACTCAGAAAACTGTTGTCAATCACACATATCACTTCTTTCCGTTGGGGAAATACCTTTTGTGCCTGCTTTAAG
The DNA here is from genome assembly GCF_023656585.1 of Bacteroides sp. B1-V-101. Classification (NCBI taxonomy): domain Bacteria; kingdom Pseudomonadati; phylum Bacteroidota; class Bacteroidia; order Bacteroidales; family Bacteroidaceae; genus Bacteroides; species Bacteroides sp. B1-V-101. The sequence goes on along the minus strand of NZ_JAMOKH010000001.1, from coordinate 315,199 downwards.
ATCACATAAAAATCGGGATTAGCGGTGAATCCGCATACATTAGGAAGACTTGCTATAAGTTCTTTATCGGGATATTTGATTCCGAAAAACACAACCGGAACCTGATAAGGCAACGAATCGCCGGAAGAGAAAAGAGTATAGAAAGCCTCATCGCTTGATGTGATAATCATATCCGTCTTCCTGTCGCGGGCACGCTGACAAAAACGCCGCATAATCACCTTCTCCGAATTGAATGACCAGAAATCCGCATCCAGATATTCAGTAGTAATATTTACTGTCAGTCCATTCTCCTTGAACCCCTTTGCCAACCCCTCATTCAGGTCGTTGTGCCAGGGAGTTTGCGAGGTATACGATTGGATAAAAAGTATATTGTATGTATGTTCTGCTGCAGCCGCCCGGGCAAAAACAACGAAGAACAAAACTACTAACAAACAGTAATATTGTCGGTTCATAAGCAAAAAACAGCATTGTTTTCAACATTTAGCCCACAAAGATAAGTTATTATATTGAAAACAATGCAAATAGCCTCAGTTTTTTATTCCTCACGCAAGGCTTCTGCCGGCTGCACGCGGATAGCCTGCCGGGCAGGGAACCAGATGCCTATGAGTATCATCAAAGCCATCAAAAGACTTGTCACACAGAATGTGATAAGAAAACGAATGGTACTCCACTCTATACTACCTTCCGTCAGTTCCAGATAACCAATATTATAACAAAGAACAGCAGCGGGCAAAGCGGCCAGTGTCAGCAGCAACAATCCTTCTTTGTTAAGACGGTGCCAGAGCCCCATGCGGGTGGAACCGACTGCAACACGAAGTCCGAGTTCTCCACGACGATGCTGGGTACGAAACCAGAATGTACCGACTATTCCCAACAGGATATTCACCAACAAAAAGCCCATCATCCAAAACCGCGTCTGCATATGATTGACATTGGTACGATTGTAATCCTCACGTATCATCTCGTAATCGTGTACCTTCAGTATAAAAAGATTTCCCACACTGAACTGGGTATCCGACTGTTCCATCAGACGCTCCGGAAAGCCGGGAGCCGTATTCGGCTTTACACGCAGGCAAACTTCTGTATTGAGCGGATACAGGTCATCATTAATCTCGGCCAATTGTGCTTCCGTAAGAGGAATAGCCATATATCGGTCGCTGTAATTTGGCCAAAAATCATTGTAACGTACCTTAGTCGATACGGCAGCTATTTTATAGACGTCTGTAGAATCATCCACATTCACGACTTCTTTTCCCAGCAACGTGCGGTCACCTTTATAATCGTCGGGCCATATATTCTCGCTGAGAACCGCATTTCCGTTTTTTATAGCCTGCATTAAAGGCTGATATCCCTGTCCATCCGCACTTTGATAACGGAACACCTGAAAAAACTCCGGTGTTACCGGACGTCTCAACGGACTGCGCACCAGCGTATCAAGGCGAAAACGGATACCGGAATTGCTTCCTATATACGGACGTGCATTCACTGATATCGAGACAGCCTCCACTTCCGGCAAACGACGGAGACGGTTAGTCAGTTCGACAATGTCTTGTCCCGTCGTCGTTTCTTTCTGCCCCTTCGGAATATAAGAATCACTCTTATTGTTTTTCAGACTGAGTTCCAGATAGTAAGTATTGGTGATGTCATATCCCAGCGGTTCGTAATAAGTACGCGCTGTTGCATACGTCCAATCGACAATGTACCACAGCACCACGAAAACAATCAGCAATTCTGCCCACAGCCACCCGTTCGAGCGACGTTCGTTCCATATTTGTTTTAACAGTTGCATCTTCTTAAAAATTAGTTTGTTGAATGTTTCGGTTATCTCTCATTGATGGCATCCACAATATTTGTCCGTGTCACTCTCCATGCCGGAATAGCAGCACTCAATAAATTAAGTGCAAAGCAGGCAAAAAATGCGAGCAAGAACACAACCGGGTCAAACAGCAGATCCATACACATGGTCCGCAAATCCGTCACACCATTACCCATAAAGTCAATGGAAAACAGCATACTTCCCAAGAAGAAAGTTGCGCCATAACTCAGAATTAATCCGAGCACTCCACCCAACAGTGAATAAAGCATATTCTCAGAAAGTACCTGTATCATCAGTTCGCGTCTGGGCGCACCGAAAGCTTTTCGAACACCGATTTCAGAAAGGCGTTTGCGCATACGCGACAATGTCAGTCCGGAAAGGTTGACAGCAGGTACGATCAACAGAATGATTAACGTTATTATATACTGACGGACAGCCTGCTTCACAGCCGGAGGATTATTGGCTGAATATCGTTGCGCCGCCACAAAATAAGTATCCGGCTGGTCACGATAGAGCAATTCATAATCCGGATAACCTTCCATATATCTGTCCCTGAGACGTTCAGCTTCCATACGGATTGCCGGAAAGTCATCCTGAGATTTAGCCAGAATGTAGACACTCACCATTCCCATAATTCCATATTCACCCCAACTGGCGGTAAACGCATCTGTTGAACTTAAAGGAATCCAAATCTGGGCATAAGCATACCGTGCCAGTTTGGATACGGGACGCACAACTCCACAAATCATATAAGCGGAGTGATTTAAAAGGAATGTTTTTCCGACTACATCCGATGTTCCGAACAATTGCCGGGCTATATCCTCAGATATTACTGCTTTGGTTGCACCGGCATCAAAAGTAGCCTTATCAAACGGATATCCCGAAAGGAAATCGAACTTAAATACTTTCCAGAAATCATCATCCACCTGCAATACACTGCAACTAACCTTCTCTCCCGCTGGCTTGGCAGCCAGCATCGTTTCCGAGAAACTGCTGGTTATAGTAACTGCTTCAGGGGCAGCCATTTCTTTAAAACAGGCTTTCGCTGTCTTATAAGAAACAGGTCCGTTACTCTGCCAGTTCTCGTTTGTTTTATACTGAAATCCCGCATACCTGAAAATCAACATACGGTCACGATAGCTTTCCGGAGCAAAGGGTGCAATAGTAGCACGCAATGTGATCACAATCACCATAATCATAGCAATAGCCAATGCCGTACCAATGATAGAGATAGAAGAAAGTAACTTATTCTCCTTCAACAGGTGAAATGCTTGTTTGAAATAGAGTTTTATCATTGTAATCTCATTATCTTCTCATTCATTTTCATACTTATCAGAATCCCCAGCCTTTCGTGCTCACATCCGGGCATTTCAGGCCTTTATGATTGATTCTGCCTACTCCGTCACGCTTCAGAGAAGCTCTGTCTGCCTTGCCGGACAATTTGATATTTCCGACTCCATCCACTTTGGCTTTCACAGTATTGCAGTTTACATTGACATTCATATTCCCGACCCCGTCTACCATTAATTCCAACTCATCACAATGGAGCTTTTTCACCTCACAGTTTCCCACTCCATCGAGTTTGAAAGTTACATTTTTCAGTTTCAGGGTTTCTTTAGCATTGAAGTTGCCGACACCATCGATCTTTACACTCTTCAAATCAGGGGCTGTGATATAGAACGTCAGGTTCTTAACGTTTTTTACATTCTTCTGCTTATATTCGATAACCAATGTTTCTCCTTTTACCGTTACTTTTGTTTTATCGACATATTCAAAAGGACCTTCCATCCGACAGGAATAAGTATCGGACTGAGTGAAAATAATGTTACCTACCGACCGCAGATTGATAGCGGAAAATTCGCCTACTTTACAATCTTCACTCACATTTTGTGCCCAAAGCGGGCAAAGGGCTACACTTAATAATACCGCAACAGCAGTTATAAAAATATTCTTTGTCATGATTAGCTTTTTTAGAGTTTAAAAGGGGATTACTGTACCTGACGGCCATCGAAGAAACGGATAGTTCTTGAAGTCTGTTTCGCCTGTTCTTCATTATGCGTCACCATAACGATAGTTCGGCCGTCTTCCTTATTCAGCCGATGGAGAAGTTCCATGACTTCGGCACCCATCTTAGAATCCAGATTACCGGTAGGTTCATCGGCCAGAATTATCTCCGGATGACCGATAATTGCACGCGCTATGGCCACACGCTGACACTGACCACCGGAAAGCTGTGTCGGAAAGTGATTCATACGATGACTCAATCCGACTTTTTCCAGTACCTCCTTCGCCAAACGCTTGCGTTCACCGCTGCTGATACGACGATAGAGTAACGGTAACTCAACGTTATCCATCACATTAAGTGAATTAATCAGATGGAAAGACTGGAATACAAAGCCCAGTGTTTTGTTACGGAAAGCCGCCAGTTGCTTATCTTTCATTCCCTCAGTGTGCGTACCGTTAATTTCAACAGTTCCTGTTGTGGGTGCATCAAGCAGTCCCATAATATTCAACAAAGTAGATTTGCCACATCCGGACGGCCCCATAATGCTTAGAAATTCTCCGCGGTCTACGGTCAGATTCACGTTTTCCAGTGCTACCGTTTCAATCTCGTCCGTACGGTAAATCTTAGAGAGAGAAGTCAATGTTATCATAACTATAAGTATTTAATTTAGATCGTTTTTATCTCATTTTCAGCTTATTCTTGTTCTTATAAGAGCTCATATCACTGACTACCACTACATCTCCCGGTTGTAAGCCACTCACCACTTCCACATATTCAAAGTTGGAATCGCCCAGCTGTACTTTACGTTTCACCAGTTCGTCATCAGATGTCCGGACAAAAAGATCATACTCACCACGTCCCACATAGAAAGAAGCGTTTGCCATCCGCATCACATCTTCCTTTACGGCATTCATCACATAAACGTCCGTTTTCAGTCCCGAACGTAAACGGTGGTTATTATCGTCTTTCAACTGCACTGTAAAAGAAATGACTCCGTTTTTAGACAGGGGTGTCACACTGCTGACCGTTCCTTCCAGTTTGTCATTGCCTATCTTTACAACCGCTTTTCCTCCGGCAGCTACCCGGTCACCGTAGGTATCGGCTATTTCACCTTCTACCTTAAAATGGCTTAAGTCTGAGATGATGGCCACCTGTCCGCCTTGCGAAATCTGAGCACCGATCTGATTATTAATGTAGGTAAGAATCGCTTTACGCGGAGACCGAATCTGGGCATCGTCCAGTGTACGCTTCATTTCGGCAAGACTTTTACGGAAGATATTGAAATCCAGTTCCTGCACTTTCAGTTCGGCAGCCGCTACTTCTTTTTCGTTCTTATATTGTTGTTGGAGCTGTTCGTATTCCAGTTGTGCTACGTTATAGCTCAATTCTGCCTGACGCACTTTATCTGTTGTTCCCGCTCCCAGACTGTCCAGATAGTGTTCGTTCCGAAGTTCCACTTTCATGCGGCTCAATTTCATGGCAGAGACCTTAATCTGCATCGCCATATCGGAAAGTTTCGTCTGATTATTGACGCGAAGCTGATCCAGCTTATAGCAGCGCATCTGTTCTTCGTCAAGCAGTTTTTTATATTCCGTTTCCGTGCTCTGAAGGTCGAGTTTCAGAATCGGAGTGCCGATTTCCACACTATCCCCTCCTTTTCTGTATACCTCAACGATACGACTGTTAATGGGAGAATTGATGATTTCTTCAAATGCAGGGACTACCTTACCGGAGGCGCTGACACTAACTTCAATCATTCCCTTATCAACTGTAGAAAGTACCAGATCCTTCTTTTCCACTCCTGTCCGCATGACAGATATAAGTACACCGATAACAACTATACCGGCCACTCCTATCGATGAATAACGGATGATCTTTTTATTGCGTTCTTTGTTACGCACTTCTTTGGGTATTTCTCTGTCCATATCTAAGTATTTACAATTTCACTTTCAGTTGTTTTACCTTTTATTATACCAAATCTATGCCAAAAGCATAATCAACTGATTAACAGAGAATAATAAAAAAGAGAAGGTGTCCGATATCGGACACCTTGTACGAATTTACCGTTCAAAAAAACATGGTGTCACTATACTGTTGTTATAGTGTCACTATCTCCTTGTAATAGTGTCACTATACCGACCGGATAGTGACACCATCGCAAAACGGTGCTATACTATTTCTTTTGAGTTTGGTTGCGGTTCTTGTTTGGCCGGTTGCGGCTCCTGCATGAGGTCTTTCCCCCAATGGGTAGTTGCCTCAATTGCTTCCCGGTCACGGATCTCTTTCGCCTTGCGGGCATAGACAATCATTCTCATGGACTGATCATAGGTGAAGTAATTCCATACCCAGTTCAACAACACCACTACTTTATTGCGTACTCCCAGAATAGAGCGCAGATGCACTACCAGCCACATTACCCAAGCAAACCATCCCTGCATCTTCACCTTGCTGAATTCCGCTACGGCACGATTACGCCCGACAGTCGCCATCGACCCCAAGTTACGATAATGAAAAGGCTTCATCTCTTTTCCTTTTTCCAAGCGAATCAGATTCTTTGCCAGCAATTCCCCTTGCTGGATGGCAACTTGTGCCAGTTGAGGATGTCCGTTCGGATAATCTTCGTCACCGGAAAGAATACATAAGTCACCAATGGCAAACACATTATTCGTTCCTTCTACCCGATTGAAGGCATCTACTTTGATACGGCCTCCACGACCGATTACGGACGTATTCATATTCCCAAAAGAAACTCCGGTCACTCCACTTACCCAAATAAAAGTACGGGTAGCAATCTCACTGCCGTCTTCAAGTGTCACCTTATGGTCACGGTAATCCGTGACACGCTTATTTAAAAGAATGTTGACTCCCATTTCACGGAGGAACTGTTCTGCATGGCTCGATGAGTCTTCGGACATTCCGGCAAGTAGCCGCGGACCCGCTTCTATCAGATAAATATGCATCAGACTGCTGGGCATATCGGGATAATCATTCGGCAATACAAATTTCTTCATTTCCGAAAGTACTCCCGCCACTTCCACTCCCGTGGCACCACCACCTACGACAACGATATTCAGCAACTCCTGCTGTTCCTGTTTGTTGGAGCAGGTCACAGCACGCTCCAAGTTGGCGAGAAGCGCATTTCTGAGCCCCATAGCTTCGGACACGTTTTTCATTGGCATGGCCTCCTCTTCGATATGTTTATTACCGAAGAAATTGGTCGTCGTACCTGCGGCAAGAACCAGATAGTCGTATTCCGCCTTCCCTATGGAAGTCTGTATCATATTCTTTTCGGGGAAAACAGCACGTACTTCCGCCATACGGAAATAAAAATCTTTCCGATGCTGGAATATCTTGCGGAAAGGGAAGGAAATGGAAGTCGGTTCCATACCTGCCGAGGCCACCTGATAAATTAACGGAGGGAACTGATGATAGTTGTTCTTATCTATCAACACAACTTGAAAGCCTGATTTTTTCAGCTTATTAGCCAACTTCAAGCCACCGAAACCACCGCCTACAATGACGACCCGTTTCTTACTGTCCTTTGCAATATTTAGACTCATACTATTAATCATGTTTTATCATACATAATAACACATGAGTATGGCATAAAGTTTTCTAACGCAGACGCAAACGATCTCCTACCTCCGGAATATATTCTCCGTCCTTACGATTCATCTTGTACAGATTCTTGAGACGGATACCATATTTCTGCGAGATGGCATGCATAGAATCACCATCTTTCACAATATATACAGTATGAGGCTTGGATGCTTTCTTCTTTTTGCTCTTCAGATAGATGATATCTCCGGCTACTAAAGTATAATCACGCTGCAAGTCGTTATACTTCACCAACTTCTTCCAGCTGATATCAAATTCCTTACCCAAATCCTTGAAAGTATCCCCGCTGCGGGCCACGATATAAGCGATATCATTGGCGATATACACCGGATGCGGACTCAGCAGCCACGGGTTCTTTCGCAACTTGCGTTCCGAGTAGACACCTTTGCTGTCATATTTATACAGGTCGTAATCTTCGATAATCGTAATCAGTCGATTGGCATAAGAAAGGTCGGTGGCATATCCTGCCTTTTTCAATCCGCGGGCCCATCCTTTGTAATCGGTGATATCGAGTTTGAAAAGGAAGGCATAGCGGGCCCCCCTTTTCAGAAAGTCGGAATGATCTTCGTACGATTCGCGGGGATGCTTGTAGGCACGGAAACATTCATTGCGGGCATCGTCATCATGACGTACCGAACGTCCGCGCCAACTGCCGCCACACTTAATACCGAAGTGATTATTACTCTTGCGTGCCAACTGGCTGTTTCCGGCTCCGCTTTCAAGCAATCCCTGTGCCAGAGTGATGCTTGCGGGAATTTTGTGAAGCTTCATCTGCTCCACAGCCAAGTCACTATACTTATTTATATATTCTACATAACGTGCATTCCGTCTTTGTGCCTGTACTCCTACGGCAAAGAAGATAATGGCAGTTAGAAAGACTAGTCTATACAATTTGTTCTCCATTTTAACTTATATGTGGATTATCGGACACAAAAATCTGAAAAATAATTGGGATTATCAATCTCTTTTCTAACTTTGTAACATTAATAATGTAGAACTAACCTATTTACCGATATGAAGGACCTCACAATTACCGCTATAATCAAAGTATATCAATACGATGAACTGAACGAAGCTGACCGGTCATTAATGAAAACAGCCATGGAAGCAACCGCCCGCAGCTACGCTCCTTATTCGCATTTCTCAGTAGGCGCCGCCGCACTGCTGAACAACGGAACCATTGTGACGGGAACCAATCAGGAGAACGCAGCTTACCCGTCGGGACTTTGTGCGGAACGTACTACCCTGTTCTATGCCAACTCGCAGTATCCCGACCAACCGATAAATACCCTCGCTATCGCAGCAAGAACCGAAAAGGACTTTATAGAAACTCCTATTCCTCCTTGTGGCGCCTGCCGCCAAGTGATTCTGGAAACGGAAAAACGTTACGGCCAGCCTATCCGTATTCTGCTATACGGCAGAGAATGTATCTACGAAGTAAAAAGTATCGGCGATTTACTACCGCTGTCATTTGACGCATCAGCCATGGAGGAATAAATTATGTTACAACAGTATCACACCAAACTAAAAGGAACACTCGCTCTCACAGATTCTTATCTGACAGAGAAAGCTTTGCAAAAAGAAAAAGGACTCTATAAGTTTATATGGGTCCGCCAAGGAAGCATTACAGTAGAAATCGACCATCAAGAGATGGTACTTTCAAAAGACGACGTTATCTCACTGACTCATCTGCAGCATCTTGAATTTAAGTCCATAGATGGTGAATATATGACTTTGCTGTTCAACAGCAACTTCTATTGTATCTATGGAAACGACCACGAAGTGTCGTGCAGCGGCTTCCTTTTCAACGGTTCATCCCACCTTGTCCGCTTCACACTAAACGAAGCAGAGCGCCGGCAACTGGACCAGATTACCGAAGCCATGGAAAACGAGTTCACCGTTTCCGACAGCCTGCAGGAAGAAATGCTGCGTATCCTGCTGAAGCGTTTCATCATCCAATGCACCCGAATCGCCCGTCAGCGACTGGATATCACGCGCGAAAAGGAATCCGGCTTCGAGATTGTCCGCCAGTATTACAATCTGGTAGACGAGCATTACCGGACCAAAAAACAGGTACAGGACTATGCCGATATGCTTCACAAGTCACCGAAGACACTTTCGAACATTTTCTCAACATGTAAGCTGCCTTCTCCGCTAAGGGTCATCCACGAACGGGTGGAAGCGGAAGCCAAACGCCTCCTGCTCTACAGCAATAAGAGCGCGAAAGAAATTGCCGATATTCTGGGATTTGAAGACCAGGCTTCTTTCAGCCGTTTTTTCAAAAACATGACAGGACAGAGTGCCGTACAGTTCAGAAATACGGAAGTTGGGAAGAATTGATAAGTGAAGCGGAAGTATTGCCATTTCGGAGGTATGCAGAAAGCACGACCTTTGCGGTATAAAGTTAAACCCATAAAAAGACCGCAAAATGAAAGAGAAATTTATTGCTTTGCTTACCTTCACTTCCAGCTTGAAGAATTTCGGAATTAAGTTTATCCGTGTAGCTATCTTAGTCGTATTCGTATGGATCGGTGGACTGAAATATTTCCACTACGAAGCCGACGGAATTGTTCCTTTCGTAGCCAACAGTCCCTTCATGAGCTTCTTCTATGCGAAAGATGCTCCTGAATACAAAGACCACAAAAATCCGGAAGGAGCCTTCGTTCCGGAAAACCGCGCCTGGCACGAAGCCAATCGCACTTATACTTTCTCCTATGGATTAGGAGCGCTCATCATGAGTATCGGTATTCTGGTATTCCTGGGCATTTTCTTCCCGAAAGTAGCGCTGATAGGTGACACGCTCGCCATCATTATGACGTTAGGCACACTATCCTTTCTTGTCACCACGCCCGAAGTCTGGGTTCCGAATCTGGGTGGAGATGAATTTGGCTTCCCGCTATTGTCCGGTGCCGGAAGACTGGTTATCAAAGATATCGTTATTCTCGCAGGAGCCGTAGTGCTTCTTTCAGACTCGTCACAACGCGTACTCAAAACACTGAAAAAAAGTTGATTCTGTCCGCTACGGACACCTTTGCTTCCCGGATATGACGCAAAACAAATATACTCTTCATGTGTTATAATAGCTGAGTATAAATCGTTAATGAAAGGAAGTTATGAAACAATATGATGCAATTATTATAGGGTTCGGCAAGGCAGGAAAAACACTGGCTGCCGAACTTTCCAACAGAGGATGGCAGGTCGCTGTCGTCGAACAGTCCGATGAAATGTACGGAGGGGCTTGCCCTAACGTAGCCTGTATACCAACCAAAACTTTGATTCACGAATCAGAGATTTCCACCCTGCTTTATCACAATGATTTTGATAAGCAGAGTAACATGTATAGGCAGGCGATTGCCAGAAAAAACAAACTTACCTCTTTTTTAAGAGAAAATAACTACGAGAAATTAAGCAAACGCCCTAATGTGACTATTTACACAGGTAAAGGGTCTCTCGTTTCAGCCAATACGGTGAAAGTTGCTCTTCCCGAAGAAGAAATCGAACTGCAGGGAAAAGAGATTTTTATCAATACCGGCTCTACACCTATTATTCCCAATATAGAGGGTATTCAGCAAAGTCGAAATGTGTACACCAGTACCACTCTTCTGGAGTTGGATATTCTGCCAAAACACCTGATTATTGTAGGCGGAGGCTATATCGGACTGGAGTTTGCTTCGATGTACGCTGGCTTCGGAAGTAAAGTGACTCTTCTCGAAGCAGGAAACAGATTCATGCCCCGCAATGATTCGGATATTGCAAAAAGCGTTCGGGAAGTGATGGAGAAGAAAGGAGTCGAGATTCGTCTGAATGTCCGTACTCAATCGATCCATGATATACACGACGGGGTAACTCTGACTTATTCGGATACTTCGGACGGCACTCCTTACTTTGTAGACGGTGATGCGATCCTTATTGCCACAGGCCGCAAACCAATGATTGAAGGACTGAACCTGCAAGCAGCTGGTGTAGAAGTCGATGCGCACGGGGCAATTGTAGTCAATGACCAATTACATACCAATGCCCCTCATATATGGGCAATGGGAGATGTAAAAGGAGGAGCGCAATTTACCTATGTCTCACTGGATGATTTTCGTATTATCCGGGATCAGCTTTTCGGGGACAAGAAACGTGACATCAACGACAGAGATCCTCTGCCTTATGCTGTATTTATCGATCCGCCATTGGCACATATCGGAATTACGGAAGAGGAGGCACTGAGAAAGGGGTATTCTTTCAAAGTCTCCCGACTGCCGGCAACCTCCATTGTCCGTTCGCGTACCTTGCAACAGACTGATGGGATGCTGAAAGCTATTATCAATAGCCATAGCGGTAAGATTATGGGATGTACCCTATTCTGTACCGATGCTCCGGAACTGATCAATATGGTTGCAATGGCTATGCAGACAGGACAGACTTCTACGTTCCTGCGTGACTTCATCTTCACACATCCGAGTATGAGCGAGGGGTTGAATCAATTATTCGACGTATAAAATTAATAATAAACAGAGCCTGCAAATCTAGTAAACAGAGGCTCTATTAGTACTAAACAGAGCCTCTAAACTAAGAGAATAGAGTCTCTAAAATCATAGACTGTAATTCCCGGATTCCATATTTTTATTTATTTACGCAAGAATCTAAAGATAATCTTGTATATTTGTTAAATGGAATCTAATAGAATGCAGTATAATGGTATATAGAATATTCTGGCTACTTCTTATTACAACAACTTTATTAATGTTTCCCGTCCATGCACAAGATCGTCTGAAGAATTTAGAATTCAAACAATTCTCAACTCCGGACGGATTACCCAACAGTATGGTTCATCAGGTCTATCAAGATCGGGACGGTTACATCTGGATTCCCACCTTCTATGGATTATTCCGGTATGATGGTTATGAAGTCAGAACATATAAATCAAATCTTTACACTCCGGGACTACTGACCAATAATAATGTACTTTGCGTAGAAGAAGACTATTCCCACAGACTATGGATAGGAACTCATGAAGGTCTCTGTGTACTCGATAAGCAAACGGGACAAATGAGAAAAATGCAACTGGAAGGAATCAACAAACATCGTTTGAACGAAATCCACGTAACCAAAGAGAACAAAGTCTATCTGGGATATATCCGTGGAATGGCATATTATGATGCAGGACAGGATACATTGGTCTTGATGACACACAAGAATTGTAAAGGCGAAGTACCCGAACAAAAGAATGTTCAAACCATACTTGAAGATGAAAATGGTGATTTACTGATTGGTACCTGGCAAGACGGGCTCTACCGTTATCACATAAAAGAGAATAAGTTCACCCATTACCCTCCATTGAGCGAAAACAATTCCGTTTTGTCATTATTTCAGGATTCCAGAGGAGTTCTATGGGTGGGAACAAGCGGGTATGGTCTTTATAAGGTTAATTTCTCTTCGGACAAGCAGACATTGTCTATTGAAAAAAATTACAGATACGATCCTCTGAATATTTCCTCTATCCCTTCTGATTATATTTATTCTATCCATGAAGACTTGCAGACACATTCGTTATGGCTGGGAAGCCGGGATGGAATTGGCATTATGAATATGGCTAACGAAGGGACGTTCATCAATTACAAAGAATCGAACCCAGAACATTATTTGCCCGTACGCGAAGTGAACACCGTTTTTCGAGATAAAAACGGATTGATGTGGATTGGAACAAAAGGAACAGGAGTTTTTCATACAGATACACACGCACGTTCTTTTGATGTCCTCTACCCACGTGGTAACGAGAAGTTCTTTACTGATTTGATCTCTACCTTATATATAGAAGAGAATGGAGCTTCCTGGATTGGTTTCGGATATGGAGTGGATTACCAGTCGAGAGACAAGAAGATATCTTTAATACCCTCCAAACGTCCCTATCACATTTCCTACAGCCCTACTTCCCAAGAAGTGCTGCTCGCCATTCATGATGGCGGAGTGATGGCTTGTCAGAATGGAAAGATTATCCACCAATATAAGACTTCAAATTGTGGTTTCATTCCTCATGATCTGGTATATTGGGTACATGAAGACCATAAGGGGAATTGGTGGCTAGGCACCTATAAGGGAGTTGGAGTCCGATATAAGGATGGTCGTGAATATTGTTTCAATCGTATGCCTGGCATTGATGCCTTACTCTCTAAAGAAATTACCTGCATAATGGAAGATAATGACGGCTCCTTGTGGCTGGCAACCAACAATAATGGTATAGTTCATGTAACTGGAAATATGGAGCAACCGGAAACATTACATTGCCAAAACTACTGTATGGAGAACAAACTGTTACCGGTCAATACTCCCCTTTGTTTTCTATTGGATAAAAGCGGCAGAATATGGGTAGGCACAGAAGGAAGCGGACTTTGTCTGTATAATGTACAAGATGATTGTTTTGAATCCGTCCATCAAGCATACAATTTACCGGGAGATATGGTAGGCAGTATGGAAGAAGATAATCATGGAAACCTTTGGTTAGGCACTAATCAAGGATTGGCAAGATTGACTATCACCGGAGAGGAAAAAGGAAGAGTACGGACTTTTACTGTTGCAGATGGATTAGCAGATAACTTCTTTAATCAAAATGCATCTTTTTATCGCAATGGAACTTTCTATTTCGGATGTAGCCGCGGAATAGTTACTTTTGACTCCGAAATGATGAAAGAGAAACACTCTGATATTTCTTTGCGCATAACGGATATATTAATAGACGGCAAATCATTGGAACAAATACCGGAACAGCAAAAAAGCAAGATATCCTCTTTTACTGCCGATTATACAAAGACTCTCATCATCCCGTCAGCATATACCAATTTTACTATCCGCTTTGCATCGCTCACTTACAACCAGCCCCAACTGAACAAGTACGCATACAGGCTGCAAGGTTTTGACACAGACTGGCACTATGTGAATGCCGCCAACCGTAATGCATATTATTCTCAATTACCTGCGGGAGAGTATGTATTTGAATTACGAGCCACCAATGAGAATGGAGACTGGGGAGAAATGCGGACAATGGAAATCCTTATCGAACCTCCTTTCTGGGCTACCTGGTGGGCATATCTTATTTACGCTTTACTAACTGCATCTTTTTTAGGATTGATATGGTGGGAAATACGCCGAAGACTTATGTTGCGTAATCGGAAGTATCTGCAAAAAGGAGAAACAGACAAAGTACACCATATCAAACTACAATTCTTTTCGAATATTACTTCAGATGATGAGAAATTCCTCCAGGATGCCATTGACTGTGTAAACCGACATCTGGATGATCCTGAGTTTGACGTAACTCAATTTGTCAATGAGATGGCAACAAGTCGTACCACACTTCACAAAAAGATGAAATCACTCACAGGACTCAATACAACCAGTTTTGTACGGAGCATTCGTTTGAAAGCAGCCTGCAAAATCATGGATGAGAATAAGAATATCCGCATCTCTGATCTGGCATACAAAGTGGGGTTCAACGATCCTAAATATTTTTCGATCTGTTTCAAGAAAGAATTCGGTATGCAACCTACAGAATACTCGATGAAATCGGCAAAAAACACTTAATTGAATTCTAAAGAAAGAGAGTTGAAAGATGTTCCGAAAAGGTAGAAGGAACATCTTTCAACCTTATCGGGCAATGCCTCCCCCCTTTAATACTGACAGCCGGTTACCTTTGTGACATTAAAACTCTAATGTCTAATTTAAAAAGGTTGGCTTATGAAATCTAATTTTTATGGAAACAGAAAGTCGCTTATAGCGATATGCTTCTGTTCAGTTTTTCTTTTCGGAAATCGGATTGTTTGCATCGCAGCAAATCACAACGAGGGTGAGTTTGTCTGGTATAATGGAAAACAAGCAATAACCTATTCCGTATCCAAATCCGTATCTCCTGTGGTGACAGTTGCACTGGATATGTTTACCGGTGACATGAAACAAGTGACAGGAGTATTACCTCAAAAAACTCATACAGGAAATACAGCTATTAAGATTGTACAATTGGATAAGAATAGATCTGCACTGAAAGAACTTCTTAAACAGGATGTTCCTGTAGATAGCCTTATGAGTAAAAAGGATGCTTTTTTTATCAAAGTTACCGAAAGCTCCAATAAGAAACAATTGCTGGTGGTAGGCAGTGATGGCAGAGGGACTGCCTATGGAATACTCGAATTGTCCCGTTTAGCCGGTGTGTCTCCATGGGTATGGTGGGGAGACGTCACACCCATAAAGAAAAATCAATTAACATTGCCTGCCGATTATACAACCTTTCAAAGCCCCTCAGTAGAGTATCGTGGAATCTTTTTGAATGACGAAGACTGGAGTTTACAACCTTGGAGTTGGAAAAACTTCGAACCGTCTGACACAAAAGGACGAATCGGTGCCCGTACTTATAAAGAGATTTTCAAGCTGCTGATGCGTCTTCGTGCCAACGCCATCTGGCCGGGTATGCACGGAATTACGACTCCTTTCTACTTTGTACCAGGAGCCAAAGAGGCTGCCGATAGCTGCGGTATCGTTATCGGCACTTCTCATTGTGAACCTTTGATGCGTAATAATGTAGGTGAATGGAAAGTCAGCGAACGAGGCGAGTATAATTATATTACGAATCGTGAAAGTGTACAGTCCTATTGGACAGAACGCTTGAAAGAAGCCGGACGCTATGAAAACTTCTATACGATAGGCATGAGAGGTATTCACGACAGCGGTATGGAAGGAGTAAAAACTCTTCAGGAAAAAACCGATGCTTTGCAGCAAGTTATAAATGACCAACGCACCTTATTATCTAAATATGTAAAAAAGGATGTAGCGAAAATCCCACAGGCTTTTGTTCCCTATAAAGAAGTACTTCAGATTATGGAGAACGGTTTACAGGTACCCGATGATATTACACTCATATGGTGTGACGACAATTATGGCTACATGACTCGCCTGAGTGACCAGGAACAACAAAAACGCAGCGGTGGTGCCGGTGTATATTATCATCTCAGTTATTGGGGGCGTCCGCATGATTATATGTGGCTATGCACTACCCAACCGGGGTTGGTCTATAGTGAAATGAAACAAGCCTATGATTGCAATGCCCGTCGTCTGTGGATTGTCAATGTGCATGATTTAAAACCTGCAGCCTATGACCTGGAGCTTTTTCTGGATATGGCATGGGACATCAACTCTGTATCTCCCTCTACCCTCGTACAGCATCAGAAAAATTGGCTTTGCCGCGAATTCGGTACAGAAGCGGGAGAAAAGTTATTGCCGGCCATGCTGGAATTTTATCGTCTGTGCGGTATCCGCAAGCCAGAGTTTATGGGCTGGAACCAAGTAGAACTGGATAAAAAGAAATATATAAAAGGATGGTCTCCAATCAAAAACACAGATTTCAGTCTCACTGAATTCGGTGGAGAACTAGACCGTTATCTGGAATCTTATGAGTCAATAAAAAGAATCCTGTCCGAAGTAGAACCGATCATTCCTCAAGAGAGAAAAGACGCTTTCTTTGCACAAATTAAATATCCTGTATTCGGTGCAGCAGCTATGAGTACTAAAATGCTGGAAGCACAAAGGGCGCGCTGCATTTTTCCGGGAAGTTGTGATACTAACTTGTGGACTCGTGAAAGCCAATTGATGAATGCTTGTGCAAAAAGTATCAAAGCCTATCAGGAAATTCGTGACTTGACAGATTATTATAATCATAAATTAGCCGGTGGTAAATGGAAATATTCCATGTGTTACAATCCACGTGATTTATACGTATTTTATCCGCCTACCCTCCCTATATGGTTAACTGATCAGGAAATTGAGCAATATACTTTTCCTGAAAGTACCAAGTCGCTCCCCCTGAAAGAGGTATCAAAAGACAAATGTATTGTTGCCAATGCTTGCAACTATACCAAAGCAACAGACGGGGTGATCGTCATTCAGTCATTGGGACACAGCATGAACGCTGTATCCCTACCAAAAGGAAAAACAATCACCTTTGATTTTGAAAGTGCATGGGAAGGAGAAGCTATTCTGCGTACAGCCGTCATCCCGACACAGCCGAACGATAAAGGAGATATTCGCTTTAGTGTCAGCATAGATGGTGAAACGCCTCAGATATGTTCCTTTAAAGAAGGTTTTCGTACCGAATCCTGGAAGCAGAATGTTCTTCGCGGACAAGCAGTAAGAAATACCAAGCACAGACTGACAAAAGGAATGCACACTCTATCCATTACTGCTTTAGACAATCATGTATTAATAGACCAATGGATGATTGATTTCAAACCGGAAAGACAGTTTTATGTATTCCCTATAGAACCAACCTATCAATATTAAAGAATGAACCTATATGAAAACATTTATTTTTATAATCTTAAGTTGTTTATTCTCCTTAGCTGTAAATGCACAGACTACGGAAATCCAATATCTGTCGGGAAGCGGATATCAAGACACAAAGACATGGGAGTTTTATTGTTCCGCAGGCATGAACAGTGGCAAATGGAGCAAGATAGAGATCCCTTCGCAATGGGAATTACAAGGGTTTGGCGAATACACTTACGGACGTTTCTATTTGAATAAAGGAGCTAAACCCAGCGATGAAACCGGGCTATACCGATATCAGTTCAAGGTACCCGCTAAATGGAAAGATATGCAAGTCAGTATTGTTTTTGAAGGAGTAATGACAGATACTGAAGTGAAAATAAACGACATACCGGCAGGCGACATTCACCAAGGCGGTTTCTATCGTTTTAGCTATGACATAACAGATAAACTAAATTTTGGAAAAAAGAATAATCTGGAAGTAAAGGTATGGAAAGAATCTGCCAATAAATCAGTGAATGCTGCCGAACGACGTGCAGACTGGTGGCTCTATGGCGGTATTTATCGGCCCGTATACCTCAAAGCCATGCCCCAAACACATATCGAACGTATCGCAGTAAACGCGATGGCAAATGGAAAACTAGCAACAGAGCTACATCTGAGAAATATTTCCCAAGACTATTCAGTAGCGGCAACAATTACTCCTGTAGACAGTAAGACAAGTATTGGCAGGCAAATCATTTCACTGAACAGTGATGAAATACAAACTATAACTACAGAATGGAAAGGCATTCAGACATGGGACTGTGAAAACCCCAATCTTTACACTTTAAAGCTGGAACTTATCAATCCTCAGAAGCAAATTGTCCACATCCATGAAGAGCGTATCGGATTCCGTACCATTGAGTTCCGCCCCAAGGACGGCATTTATGTCAATGGAACCAAAATTATAGTAAAGGGAACCAACCGTCATAGTTTTCATCCTGATGGCGGACGTACAACAAACCGTGAACTCAGCCTGCAAGATGCCTTATTAATTAAAGAAATGAATATGAATGCCGTACGTTCTCATTATCCTCCCGACAAACATTTCCTGGAAATATGTGACTCGCTTGGCATATTCTATCTGAACGAACTTGCCGGCTGGCAGAATAGCTATGACACGGAAACAGGATTAAAATTACTGTCTGAGATGATAAACCGTGATGTAAACCATCCCTGTATCTTTATGTGGAGTAATGGAAACGAAGGAGGATGGAATAAAAATATAGATGCCCACTTTGCAGATTATGATCCGCAGAAACGTCATGTCATCCATCCGTGGGCTGATTTCAACGGGCTTGATACTCATCACTATCCAGCTTATCAAACAGGTCCTTACCGCTTGGCAAACGGATATAATGTATTTATGCCTACCGAATTTCTACATGGACTTTATGATCGCGGACAAGGAGCCGGCCTGGATGATTTTTGGGATAGCTATAAGTCTAATCCCTTATTTGCAGGAGGATTTTTATGGACATACGTTGATGAAGCCGTTAAAAGGACCGACCAAGGAGGGCGTCTGGACTCGGATGGTCCTAACGGTCCGGATGGCATTGTAGGCCCCAGACGGGAAAAAGAAGGAAGTTTTTATACCGTCCGTGAAGTCTGGGCACCTATACAATTCCAGAACCTCTTTATCACCCCATCTTTTAAAGGAGATTTCATGATAAGTAACAACTATCTTTTTACGAATCTGAAAGAGTGCAGTATGAAATATCGAGTCTATTCCCTTTCATCACCTTTAAAGAAGGGGACACAAACGCTGCTTTCCGAAGGTACAGTGCCCCTTCCGGATATTGCTCCGGGTGAAACCGGCAAGGTACATATGAAATTACCTGCTGTTTTTTTCCAAGGGGATGTGCTGGAACTGGAAGCTTATGATAAACAGGGGCATTCTATCTGCAATTGGACTTGGCCAATCAAATATGCCAATGAATATTTTGCAATGCAATATAATAAACATATTAGTACTTCATCCGCAAGTATTAAAAAGCAGAATGGAGAGGTCACTTTGTTTGCTAATGGTATCTCTGCCACCTTTAGAAATGGGATACTTATCGAAATAAAACAGAAGGATGAAATCATCCCGTTAAATAACGGTCCATTACCTGTCGGTATGAAAGCTAATTTTAAAGAAGGCTATGAGTACATGCAAGGTAATGACGCCTGTTACATTGCCAAATATGAAGGAGGAATAGATTCAATTGTCTGGCGTATGTCCGGAGACGGATTATTAGGTATGGAAGCTGTACTGCTGAATGATCCTAAAGGTCATGGTTTTGAGGGAGCCTTCTTTGATAAGAAAATATATAATCTCGGGCTCACTTTCTCTTTTCCGGAAAAAGAAGTGAAAGGCATGAAATGGATGGGACGTGGCCCTTACCGTGTATGGAAGAATCGTATAAAAGGTACCAATTATGGCATTTGGGAGAAAGAATACAATAATACCATAACCGGTGAAAGTTTTGATCATTTAATCTATCCGGAATTCAAAGGTTATCATGCCAATGTTTATTGGGCAACATTAGAATCAGATCGCGTACCTTTCACTGTTTACTCTGAAAGTGATGGCTTGTTCTTCCGTGTATTTACTCCGCTGGAACCTGTCCATCGACGTAATGGTGAAAACACAATGTGGGAATTCCCGGAAGGTGACATCTCTTTTCTTTATGATATTCCCGCCATGCGTTCCGGAAAATCCATTCCTGAACTTGGTCCCCACAGTCAGCCAAGCAGTATTCGCATTAAAAAAGGGGATGACGGTTTTAAAATGAAATTATGGTTTGATTTTCGAGTGAGAAAGATGTAATAAGTTAATAAAGTAGTTAGTGAAAATGAAGAGCGGGCCGTTTTTTAATTGTAGTTTCTGCTCTTCATTTTTTTATTCCACATTCTGAATAAGTTCAAAGAATCCATTTTTCCAGCCAAAACCAAACAATATTATAAAAGAAAGTACTATCTTTGCACCCAAGTTAAACTATATACTTACCGCAATGAGAATTTCTAAGTAAGACAACACTTCTAGTAAACATCACTTTTCATCCATGCTTTTTCTTTATCGTTAAGCATCACGAAATTCGTGTTGTTTAGCCAGTATTGTGTTTGTCGTTCCCCTGTCCCGTGATAATCCTCACCCAGTTTTCAACCTCAAACCCAATAGACCATCATGCCTATTAGTATTCAACAAATCAGCTATATCCATCCGGATAAAGAAGTATTATTCAGTGACCTTAACTTTGCCATCAGTAAAGGGCAGAAGTTAGGATTAGTCGGCAACAACGGCTGTGGCAAATCTACCCTGCTGCAAATTATTGCCGGACAACTAGCACCCTCTTCCGGCGTCATCGTCCGACCGGACGACCTCTATTATATTCCCCAACATTTCGGGCAATATGATTCGTTGACCATCGCGCAAGCCTTACAGATAGACCACAAGCAGAAAGCACTACATGCTATCCTTGCGGGAAATGCCTCAATCGAAAATTTCAGCATATTGAACGACGACTGGAATATAGAAGAACGTTCCGTCGCCGCCCTCGATTCGTGGGGATTGGGACAATTCCCACTATCCTACCCGATGAATCTGCTCAGCGGAGGAGAAAAGACACGCGTATTCCTCGCAGGTATGGACATTCATAATCCGTCCGTCATACTGATGGATGAACCGACCAATCATCTCGATTCGTCAGGCAGACAACGTCTGTATGACTGGGTGGAAAAATGGCGTTCCACGCTGTTAGTAGTAAGCCATGACCGTACACTGCTGAATCTTCTTCCCGAAATATGTGAACTGGAAAAGCATCAGATCAGCTATTACGGTGGAAACTATGAATTTTACAAAGAACAAAAAACACTGATGCAAGAAGCCCTGCAACAACGCATCGAAGAAAAAGAGAAAGCGCTCCGCACTGCCCGCAAGGTAGCCCGCGAAACAGCTGAACGGAGGGATAAACAGAATGTACGTGGTGAAAAAAGAAACCTGAAAAAAGGTGTTCCGCGTATTGTACTGAACGGTTTGCAAAGCAAATCGGAAAAGAGCACTGCCAAACTAACCGGTGCCCATCAGGAGAAAGCCGAGAAGTTTACTGACGAGCGTAACCAACTCCGAAGCTCACTCTCGCCGACAGCTGCACTAAAGACTGACTTTAACAGTTCCGGACTTCATACCGGTAAAATACTGGTTACGGCAGAGGAGATTAACTTCGGTTATCATCCCGATCAGCCACAACTTTGGCAAGCTCCTCTCAGCTTCCAGCTGAAAAGCGGGGACCGCCTTCGTATAGAAGGAGGCAACGGCAGCGGAAAAACAACTCTGCTGAAAATCATAACCGGGCAACTTCAACCACAGGAAGGTACACTCATACGGGCAGATTTCACCTATGTATATCTGAATCAGGAATATTCGATCATCAATGATCGAAACAGTATTCTGGAACAAGCCTATGCTTTCAATGGTCGCAACCTGCCGGAGCACGAAATAAAGATTATTCTGAACCGATATTTATTCCCGGCCTCCGAATGGGATAAATCTTGCCGGAAGCTAAGCGGCGGAGAGAAAATGAGACTTGCCTTTTGTTGCCTGATGATCAGTAATAATATGCCCGATATGTTTATACTGGACGAACCGACCAACAACCTGGATATACAAAGCATCGAAATTATTACTGCAACCATCAAAAACTACGCAGGTACTGTGATAGCCATCTCACACGATCATTATTTCATTCAGGAGATTGGAGTCGGACAGAGTATCCTGCTGAGTTAAAAATAAGGCAAAAAGACGGTAGTACCTTAAATCTCCTCCTTCGGGGAGGGGATTTAGAGATACTATTGCCTTTTTAGTCAACCCCATTTGTTCTCCGTCATATCATTCTCTTACACTTTCGGGGAAAGGTTTACTTATGGTATTTTCCTGTAGTTTCAACAGGAGTGATTTCGATAATACTTGTTGCCTGTATCATTTTCTCCGGAAAATTCAAATGAGATAACTGTGGCGTATATTTAATAACGATGGCGTGTAATATCTCTTCTTTCCGGTCTACCTCTTCTATCATCCTGGCAGTGCCTAAGATAATGACACTTCTATATTTGGTATTAGTGCCGCAAGAGTTCTCATAATCCGGCACGATTGCTCCCATTTCGTCTACTTCAAAACCTACTTTATCGTTTTTGAGCAGATTGGAAATCTTTTGCCCCTTGATAAGGCCGTGTATATACACCTTTTCTTCATAAACTACAAAGTGAACTGGAACTACGTAAGGATATCCATTTTCATTGTACGTAGCTATCCGACCTACCTGCGCATTTCTCAATACGTCATTCATTTCCTTTTCTGTCAACTGATGTTGTTTCATTCTTCCCTGCATATTTCTAATTTTTAAGTGATGATATTGCAAAAGTACGGGTTGTTTGGTCTACCTTTGTGATTCAGTTTCAACAAAAACAGATAGACCAGATGAACACCTCTTGGTTATTACAAATCAAAATTGATAAGTCCGCATCCAAAGCTGTCTATATGCAGATTGCAGATGAAATTATTCAATCAATCAAAAGCGGACAGTTAAAGGCCGGGGTTACTTTACCCGGCACGCGGCAGTTAGCTGTTGAATTGAAAGTAAACAGAAATACAATCATTCAGGCTTTAGAGATTTTAACCATCGAAGGATGGCTCATCTCGGAAGAAAGGAAGCGAGTGTATGTTTCTGACAAACTTTCCATATCGGCTCCCGTGCCAATAAAAGAGAACCGCCAGGAAACAACGGAGATTTTCAGACGCGACCTCATCTTTTTCGATGACGGACTGCCCGATACGGCGTGTACCCCTATGACAGAATTGGCAAGGGCGTATCGACGCATATTCAATAAAAAGGCACATTGGCAAATCATGAATCTTGCCAGTGAGTTCGGAGATGACAAATTCAGAGAAACCATCTCAAATATGCTCAATCAGAACAGGGGAATGCGAACTTCCCTCTCCGAAATCTGCATTACAAGAGGCAGTCAAATGGCTTTGTTCCTGACGGCACACTGCCTGTTGGAAAAGGGAGATGTCGTTTTAGTCGAGAATCCCGGTTTCAAACCTGCATGGGAGGCCTTCAGACACGCCGGAGCAACACTAATCCCTATAACAGTAGATCGTGAGGGAATTGATATTGACAAGATTGAACGTCTGGTCAGCAAGACAGCCGTCAAAGCCATCTATCTGACGCCTCATCACCAATATCCGACTACCGTAACTCTGAGTTTATCCCGCCGGCTGAAGTTGATCGAACTGTCCAATCAGTATCACTTCACTATCATTGAAGACGATTATGACAACGAGTTCCATTTCGGACAACGTCCTGTGATACCGATTTCGGCTCATGAAGGAATCAACAACTATGTTTATATCGGAACACTGAGCAAACTGATCGCACCTGCCATCAGAATAGGTTATGTAGTCAGTTCCGCTGAGTTTATCAATAAGATAGGCAAACTACGTAAAATTATAGATATGCAGGGAGACACCATCATGGAACAGTCTATATTAGACCTGATTATCTCGGGAGACATCCGCAGACATCAGAAAAGAATGTTGAGCCATTATGAGCAGAAAAGAGATTTCTTCGACAGCCTCCTGCAGCATTACTTAAAAGACAAAGTGATTTATAAAAAGCCGGACGGCGGACTTGCCTTCTGGCTAAAACCGACGGAAGAGATCGATTTATTTCAACTGAAACAGAAAGTAAACACCAAGTTAATCAGTTTTTATACTCCGGACAGATTCAGTTATGAGAATGATATAACAGGAATAAGGCTGGGATATGCCTCACTCTCGGAAGCGCAACTGGAGAAAGGAATAAAAGTGTTAAGTGAGTATTTATAATAATCTATTGATATTTTATCCAGTAAACCCTACATATATCGATACAGTTTTTATAACTTCGCAGCGCGAAGAAAATAGAAAAATATAAAATGAATCAAACAGCTGAATCCCTGTGGTTTGTCTTTTACAAAGACGAACTACTACTTGAAAAGGAGGGGAACGGTACATTTGCCATTCCCAGCGGAGAAATTCCTCCTATCCTGATCAAAGACAAGACTACAGTACACAATATCACCACACTGGAAGAAAGAAACTGCAAAGCCTATTCCGTGTCCCAACCTATTGAAGAGACAGAGCAATATGCAATGATAGGGCTTCGCGCTTCTTACGAATATCTTCCGCTGGGACATTATCAGGCAGCAGGCAAAGCCCACGAAATACTGCATTGGGACAGAAACAGTCTGTTCTGCTCGGCTTGCGGCACTGCGATGGAACAAAAGGAATCTATCATGAAACGCTGTCCGAACTGTGGCCGTGAAGTATATCCGGCTATCTCGACAGCCATCCTTGTTTTAGTGCGCAAAGGCGACTCCATACTTCTCGTTCATGCCCGCAACTTTAAAGGCAGATTCAACAGCCTTGTAGCCGGATTCCTCGAAACAGGCGAAACACTGGAAGAATGTGTAGCCCGCGAAGTGAAAGAGGAAACCGGACTGGACGTGAAGAACATCACTTATTTCGGCAACCAGCCCTGGCCCTACCCCAGCGGATTAATGGTAGGATTCATTGCCGATTATGCCGGAGGAGAAATCAAATTGCAAGAAGAGGAATTAAGCTCCGGTGATTTCTATACAAGAGATAATTTGCCGGAACTTCCACGAAAACTGAGCCTGGCACGGAAAATGATCGACTGGTGGCTGGAATGCTCCCACAAATAAACAGACATGGAGAACATCATCAAAGGAATCCGCAGATATTATCCGGTATCTGACAGCTCACTGGAAATGCTTTTCAGCCACATGAAAAAGCTGGAATTGCCAAAGAAACACTTACTGATACACGGCGGAGTATCAGATCGTCACGTCTACTTTATTGAGAAAGGATTTTGCCGCTCCTATTGCCTGCGTGACGGTGAAGAAATCACGATCTGGTTCTCACGCGAAGGCGATATCACTTTTGCGATGAAAGACTTATACCACAACCAACCGGGATACGAATATGTAGAATTACTGGAAGATTGTAAACTATATGCCATACGCATTGATGAATTAAATCAGATTTATGAAACAAATATCGAGATTGCCAACTGGGGACGCGTTATCCATCAGGAATGTCTGCTCTACATGGACATACACCACATAAACCGACTATATCTACCGGCCAAAGAACGCTACGAACAACTTCTACGCGAACAGCCGGATGTAATTCACCGTGCCCAACTGGGATATATAGCTTCCTTTCTTGGGATGACTCCACAACATTTAAGCCGCCTGCGCTCCGAATCCTGAGTTCTTTTTAATCTATGTGAATTTTTATATCACAGAAAAACTGTACTTTTACAGCCGAATACAAAAAAGAAACAGATAAACGTCGTGATCAACACATTAACATCTTTACGAATATTCTTTGCCTTGATGGTATTCGGAGCACATTGCTATGTTCTGGATACAAGTTTCGATGCCCACTTCTTTAAAGAAGGATTTGTTGGAGTCAGTTTCTTTTTTGTCCTCAGCGGGTTTATTATTGCCTACAATTATCAGGAAAAACTGCTGACAAAAACGACTACTAAACGCACGTTCTGGGTAGCACGCATTGCCCGCATTTATCCCCTGCATCTACTTACACTATTAATAGCCGCATGTATAGGAGGATATGTTCAATATAGCGATACGACGGACTGGATCAAACACTTTGTCGCCTCTACCTTTCTGTTACAACCCTTCTTCCCCTCTGCCGATTATTTCTTCTCTTTCAACAGTCCTTCATGGAGTTTGGGGTGCGAACAGTTATTTTATTTCTGCTTTCCTTTCGTGATTCCTTTCTTAAACAGCAGGCGAAAACTATTGGTTATACTCTCAATCTGTCTTCCGGTCATGCTGGCAGGTATGTATCTGACTGCCGACGAACAAATCAAGGCATATTGGTATGTCAATCCCATCACCCGCCTGCCGGACTTTTTTGTGGGAGTATTACTTTATCAGATCTATCAGGCATTACATAATAAAAAGATTTCTTATTCCACGGGAACATTGTCAGAAGTAGCATCCGTCGCTTTATTTCTTCTTTTTTATCTTTGTGCCGCAGATATACCTAAAGTATACCGTTATTCTTGCTATTACTGGTTACCTGTTTCTCTGATGATACTGATCTTTGCCTTTCAGAAGGGAGGTATATCCCGGCTATTATCCAATCGGTTTCTGATAATAGGTGGAGAAATCAGCTATAGTTTCTACCTGATACATTTGTTTATTATACTCACATATACGAAAATGGCAGCGCTCTATCAATGGCAGGTGTCGTGGATGATCAGTGTTCCCCTTATTTTCGGTATCACCATTACACTTAGTTTACTTTCTTACTATTATTTCGAAAAGCCCGCCAATAAATGGGTAAAACGAATACTAACTAAAAAACAATCATAAATCAGCCCCATGGAATTATTAAAAAAGACACCACGAATTGAAGTGGTAGATGCCCTCAGAGGATTTGCAGTTATGGCCATCCTCTTGGTACACAATCTGGAACATTTCATTTTCCCTGTTTATCCGGAGAGTTCTCCCGAATGGCTTAGCGTTTTAGATGCCGGAGTGTTTAATGCAATATTCTCATTGTTTGCCGGAAAATCTTATGCCATATTCGCCTTGCTTTTCGGATTTACTTTCTATATCCAATCGCATAATCAGCAGTTGAAAGGAAAAGATTTCGGCTACCGTTTTTTATGGAGACTGGTTTTACTTGCCGGTTTTGCCACTCTTAACGCGGCTTTCTTTCCGGCTGGAGATGTTTTGCTTCTGTTTGTTGTTGTCGGTATCATACTATTTATTGTACGCAAATGGAGCGATAAGGCTATTTTAATCACCGCTATCTTATTCTCATTACAGCCTATTGAATGGTTCCATTATATAATGAGTCTGTTCAATCCTGCCTATACCCTGCCCGATCTGAATGTCGGAGCCATGTATAGCGAAGTGGCAGATTACACCAAAAACGGAACTTTTTGGGAATTCCTCATTGGCAATGTCACATTAGGACAGAAAGCGAGCTTGTTCTGGGCCATTGGTGCCGGACGTTTCTTACAGACTGCCGGACTTTTCCTGTTCGGTCTGTACATCGGACGCAAAGAACTGTTCGTCACTTCAGAGTCTCATCTGAAATTCTGGACCAAAGCACTGATCATTGCAGCTATCAGTTTCGCTCCGCTTTACTCTTTGAAAGAGCAGATCATGCAAAGTGACAGCAGCCTGATTCAACAGACCGTAGGGACAGCTTTCGATATGTGGCAGAAATTCGCATTCACCATTGTACTGATTGCCTCCTTCATCTTACTTTATCAGAAGGCTAAGTTCCAGAAAACCGTTTCCAACCTGCGCTTTTACGGAAAAATGAGTCTGACTAACTACATCACACAATCTATTATGGGAGCTATCATCTACTTCCCATTCGGATTTTATCTGGCTCCCTATTGCGGATATACGCTCAGTCTGATTATCGGAATCATTCTTTTCCTATTACAGGTACAGTTCTGTAAATGGTGGCTGTCGAAGCACAAACAAGGACCATTGGAAACCATCTGGCACAAATGGACTTGGTTGGGAGCTAAGAAATAATGAAGAAAGCAGGCCACGAAGTACACACAAACTACAAACGAACAACTTATGAAAATGAAACGTTACGTATCACTCTAAAGCATCAACAAAACCGTGTATCCCCGTAGCCTGCATGTTTAAATTGAGATGATTTAGATAGAACAAGATTTCCATAAGAAGGATTAGCAAGGGAACTTAAAGAATGCAAAGGAAATGAAAGACCGATGAAAAGGCGGTTACATAAAAGAAACGCCTCCATAATCTTCGAGACTATGGAGGCGTTATTTATTGTTTCTCTATTCTGAAATATCAGAAGAAGAACGGAATCAAATACCTAATGACTTCTTTACTGCTTCAATCTTTTCCATTGCAGCAGCATCAGCAGAAGCGAAACAGTTGCGACAACCCATTTCTCCTTGTACTTCCATATAGAATTTGATCTTCGGTTCTGTTCCCGACGGGCGAACTGAAACTTTGCTTCCGTCTTCAGTGAAGTACTGGAGCACATTAGATGTTTCCGGCATATCAAGGTCAGTCACCTTGCCTTCTGCATCTGTCTGTTTCAGCGTCTTATAGTCTTTGCTCAGGATCACCTTGGAGCCACCCAGTTCTTTCGGAGGATTAGCACGGAAGTTTTCCATCATAGCTTTGATTTCTTCAGCACCGCTCTTGCCCGGTTTCACTACGTTCACTGTGAATTCTTTGGAGAATCCATATTCTACATAGATATCCAGCAACAACTGGTACAATGACTTACCGTTATCTTTTGCCCAAGCAGCTACTTCTGCAATCAGACAGCAAGCTGATACGGCATCTTTATCACGTACGAAGTCTTCGGCAAGGAAACCGTAGCTCTCTTCACCACCACCGATATATTTCTTTTTGCCTTCACGCAGACGGATTTCACGTGCGATCCACTTGAATCCGGTGTAGCAGTCGAGCATTTCGATGTTATTCTTATCAGCAATCTTCTTGATAAGTTCGGTAGTAACGATAGTCTTCACACAGAACTCATTACCCTTGATCTTACCCAATTGTTTGTACTGAGTCAGAATATAGTAAAGATACATCATACAAGTCTGGTTACCGTTGATCAGTACCCATTCTCCCTTGTCGTCCTTGCAGGCGATACCTACACGGTCGGCATCCGGATCGGAAGCCATCACAAGATCGGCATCAATTTCTTTAGCCAGATTGACAGCCATAGAAAGCGCTTCGGCATTTTCCGGATTCGGAGATATTACTGTCGGGAAGTTACCGTCTTTGATCATCTGTTCGGGAACAGTAAATACATTTTCGAATCCCCACATCTTCAAAGCGCGCGGAATCAACATCATACCTGTACCGTGAATCGGAGTATAAACGATCTTCATATCCTTATGACGGGCGATAGCTTCCGGATCAATAGAAACTGTCTTCACCATATCGAGGTAAATCTTGTCAATATCTTCACCGATGATCTGAATCAGATCCGGGTTCCCCTTGAACTTGATATCAGCAGCGGAAGCGATATTATTCACTTCATCAATGATACCAGCATCGTGCGGAGCCAGTACTTGCGCACCATCATCCCAGTATGCTTTGTAACCGTTGTATTCTTTCGGATTGTGAGAAGCAGTCAGGATAATACCGCTCTGGCAACCGAGGTGACGGATTGCGAAAGACATCTCCGGAGTCGGACGCATATCATCAAACAGATATACTTTGATGCCATTAGCTGAGAAAATGTTGGCTGAAGTTTCAGCGAACAGACGGCTGTTGTTACGACAGTCGTGACCAACCACTACAGAAATCTGAGGCAGATCTTTGAAGTTCTTCTTCAGATAGTTGGAAAGGCCCTGTGTAGCAGCACCTACCGTATAGATATTCATGCGGTTGCTACCTACTCCCATGATACCACGCAAACCACCCGTTCCAAATTCAAGATCTTTGTAGAATGCTTCGATCAATTCGGTTTTATCTTCGTTCTCCAACATGCGTTTCACTTCAGCCTGAGTTTCGGCATCATAAGCCGGGGTCAGCCATTTTTCGGCTTTCTCAGTGACCTGCTTGATAAGTTCCTGATTTTCCATTTCGATTATTGTTTATTGGTTAATGATTATTTCTCTATTCTCTGTCAATCCTTGAATATATGCCAAGTCTTGAGCACACAAATGTAAAAGAATAAGTTTATAAATCCTAGTTATTTAATGAATAATTGACAACTATTTCACCAAATATCTCTCTCCTGTCTGCTTCACATATTCCTCCAGAAACTCCTTCGGATATCCCGGACGAATGACACCGGCAGGCTGTCCGATAGAATTCCGTTCAAATTGTCCGTCCTTCACGCGCTTCACTACTCCGTCGTTGTACTTCACAATCAGGAAAGTGCCCAGTTGCTTCCAAGTATCAAAAGTACTCTGGGCGGTCATATTAGTATAGTTAGTCAGGAAAGCGATTGCGGCATTCTTATCTTTTGCCAGCAATTTGGCAGCCATTTCTTCAATACCTTCCTGCGCATTATTAAAGGTCGTTTCCATCTCTTTCTGAGTTGCACGCACGTCACCGATCATCAGATCATAACGTGGATAGACCATATTAGACACCCAGTTGAAAATCCAGAAAGCGGAATTCCAGGAGAAAGTGATGTAATCTGCGCCATCTACACGTGTATAGCATAACGGAGCTTTCGTCGTACAGCAATAAACAGGAGTAAATACGGCCATATTCGCATCGTCCACTCCAAACCAAAGAACTCCGCCTATGGGGTCCGGCTTGTTGGCACGCATTTGTGCAACAAATACGAAGCCACTTTGTTGAGTCGAAATCGGACGTTCGTTAAAATACTCCTTATCACCTACCTTGAAATTCAGTGGAGAAAGGCGGTACGGGGTTTTATAAGGACCGGCACCGAAATCATTGGAAATATCAAGCGGTGTTCCTTCGTAGTGGTCACGCATCATATCTTTCACGTCCTGTACGGAAAGTTTACGGTTCGGCTTTACGAAAAGAGGCATCGGAGTATCTGTCTTTCCTTCGATATAAGGAAGATAGTCATTTCCATGGTCAGTATATTTATTGAAATAGCTCCACACACGGGCTTCGCAGAAGCGACGGGCACCGAAATCAAGGGGCGCATAAGCCTCAGCAAAGCTGAAATCCTTGTTCACTCCATTGAAGTAACCTTTCTCGCGAGCGAAGGAAATCACATCCGGAGAAGTGATACAGTTTTCTTTGTCGTTCATGTCAAACTGATGAATACGGGATTGATTGGCATGAGCCGAAATACAGTCATCCGGTACACGTACAGCCACCCAGACGGCACCACGTACCCCCGGCCCCTTACCGATCATTTCCATAATCCAGATTTCATTCGGATCGGCAATCGTAAACGATTCCCCTCCACTATAATAGCCATATTGCTGTACCAAATCAGTCATGATACGGATCGCCTCGCGAGCAGAACGTGAACGTTGCAATCCGATATAAATCAGACTTCCGTAGTCGATGATTCCGGTAGAATCTGCCAGTTCCGGACGTCCGCCGAAGGTGGTTTCACCGATAGTCACTTGAAATTCATTCATATTGCCAGTCACATTATAAGTCTGGCGTGCCTGTTCGATTTCGCCCAAATACTTACCCGTATCCCATTCATAGACTTTCAACATCGTCCCTTTGGGATATGTAGCAGCCGGATAATGATAAAGCTCACCAAACAGGCCATACGAGTCGGCCGAATAGGAAACAATAGTCGAACCGTCAGTCGAAGCATTTTTGCCGACAATCAGGTTCGTACAAGCGAAAGAATTCGCCAAAGCCGCCAAAAACAGGACAGCAGATAGAATGATTCTTTTCTTCATATATAATACATTTTAATAGTTTACCAAACAAAGGTTTCCTTCGAAACGGTCTGATTTCCACAAGCATCCGTGACAGTCATTTCTACGGTATGCTTGCCGCCTTTCTTCACATGTTTCGGGTCAAGCACACATTCCCAGTAAGACTTTACAATATTGGGACGACCGAAAAGTGCATATTCACCGTCAATCGTTCCCCGATAGGAAGCGATACCTGCTCCTTCATCTTTCAGCCGATAGACAATCTTTCCGTTTCGTCCCCACAAGTTCTTGTTAACAGGTATAATTTCCGGAGGAACAGTGTCCAAAGCAACCGTATATGTGCCCAGTTCACGAATAGATGCTTTCATAAATCCATCTTCGTACTTCCCTCCTACGCTGTATTTAGTCCCTTTAGGGGTCACTCGCGCCACGTAATATTTCGTAGTGTCCGCCACTGGTTTGCGCCGCAATCCGATTCGCAATTCACAGCTTGCATGTAGCGGGACCGGCTTATCATTCAACTGATAGGTAAATGCGACCGCTCCGCTATCCGCTTTTATCTGATATTGAAGAGGTACATTATCATATAGCATTCCCTTCGGAACAACCAGACTCAACCCCGGTTCCTGCAGATAATTCGTCTTATCCCAGGCAAAGAAGTATTTTTCCCGATGATTCAATGGTTCAATCGGCTGTTTCTTGCCACGTACCGTAAAGTGATAGCGGGAAGTATTGCCAAAAGCATCTTTCAATGTATATTGAAACTGATAATCCCGTTCTTCGTCAATCGTTACCAAACCACGGTTATCGTTCGAGGCTTTCAACAACCGTAATGTATTTCCGGGATCAATAAAGGATTTCATGTACTGCCCATACGTCCAGGAGTTTATCATTCGGTTTTCTTCCTGCGAAAAGCGGTCTACGGTGCTACGGAACACTTCTGTACCATCTACTGTAAGTACTACGGAATACACTCCATAATGATTATTTACCCCGTCCATGTAGTCATACGCTTTGATACCTGTGCCGATTACCCCCCATGCTTCCACCGGATGTTCACTGTTCGGCAGAATCGTTTTATTTTCCTGACTTCCACTGACCACTCCTTTGCCAAGCTGCGGAAAAAGCATGATTCCATCCGCTTTCGGGGCACGTGTATCTTTCAGATTCTTTTTAAAGAAAGGCATAGGATCGATATAGTCTCCCGTCTCCGTCTCGAACACATCCAGATGAAGATGCGGTCCGAATGAGTATCCGGTATTCCCACTCAACGCAATCCGCTGTCCGGCTTTCACCGGATATTCATCGGGTTCGGGGATGATTTCTACTTCCCAGTTCTCATTTTCATATTGAAGTTTCTTTACCCTTTCGGCAATAGGAGACAGAAAAGCGCTCAAATGGCGGTTGATAGTGGAATAGCCGTTGTGATAGCAGACGTCAAGCACATACCCCGAACCATTGGTAACACGTATACGTGAGATATACCCGTCAGCAAGTGCCCGAACCGGTTTGCCGATTGTTCCTCCCGTCTTAAAATCTAATCCGCCATGAAAGTGATTGGAACGAATTTCTCCGAAGTTTCCACTCAATGTAAGGGGAAAGTCGAAAGGTGGCACAAAGGCAGCCTGCTTTTTTTCCTGTGCATACCCCTCCACGCAACAGGCCAATAATAAAGCAGCAATATATCTTTTCATTATCTTCTTCACTTTTTTACTCCTGCAAATGTACATTATTCCAACTAGATTACGAAATATCCGGGAAGAATGATAGCAGATGAACCTAGTTAATAATTCCTTTTATTATTATATTCGCAACTAAACTGTAATCATTATATTATTAATATTATTACTTTTGCGGCTGTTTTTAATAATAATTAAAAGTAAAAGGACTTAATGAGAATGTATGTAAAGGTAATGGCAGCGGTCATTGCATGTATATTGCTGAGTGGAGAAGCGTACTCAGCACTTGCAACTACCCCTGCTACAGAAAATCTGAGTTGGTTCAAAAAGAAAAAGAAAAAAAATTCAGAAGAAGAGAGAGTAAAAAGCGACTACGAGAAATTAGTGGAAGGCAGCAGTGTTAAAAAAGGGATGTTTGCCGTTTATCAAAAAAAGAACGATTATTATTTTGAGGTTCCCACATCATTGCTAGGGCGCGATTTACTTGTTGTCAACAAGTTACAACGAGTACCGGCTGAATTGAACGATGCTGGAGTAAACCGGGGTGTAAATTATGAAAATCAAATGATTTGCATGGAATGGGACAAAGCAACCGGGAAACTGATGTTCCGCCAACAACGCCCGTTACCTCTGGCTCCTCAGACGGATGCTATTTTCCGTTCGGTTAAGGACAATTTTATATCACCGCTTATTGCCGCATTCAAGATAGAGGCTGTCAATCAGGACTCTACAGCATTGGTGATCAAGATCAACGACATCTATGACGGTACGGAAACCAGCATTAATAATGTATTTACCAATATCAATCTGGGAACATCGGCTATTAAAAATCTAT
The DNA here is from genome assembly GCF_023656585.1 of Bacteroides sp. B1-V-101. Taxonomy (NCBI): domain Bacteria; kingdom Pseudomonadati; phylum Bacteroidota; class Bacteroidia; order Bacteroidales; family Bacteroidaceae; genus Bacteroides; species Bacteroides sp. B1-V-101. The sequence goes on along the minus strand of NZ_JAMOKH010000001.1, from coordinate 280,473 downwards.
CACGTATCTTATCCGTGAAATCCTTTCCGAACAATGTAGTTGCCACTTCCGAGCTAACTACTAAAGTGACGGAAGGAACAACAAGCGTATATGTAACGGTAGAAGTCAGTTCTTCTATCCTTCTGCTACCTGAAACTCCAATGATGGGACGTTTTGATAATCAGAAAATAGGTTATTTCACCAATCCGCTATTGAGTTTCAGCGATGCACAGCAAAGAACGGATAAAAAGCAGTTTATCACCCGTTGGCGTATGGAACCCAAACCGGAAGACCGGGAGGCTTACCTGAAAGGAAAGGTGGTAGAACCCGCCAAACCAATCGTATTCTATATTGACAATTCCACACCTTATCAATGGCGCAAATATATAAAAAGAGGTATTGAAGACTGGCAGATCGCTTTTGAAAAAGCCGGATTCAAGAATGCAATCATCGCCATTGAAGTTACCGATAGTATGGAAATAGATATGGATGACGTGAACTATTCCGTACTGACCTACGCAGCTTCGGAAAAGAAGAATGCGATGGGACCTTCTTTGTTAGACCCCCGTTCCGGAGAGATTCTGGAAGCAGACATCATGTGGTGGCACAATGTGCTCTCTATGGTAAGCGAATGGATTACAGTACAGACCGGAACTGTTTGCCCGGAAGCACGCAGCGTGCAGTTGCCGGATTCACTATTGGGCGATGCTATCCGCTTTGTTGCCTGCCACGAGGTAGGGCACTCTTTGGGATTGCGTCACAACATGATGGGATCGGCAGCGTTCCCAACTGATTCCTTACGTTCCGCAACGTTCACTTCCCGATTAAATTCCACCGCTTCTTCTATTATGGACTATGCCCGCTTCAACTACATAGCCCAACCGGGAGATGGCGTGAAGGTTCTTTCCCCGCATATCGGTCCTTACGATATCTTTGCCATCGAATATGGATATCGCTGGTACGGAAAAAATAGTCCGGAAGAAGAAAAAGATATCTTATTTGATTTCCTGAGCAAGCATACCGACCGTCTTTATAAATATAGTGAAGCACAGGATGTACGTGATGCCGTTGATCCACGTGCACAGAATGAAGATTTAGGCGATGATCCTGTCCGTTCTTCCTTACTTGGCATTGACAACCTGAAACGCATCGTTCCGCAAATCCTTCAATGGACTACTACCGGAGAAAAAGGGCAGACTTACGAAGAAGCCTCACGCCTCTATTACGCAATTATCAATCAATGGAACAACTATCTGTATCACGTACTGGCCAACATTGGTGGCATCTATATCGAAAATACAGTCATAGGAGATGGTGTCCAGACCTACACATTCGTTGAGAAAGAGAAGCAACAGGCTTCCTTGAAGTTTCTGACAGATGAAGTACTGACTTATCCTAAATGGTTGTTCGATACGGAAGTAGGAAAATATACCTATTTGCTCCGTAACACCCCGGTTGGACAACAAGAAAACGCCCCGACGCAGATACTAAAGAATGCACAAGCCTACATCCTTTGGGACTTGCTTGGCAACACCCGTCTGATGCGTATGATTGAAAATGAATCAGTCAATGGAAAAAAAGCGTTTACCGTAGTGGAACTAATGGACGGACTCCACAAGAATATTTTCGGCATTACCGAACGAGGAGGTATTCCCAATGTGATGGAACGCTCTTTGCAAAAAAACTTTCTGGATGCATTACTCACAGCTGCCGCAGAGCCCGAAGCTGTGAAAATCAATAAAAAGATTGCAGACGATCATTTCTTGCTCGATCATGCCACTCCTTTCTGTAGCTGCTATGCGGCCGAACAACGTTCGCTCCGACAAGAAGATAAAATGGGAGCTCACCGAGTTCTCAACTTCTACGGCAGCCAACTGAATCGTATCTCGGATGCAATATCCGTAAAACGCGGAGAGTTACTGCGGATTAAGAAATTATTGCAGAGCCGCCTCGGAACGTCTGATACAGCAACACGTTATCATTACGAAGATATGATTTTACGTATCAATACAGCTTTAGGTATTAAATAATTCGATTCAATCACTTACGTTTATTTGCAATTAATGAATAAAAAACATCTTTGCATTATTATATGCTTCCTTGTTAACGCACTGGCAATGGCCAGTGCGGCTAATCGTACTATCACCGGGGTAGTAATCTCTGGTGAAGATAACGAACCGTTGATTGGTGCTTCGGTCTACGTTCATACGGATGAACTGAAAAAGGCAGGAGCATCCCAGACATCGCTAGGTACTATTACAGATATCGATGGTAAATTCTCTCTTTCCGTTCCGGATAAAGTAACCCGTATTCATTGTAGCTACATCGGATTTGAAGAACAAGTTATAGTTCTTCAGAGCGACAAAAAAAGCTACCGAATCGTACTTCAAACTTCAGCACATACATTGGGAGATGTAGTTGTAACAGGATATCAAACCCTAGAACGTAGAAAATTAACAGCTGCGATCTCTAAAGTTGAAGTTTCGGATGCTATGGTAGGTGCTGCAAAAAGTATTGACCAGGCGCTGACAGGACAAATTGCCGGTGTATCCGTGACAAACACTTCCGGTGCACCAGGATCACCTGCCAAAATTCGTATTCGTGGTACTGCATCAATGAACGGAACACAAGACCCATTGTGGGTATTGGATGGAATTCCTCTGGAAGGAACAGATATTCCCAAAATGGACAATAAATCTTCTGACAATGATATTGTCAACATCGGTCAATCATCTATCGCCGGATTAAGTCCAAACGATATCGAAAGCATTACCATACTGAAAGATGCAGCAGCAACCGCCATTTATGGTGCTCGCGCTGCTAATGGTGTAATTGTAGTTACTACAAAAAGAGGTAGAACAGGAAAGCCTGTTGTCAATTTTAATACTAAATTAACCTATACTCCTAATTTGGAAACCTCCCGCCTTAATCTCCTAAATTCTGAGGAAAAAGTAAACTTGGAACTTCAAATGATGAAAGAAGCACCTTTCAATAAATGGGGATTTTATCCGATACCTGTATATTCAGAAAAAGGAGGAGTAGCCGCTATATTAAAACAATACAATCTAATGGATATTTATCGGGAGAAAGGCTGGGAAGGGCTTACTTCTGAAGCTCAAAACGCAATCAACCGTTTAAAAAGTATTAATACTGATTGGAATGATATACTATTCAGAGATGCCATTACTCAAGAATATAATATCAGCATTTCCGGAGGTAGCGAAAAGGTGACTTATTATAACTCCCTTGGCTACACTCTCGAAAACGGGAATATTCCGGGAGTAAGCTTAAGTCGTTTTAATCTGACGAGCAAAACCTCTTATCAGATCAATAAATTACTGAAAGTAGGTGTTTCTATTTTTGCAAATAGACGTAAAAACACCACCTTTCTGACAGATACCTATGGGCTTACTAATCCTGTCTATTATTCCCGTATTGCCAATCCTTATTTCGAACCATTCGACAATAATAACAATTACTTGTATGATTATGATGTCGTAACAGGTAGCATGCCCGATCTTTTACAAGGATATAATATTCTGGAAGAACGTGAAAATACCAGTAATAAATCAATTACTACCGCTATTAATAGTATTTTCGATATAGAACTTCGCTTTAACGACCAATGGAAAGTTACTTCACAAGTCGGTGTACAATGGGATCAACTATCCCGGGAAGAATATGCCGGTACTAACAGTTTCAATCTGCGTAACCAACGTGAAAACTCTGCATATTACAAAGGAAACGACCGTATATATCTCATACCGGAAGGCGGGATGCTCAAATCGACCAATTCTACGACTTCCCAAATTACATGGAAAGTTCAGGGCGAATACAAGAACACATTCAATGACATCCACAACATACAAATAATGGCGGGATCAGAAATCCGTAAAAATTGGTACGAGAATCAAGCATCTACCGGATATGGATATGACCCCAAAACATTAACGTTCAAAAACCTGGAATTCAGAGATTCCAAACAAGCCAATGAATGGAAACTAAAGACTAAAAGTTTTAAGGAAAATGCTTTTGCGTCTTTCTACGCCAATGGTTCTTACACACTGATGGATCGCTACACTCTGGGAGGTAGCGTCCGCATGGATGGCTCCGATCTCTTCGGTGTAGATAAAAAATATCGTTATTTACCTATTTACTCAGTCAGTGGACTGTGGCGTATCTCAAACGAACCGTTAATTAATCAGTTCAAATGGATTGATAACCTTGCTCTCCGTTTGTCTTATGGTTTACAAGGGAACATTGACAAAAACACTTCACCCTTTATCGTTGGTACTTATGGAAATATAAGTATCTTGCCCGGTTCAAATGAAGAGAGCATCACTATCAATAGTGCTCCGAACAGTAAATTACGCTGGGAAAAAACAGCCTCTTATAATACCGGAATAGATTTCTCTGTATTTAATCAGGCTATCAACCTAAGTGTAGACTATTATTACAGAAAAGGCACCGATCTCATTGGTAACAAAATGCTACCATTGGAAAATGGATTTACCAGTATGGCTGTCAACTGGGCAAGTATGAAGAATCAAGGTATCGAAATAAACTTGCAAACACGTAACATTGCAACTAAAGATTTCTCATGGTATACTTCATTTAACTTTGCATACAACCAAAATAAGGTTTTGAAAGTGATGACTGAAAAGGATCAAGTAACTCCAAGTCTGGAAGGGTATCCGGTTGGCGCTATTTTCACCCTAAAAACCAAAGGGATAAAATCAGAGACAGGACAGATATACATTGAAAATAAAGATGGAGAAGCTGTCACTATTGAGGAACTATTCCAAATGGCAGACAAAGGAAATTTAGACGGAGAATACAGCATTGGCGTAGATAAAGAAACAGAGAGAGGTTTTTATAGTTATGCCGGAACGTCCGATGCTCCCTACACCGGAGGATTCATGAATACATTTAATTACCGTAACTGGGAACTGAACTTAAATTTCTCTTATAACTTAGGTGCACATGTAAAAACAGATCCTACTTATTACATAGCAGATCCCGATCCGGGACGCAATATGAATAGGGATATATTAGATAGATGGACACCAGAAAATAAAAATGGAAAGTTTCCTGCATTAACTAGCCTAAATACTAATCCGGCTGACTATTATTTATTCAGCACTCGGAGAGATCTCTACAAATCGCTGGATATATGGGTCAAAAAGTTAAGTTACATACGTTTACAGAACATACGCCTGGCCTATCATTTTCCTTCCGAGTGGCTGCATAAACTAAACATCGGTGGAGCAACTGTAGGTTTGGAAGCACGAAATCTCTTTGTTTTTGGTTCCAGTTACAAAAACTACATGGATCCGGAGTCAATGAGCAATCTTTATTCAACACCTGTTCCTAAATCAGTTACTTTCAATCTAAGTCTTAACTTTTAAACAAGAAAAATATATATGATCAAAAAAATATATTTCATAATGGTTGTCATAGGAAGCATCCTGCTATCTTCATGTGACAGCTACCTGGATATTCAACCTGTAGGACAAGTAATCCCTACTACACTAACAGAATATCGTGCTTTACTGACTACCGCTTACGGACTAAAACTCATCGACAAATCCGTCACTGAATTTCGCACAGACATAGCTATGGTAACAGATAACAGTAATTCTCAAAATTTCTACTCAGAGATTGAAAAGTGGAATGATATGAGTCCCAAAGATGGAACCCGGGAATTTGGCTGGGCAGTATATTATAGTGTGATTTATTATGCAAATGCTATAATAGCAAATAAAGATAATATAAAAGAAGGCAGTCAGGAAGACATTGATCAACTCGTTGGAGAAGCTTATTTATTAAGAGGTTACATGCACTTTATTCTTGCTAACCTATATGGACAACCTTATACTAAAGAGGGAGCACCAGAGACCAAATCCATTCCCATAAAATGGGACCTTGATCTAGAAGTGGTACTGCCACGAAACACCGTAAAAGAGGTCTATACTGCTATTCTATCCGACATAGAATCGGCCCGCGGCTTAATGCATCAAAAAGAATGGGAAGCCGTATATGCTTACCGCTTCTCCACCCTATCTGTGGATGCAATGGAATCACGTGTACGCCTGTACATGGGAAACTGGAAAGAAGCCTATGATGCGGCAGAACGCATATTAGTTCAAAAATCCACATTAGAAGACCTCAATGATCCGGAAGCCAAACTTCCCAATAATTATACATCAGCAGAAATGATTACTGCTTATGAGTTTTTCAATGATGACGTTACTTCAGCATCCATATTGATACCTGCGTTCATGGAAAAATATGATGCTAATAAGGATCTCCGCCGGAACAAATACTATAGTTTAAGTGGAGATAAGTACATCTCGAAAAAAAGCGGAAAAGCAGAGCATAACTGTACTTTCCGTACAGGAGAAATTTATTTAAACGCTGCCGAAGCAGCTGCACAAATGAATAAATTGCCCGAAGCTCGTACCCGCCTGCTACAATTGATGGAAAAGCGATACACTCCGGAAGGTTATGCAGAAAAGAAAAAAGCTGTGGACGCTATGAATCAAGTAGATTTAATTAAAGAAATTCTGGAAGAACGGGCTCTTGAACTTGCTTTCGAAGGTCATCGTTGGTTCGATCTACGTCGTACCACCCGTCCACGAATTGAAAAAGTGTTGAACGGACAAGCTTATCTATTAGAACAAGATGATTCACGTTATACACTACGCATTCCACAAAGTGCTATTGCTGCAAATCCGGGTTTATTAAATTGACCGAATTATATATAAGCATTCTGCTCTTAAACATCCCCTTGCGAATAACAACGTAAGGGGATTTTTCGTACATTGGTCCATGTTAAACCTTTAATATATAACAATATGATCATCGGAGTACCCAAAGAAATCAAGAACAACGAGAACCGGGTAGGCATGACACCTTCCGGAGTTGCCGAAGTTGTGAAGCAAGGTCACCAAGTATATATCCAGCATACGGCAGGTATCAATAGTGGTTTTCCGGATGAAGCATATCTGTCCGTCGGTGCACAGGTGCTTCCGACAATAGAAGATGTCTATGCCACAGCAGATATGATTGTAAAGGTTAAAGAGCCTATCGCGCCCGAATACCATCTGATCAGAAAAGAACAGTTATTGTTCACTTACTTCCATTTTGCTTCCGATAAGGAACTGACTCTTGCCATGATTGACAATAAGTCGATCTGTCTGGCATACGAAACCGTAGAAAAGGAAGACCATTCATTACCCCTGCTTATCCCTATGAGTGAGGTAGCCGGACGCATGTCCATTCAGGAAGGAGTACGCTTTTTGGAAAAGCCGCAAGGAGGAAAAGGTATCCTTCTGGGAGGAGTCCCCGGTGTGAAGCCTGCCAAAGTATTGATTCTCGGAGGCGGTATTGTCGGAAGTAATGCAGCGCAGATGGCTGCGGGAATGGGTGCGGATGTTACAGTTGCAGATATTAATCTGTCACGCCTGCGCTATCTCAGCGAGACATTACCGAAAAATGTCAAGACGCTGTACGCATCCGAATTAAGGATAAAAAAGGAATTGCCGGATGTTGATCTGGTCATCGGTTCCGTGCTGATTCCGGGGGATAAAGCGCCTCATCTGATTACCCGAAATATGCTTGCAATGATGCAGCCCGGTACGGTACTTGTGGATGTAGCAATAGATCAGGGAGGATGTTTCGAAACGTCACACCCCACGACCCACAGTGCGCCTACCTATGTGATAGACGGTATCGTTCATTATGCCGTAGCCAATATTCCGGGAGCTGTACCTTATACTTCTACGCTGGCTTTGACCAATGCTACTCTCCCTTATGTCATTGCTTTAGCAAATAAAGGATGGAAAAAAGCTTGTAAAGATGACCCGGCACTAGCACTCGGCTTGAATGTAGTGGAAGGAAAAGTGGTATATAAAGCAGTAGCGGATGTATTCGATCTAAAATATGAAAATATAAACCTATAAATTGATTAAGCAGCCAACTTTCTGAAGTAGTAAAGTTCTGAAGTAGTCAGGTTTTCCAAACCCGCTACTTCGGAACTTGTTTTTTTACCAATATTTCTTCTCCGCTGCCCGCTGCATAGCCTCCACCAATTCATTCATGACTTCCGCTACTGACTGCTGACGGGAAACAATAGCCGACACCTGCCCTATCTCCAGTTCGCCTTCTTCCAGATCCCCTTCAAAGATACCTTTCTTCGCACGACCTCTCCCAAGAAGAGTCCGCAATTCTTCGGCAGAAGCACCGCCATCCTCAGCCCTCTCCACAGCATCCCGGAAATTATTCCGCACTAAACGTGTCGGAGCCAGTTTCTTCAATAATAATTTAGTATCTCCTTCTCCCAAACCCAGACAATATTCTTTGAAGACCGGGCTGGCTGAACTTTCATCCGTCAACGCAAAGCGAGTACCGATTTGTACCCCTTCTGCTCCCAGCACCATGGCAGCAAAGATACCTTCTCCCGTACCGATACCTCCTGCAGCGATCAAAGGCAAAGTGGTCGCATTGCGTACCGCAGGAATCAAGCAGAAAGTGGTAGTTTCCTCACGCCCGTTATGTCCGCCGGCTTCGAAACCTTCAGCGACTACCGCATCTACTCCCGCCTCTTCACACTTCATCGCGAAACGGGAAGAGGAAACGACATGAGCCACGATAATACCACGTTCGTGTAGCCATCCGGTCCATGCTTTAGGATTTCCGGCAGAAGTGAAAACGATCTTGACGCCCTCTTCGGCAACAATCGCCATGATTTCTTCAATCTGAGGATACATCAAGGGAATATTGACTCCAAAGGGACGGTCTGTAGCCGCACGGCATTTCCGGATATGTTCACGAAGAGTCTCCGGATGCATAGAGCCTGCGCCAAGCAGTCCCAATCCTCCCGCATTACTTACTGCGGAAGCCAGACGCCATCCGCTACACCACACCATGCCACCTTGAATAATAGGATACTGAATACCGAAAAGAGAAGTAATTCTGTTCATAAATTAATCGTTTTTCAATGTGCTAATCTGATAACATGAAACATGAGACATGTCCATATTTAATAAAACAGTTTCAGCGGGCAATCTGTTCAATGGGGCGATTGATCAGTACAGTCGTCGAATCGCCATAGGTTCTCAACACTTCCAACGTACGCTCCCGACGTTCTTTTCCTTTTTTATCCCAGAAGTTTTTGGTAAAAACCGCCATCAGATCAAGTCCTCCGATAGTTCCTCCATTGATGTACACGCCGCTGCCTCCAAACAAAGGAATCGGGCTATCCATCACTACCGAATTAACCATCATTCCATTCGCCCGTTCGCTCAACTGACGGAAACGTACCCCGCTCGCCCGTATCTCCTCCAATGATTTGCGGACTCCTCCCGCCATCGGATTATGCGCCCAGTTGCTGTACGACCTTTGATGACGCATTTCGTAATGCGGATCTCCACGCCAGGTATTCTTATCCATTCTTATTTTCTTCTGAAAAACGGGGTCCCAATTATAAGGAGTATTTGCCTTATAGGGCATCAGACTCAATACCACTTTCGGTTTAGGCAATGCTTCGGGAAGCGACTCATCGGGCAGCATCCACTTCTTTTCCACCGACATGCGGGGAGTACCGACAGCGCTGCCGAAATCAATCTGCCTGACTGCATCCTGATTCAAATTCAGCTCCTGATCACTGTCCAGCAACTTTCTCAGACGCAAGGAATCCTCCTTCGTCCATTCCTGCGCATGTACCAGCAAAGCTGTCAAGCACAGTGTCATAGCTGTTATCAAACGTTTTATCAATTCACTCATCTTTCTACCTCTGTTTTCTATATTCCTCAAGTACCCCCATCGTACGTGTGCGCATTCGTTTCTTCCTGAACTGCCAGAACTCTCTCGTAAAGACCTGCAGTAAATCCAAACCGCTAAACGTACCTCCGTTCACTCTTACTCCATTCCCTAAAGATATTCCTTCGGGGGGAGGGAGCTTAAACTCCATCGCAATTTTCAATGTATCCAATGGCAAGTGAGCATAAACAGGCTTGTACACTTCAAGCATTTGAAGAGGAAGTTTCCCACCTGTTATCCTCCGTTTATCGTACAAAGTATCCGATTCGACCACAGCAGAAGGAGAAATCACACGCGGAAGCGACTCATCAAAACGCATCCATCGTTTCTCCTCATACACACGCGGATTGGCTGCTCCTGCATTCAAATCAATCTGTCTGACGGCTTCCTTATTCAGCTTCAGCTCTTCGCCCTCCTTCAGTGATTTCTTCAATCGCAGAGAATCTTCCTTCGTCCATTGGGCATAGCACGCCCCTGTCAGCAGTACAAAGACTGCTGATACAAATAAACGTTGCCTCATGTTTTTTAGTTTTTATGCCCCGAAGGATTTTTCTTTTTTTACCACCATCGGTATCCTGAGCCACAAAGCGGCTCGTCATAGCACGGATCAATCGTCCAGGTCGTCTTCGGATATTTCCGCCCTTCCCACCATCGACGATAGCAGGCTGCCGCGTCGAGCACTTCGTCGTCGGTCAGGAAATAGATGGCTTCGTAATTTTCGGCATTCGCCAGTACCATCCTGCAACCTAACGACGGGGCTGTTCCCTGACGGATCGATTCTATCACCCAAAGCATACATTCACCTAAACGGATTTTACCGTTATTCGTATTGTAGACTGACGGGAAAGAAGGAATAATAGTCAGATCTTCCGCATATTTCAATAGTTCGGGAATGTCCTCTTCAGTGAAATGAGGAACTTCCACGACCCCTTTTTCATTCTTCATATTATAGGTACCCGCTTTCAGCTGTTTCACAAAAACGGTTACATCGGGATTCTCATAGTCCATTTCTTCGCTGCTGCATCCCACCAGGGATACCATCAGGCTAACAGCCATCCACAGCATCATAAGTGTTTTTTTCATTTTCATAAGGATTAATACGTCATGCGAAGTCCGCAAAGTAAATTAAAATTAGTCGGCCGTTTCGTGCGTACCGTAGCCAGTTTCGAATCCGTCTTGAAATGATGGGAAACACCCGGCTCGGCAAAAACCGCCAATCGGTCATTAATTTTGTAAGTGATTCCGATACCGGCAGTAACTGCCAGTTGGATAGGTTCTTCTTTAAAACTGTTGTCCGGCGCACCGGCTATACATTTGTCCGCCACTCCGCCTACCGTAGCGTAGAGGTCGATTTTCTTTGTATCCATCAAGGTAATATTCGCTTTCAACGGGATGCCCAGATAATGCAGGTGCTGTCCTTCCGAGCGCAGATTCGAATAAAGCAGTCCGGTCTCTATTCCGAGATAGTCATTCAGTTTCCTCTCTACAGTGACTCCTGCGGAGATCGGCATCTTGTAGGCACCGTCCTCTGCCGGAAGTGCCGTCCCCATCTGCGCTTTCAGAGCCCAGCGATGTTTTTTTACGTTTTCCACCGGAGCAGGTGTACCGGTAGTATATTTTTCTTCTTGTGCGGCGGATGGTTCTGTGTTACCATTATTCGCCTGCCAATAACCGTTGCGACCTTGGTTGCCATATCGGTTGCCATTTCCCGTGGTGGTAGTTGCCGAGAAAGAGAAAGACATGGAGAAGGAAATGGAAACCGAGTCTCCCTCTTCCGGATACTGCGATAATAATCCAAATGATTTAGGTGCCGGTTTCGGCAATACAGGTTCCATTGCCGTCGGCAACTGATTAGCGCGTACACCATCTCCATCCATTCTTCCGCTGTTCGCCACCACGATTTTGGTAAACGCCTCCTCCATCTCTTCTTTCGGAGAGAGATACCAGAAAGTAGCTGAGGATGCAGCCAATACCAGCAACACAGATGCTGCCGCTGCCACACGGAAGAATATCAACCGACGGCGATGCTGGCAAGCCACAGGGATATCCTGCGAAAGCTCTTCCCAAAAGCCATCCCGAACAGTCATCCCGGCATCAGCGAGACGAGTGCGAAACAGATCGGTTATTTCATCATTTTCTTTCTTCATGATTTCTATATTCTTTTATTCTTTTTGCTAACAAATACTTGGCTCTGTGTAACTGCGAAGTAGACGAATGTTCTTTAATGTGAAGCATCCCGGCTATCTCCTTGTGCGATTTCTCTTCAAACACATAAAGGTTGAAAACGGTTCGGCAACCATCCGGCAATTCGGCGACAAACGCCATTAATTGTTCTTCGGAGATCCCTGCTCCTCCTCCCGACGACGAAATATCCGGTATGTCGGGAAGCTGCTCTTCATGCACTACCAACTGATTGACTCGTTTCTCCCGTCTCAGATAGTCCAGTGACTGTGTCACCATCACCCGTGTGATCCACGTACAAAGCGAGGATTCACCCCGGAACGAGAAGTTGGTAAAAATCTTGATGAAACCGTCATGCAGTACATCGTGCGCCGCATCCATATCGCCCGTATAGCGGTAGCATACCGCCAACATTTGTTTGGCATAGAGGGTGTAAAGTTCCTTTCGGGCTGAATCCTGTCCTGCCCGACAGCCCTTTATCAGTTCTATCTCGTTTTCCAATGCCAATTGTCTTTTTTAAATCGAACGTATGTCTGCGCCGTTTTTATCCTTTAGACGCAAGTATTTGAGGAATGCTGCAAAGAGTTTTGCTAAAAGAAGTTAAAGAAATGATGATTCGTAAATAATAAACGGTGAACAGCTGCAGCACGATAGCAACAGCACTGTTCACCGTTTATTTATTATCAGTTCATCACTTATAGATTCAGCATGCTTTGAAACTCATGTCAAGTCCTTTCACCGAATGAGTCAGAGCTCCTACAGAGATAAAGTCTACGCCACATTCGGCATAGTCGCGAAGGGTATCGAAAGTGATACCGCCGGAAGATTCTGTTTCGTATTTGCCGGCTACCATATCGACTGCCTTCTTAGTCATTTCGGGTGTAAAGTTGTCGAACATGATGCGGTCTACGCCACCCAAGTCAAGCACTTGCTGCAATTCGTCGAAGTTGCGTACTTCGATTTCAATCTTCAGGTCCTTGCCCTTTTCCTTGCAGTAATCCTTGGCACGGTTGATCGCTTTGTCGATGCCTCCAGCAAAATCCACGTGATTGTCTTTCAGCAGAATCATGTCGAACAGACCGATACGATGGTTTACACCGCCACCGATTTTGACTGCCATCTTTTCGAGGATACGCATTCCCGGAGTTGTCTTGCGGGTATCCAGCACGCGGGTGTGAGTGCCTTCCAGTACCTTTGCATACTTGCGGGTCATGGTTGCGATACCGCTCATACGCTGCATGACGTTCAGCATCAGGCGTTCGGTCTGGAGCAAGGATTGTACTTTTCCTTCTACGATCATAGCTACGTCGCCCGGTTTCACTTCAGTACCGTCATTGATAAACACTTCCACTTTCATGGAGGGGTCGAAACGGTTGAAGATTTCTTTGGCAACTTCGATTCCGGCCAGTACACCGGCTTCTTTGATCAGTAGTTTTGATTTTCCCATTGCAGTAGCGGGAATACACGAAAGGGTGGTATGGTCACCATCACCTATATCTTCTGCAAAAGCAAGATCGATCAGTTTGTCGATCAGTTCTTTTTCCTTATTCATTGATCTTGTCAATTCTTATTTGGTGTATTAAATATTGAGTCTGCACTTTTTTCAGGAAGCAGTTCACACGGAATTTCCCTTTTGTAGTCGTCAGCGTACCTATGACAAAACTGGATTCATCCCGTTTTCCCTGATGATTCACGTCAAATGCGTTGACCTTGTTTTCCGTGAAAAACTCTTGCATCATTGCTGTTGCTTTCTTCTTGTCAACGTTTGCCGAGCTGCCTTGGAGAACAAGGTTTACCTTGTCTCCCATATACTTACTCAGTTCCTGCGAGCTTCCCCGCTTAAATGCCGTAATCACTCCTGCCGGTATCTCCTGCGCCATCAGCAATGAGACAGAAAGAAGCAAAGAGGCCATTCCTAAAAGCACTCGTTTCTTCATAAATCCAAGCTTTTGGGTTGAAGTTTAAAGGCTTAAACTTTCAACTAATGATAGGCAAAGGTAAGCATTAATTGCAGAATAACATAAAAAATGCCTATTTTTGTGCTCGAATCAGAATATCAGACGCATGAAAACAACTTTGCTCGTCGTTGGACGAACCGTAGAACAACACTATATTACAGCTATTAATGACTATATTCAGCGTACCAAACGCTTCATCACTTTTGATATGGAAGTGATCCCCGAACTGAAGAACACCAAGAGCCTTTCGATGGAACAGCAGAAGGAGAAAGAAGGGGAACTGATATTGAAAGCGTTGCAACCGGGGGATGTGATCGTACTGCTCGATGAGCACGGGAAGGAAATGCGTTCACTCGAATTTGCCGATTACATGAAGCGGAAGATGAATACAGTGAATAAGCGGTTGGTATTTATCATCGGTGGTCCTTACGGATTTTCGGAGAAGGTGTATCAGGTAGCTAATGAAAAGATTTCAATGTCGAAGATGACGTTTTCACATCAGATGATACGGCTGATCTTCGTGGAACAGATTTATCGGGCGATGACGATATTGAATGGAGGGCCGTATCATCATGAATAACATGCCTCCATTCAACAGCAAACTCTCCTTATCCTGCTGAGTTTTCCGCTAAATATAATTTATCAAATACGGTCCGCAGTTCTTCCTCATTCTCCATCAACTGACGCAACTCCGCCAACCGTCCGGCATTATCAGACTGGGGTATCCATAACTTCAGATACCCTCCTTCTGCATATTTATCGGCAAGATGTTTCCGGAAGCGTTCATACTGCTGCTCTTTATCCATCTCCGGATAATGAGACAAACCATACTGTACGGTACGCCGCAGTGTTACTTCCGGATCAATAATCCGGTCTGCCTCAGCCACTATTTTCCCGTAGATACTTCGCGGAGCATCTCGGTTGGAGGCACGATGATCCTCTATCGCTTCCTTCATCTGCAGCATTTGTTCATCGGTAAACCACTGACGCAAAGTTTCATCCGCCAACAATATTTTGCCCGAAACGATATGATGAAATTCACGTCCCTCGCATAAACCCAAGTCGTGATAAGCGGCAACCGTATAAACCATTGCAGAATCGACTTCATAATGAAGAGCCAGCTTCAGACTTTCTTCGATCACTTTTTCTGCATGGTCAATCTGATGTGCTTTATCAAAGCCGGCATATTGCGGGATAATCCTTTCCTGCACGTATCTCTGCAATTCAATAGGTATATTATGAGTCATATTCTGCTCGTATTATTATTTTTATATCTGGTTATTCCCGATTCATCAACCGGTGCTCTGCCATCTGTTCGAACTTCGTTCCCGGACGGCCATAATTGGCATACGGATAAATCGAAATACCGCCACGTGGAGTAAAGATACCCGTAACCTCGATATATTTGGGATTCATCAGTTTTATCAAATCTTTCATGATGATGTTCACACAGTCTTCATGAAATGCACCATGATTACGGAAGCTGAACAGATAAAGTTTCAAACTCTTGCTTTCCACCATCTTAATGTCGGGGATGTAGCTGATACGTATTTCTGCAAAGTCAGGTTGTCCGGTTATGGGGCACAGGCTTGTAAATTCGGGACAGTTGAAACGTACCCAGTAATCATTTTCCGGATGCTTATTATCGAAAGCCTCCAATACTTCAGGAGCATAGTCTTGTTTATACTCCGTTTTTCTTCCTAATAAGGAAAGTTGGTCTTTTAATTCAGCCATTGTTTAATATAGTTTTAAACTCTCTTCATATAGAAAAAAACGCAAAACATCTTTCACCTGTCACCATATTCTCTGAAACGGCTTATCCATCGATGGTTCAGCGGTGAAAGATTGATTATTGCAATCTTTCACCGATCTTTCATCTTTCACCATCCGGTATTCCTATTATCATCCGGTACTCCTATTATCAAAACGACCGTTGCTTTTAGTCGTTTCCTATAAAGGAATGAAGTGTTTCACTATGATGGAACTCTAGTTTCAAAGCCTTGAAACTAAAAGTTTCGAGCGTATGAAACTATGGTTTCAAGTAATAGAAACTAAAGTTTCAAGCCTATGGAACTAAGGTTTCAAACCTATGGAACCAAAGTTTCAACCGCTTGAAACTTCTTGAAACAACCGGCAATGACTTCTTTACCCTTGCACATCCCGAAATGAAACGAACACCAATAATAGAATGGCAAGCAGCTGTCAGCAACAATAAAGGTGACAATAAAAAAGCATTTATCGGTTATTATCACCCTATTATCACCATCTATTATCACCCTTTATTCATTCGTAATCAAGGAGTTAATCTTCAAAAGTGACAAGTGACAATAAAAAACACGTTTTTAGTCTCTATGTAGAGATATTATTGATTCTTCTTTTTTAAATACTTCTCCAGTCCTTCACGACGCAGCGTACAGGCGGGACAATGCCCACAACCATCCCCCTGAATGCCATTATAGCATGTCAAAGTCTCGTTACGGATCAAATCCAGTACTCCCAATTCATCTGCCAAAGCCCAAGTTTCTGCTTTATCAATCCACATCAGAGGGGTATGAATCACGAATTGTTCATCCATTGCCAGGTTTAATGTCACATTCAAAGACTTAATAAACGCGTCCCGGCAATCGGGATAGCCGCTAAAGTCAGTCTGAGAAACTCCCGTCACCAAATGGTTGATGCCACGTTCGCGGGCATATACCGCAGCAATACTCAGGAAAAACAGATTACGTCCCGGAACAAAAGTATTGGGGACGCTGCCTGCGGGCTTTTCCTGATCCATTGCCATCGTGGTGTCAGTCAACGAATTATGTCCCAATGTTCCTATGAAAGACACATCCATCACATCAAATTCCACTTCTGCCTTTCGGGCTATTTCTCTGGCGAGTTCCACTTCTTTCTGGTGCTTCTGACCATAAAGGAAACTCAAAGCGTACACTTTTTTAAAGTTGCGTTTCGCCCAAAAGAGGCAAGTGGTAGAATCCTGTCCGCCACTGAACACAACCAATGCAGTCTCTCTGTTCATCATAAAATTCTCTTTATATTCTCAGCCCTCGAAGCAGGCCGGAAGAAGTCGTTTCATTAAATATCTTTGACTTTCAGTACGTTATAAGAAATATTAGTATCGTACACGTCACTGCCGTCTACCTTCTTAATCACTTTCACCACACGGATAGTCACCGGCAGGATGATTACTTCGTACATCGATTTCAGGACAATCTGAAGTCCCATCATGATAAGCAGTTCTTTCCAGGCAATGATGCCTCCGAAAGCTATCGGGAAGAAAATCAACGAATCGGCAGTCTCGCCGACAATCGTTGAGAGAATAGCCCGGGCAGAGAAGTTCCGCCCCTGACTGGCAATCTTCATCTTACTCATCACATACGCATTCAGGAATGAACCGACAAGGAAAGCCATCAAACTGGCTGCTACGATGCGGGGAGCCATACCGAATACAAAATCGAAATGCTCTTCGCCTTCCCAGAACGGAGCAGCAGGTATCGCAACAGCTATCAAGCCAAGCCCTACCACAAAGAAGTTCATGGCAAAACCACTCCAGATAATAAGACGTGCTTTCTTGAATCCCCAAACTTCGGCGATACAATCATTAATGATATAAGAAATAGGAAAAACCAATAATCCGGCTGTGACAGTCAGGCTGCCGACCTGAATTACTTTCGTTTCAAGAAGATTGGCTGCAATGAGGCATACATTGAAGAGAATGCCCAGCAACATAAAAGGTACTGATACTTTTTCTTTCATAACTCCTGTTTTTTACGTGGTGTTCTAGAATACACGACCGCTATTCACGGCATCATACATCTTTTTACTTGTTTCGGGGTGCAAAGGTAGAAGAAAAAAGCGAGAAGGCAAAGTTATCCGATAACTTTATTCGGGGCATGAACTACAACCCCGAAAGATACTCCTTCAGCGTCTCCACATATTCCTCCATCGCTTTCCTGCCTCCGGCAGTGATCCGGCAGGCAGTACGCGGCCTTTTGCCTACAAAGCTTTTTTCCACCTCGATATATCCGGCTTCACTCAGCTTATCCAACTGCACACTGAGGTTTCCCGCTGTCGACTGGGTCTTCTCTTTCAAGTAGACGAACTCAGCCTCCTCCACCGTCAGCAGAATCGACATTATAGCCAAGCGAAGCTGTGAATGCAAGATAGGATTCAGTTCTTTAAACATTGCTTCTTCATCTGTTTATTCATAATATGTCCGGGGACAATCATCATCACTATAAAGATGGCAGCAAACACCAGATATACCCCGCTTCCATGAATAAAAAGCATGGAAAAAGAAAGGGCGATACCAGTCATCCCTGCTATACTAAGCGGCTTGTACTTACATACCAACCCCGTAAGAGTAGCCCCCATCCCCATCAATAAGGAAATTACAAACAGAATATCAATACGGACAACAAATGCCATGCAAGACAGACAAAAACCTACTACTCCAAACACAGCCCATATCTGACCAGTCACCCGGTCTATGTAATTTTTTGCTCCCTTATTCTTGTCTTTCCTATTAAAAAAGATAGTCAGCGGTCCGGCAATGACAGGCAAAGCAAACCAGAGAAAATTGATCTGCCACACTCCCGTCTGCAAATAAAAGTACCATACCACAAGTGATATAGCCACAGTAGTATATCCCCATATCAATAATGGGTAGGCTGCATAACGGGCTGTATTGTCCTGCGTCTCCCGAATCATGCGGGCAATCAGTTCCAAACTCTCTTTCTCTGAAATTCTCTTGTCTTCCATATTCTATCAATTTTGTTTCAAAAATAATATTGTTTACGTAATAAACCAAAAATCCTTGTCTATTTTCCTTCGATACGGCTTCTTTCACTTGCCGATTTTTTTTCTACAGTCACCGCACCCGATTTCTTTCCATGATTGAAATTCCAGGTAAATGTGAGTTTCATCAGTCTTCCGCTCGAAGCCAGTTCAAAACGATTTTGAGATGAATAACTCGGTACATTGCTGAAATAAGAATTATATCGGTTGAAGATATTGTCTACCCCCAAAGTAGCTACACAACGCCCGTCTTTCCATTTTTTGCGGAGGTGCAGGTTGAATGTATGACGAGGATCGATCCCGCTATTACCGGAATACAACCGGCTAACTCCATTATATTGTGCTTCCAACGAATAGTCTGACGGTAAAAGGACCGTAGCATTAGCATTGGCGAAATAAAGGAAGTGCCCAAAGTAATCGTCCTCCCGATACATGCGGATATCTTGCCTCACTCCGATAAAGCTGGCATTCAGATTCAGCCAATTGAGCGGCTGCCAGGGAGCAGTGATGGCTACGAACCAATGGTTCTCACGATTGTGATTCTCATTGATGACATATGATATATCCGAATTCTCCGCATCTTCTTTACCAAACTGACGGATCAGATCATGGTGCAAATTGCCGCCAACAGTCAATGTATACCGGAAGTTATAGACCAGCGTAATACTGAATTTATTAATATAAGTAGGACGCAACATCGGGTTGCCTATCAGATAACTGTATTCGGAAGTCTGAATCCGGTTCGGGTTGAGAGCCGAAAAAGTCGGACGTTCTATATAGCGTCCATACTGACCGATAAGCATCCACTTGTGAATTTCATCAAAATAGAAATTTCCATCGATATGTGGAAACCAATCCCAGTATTTTCTCGTCCGACGTTCTGTTTCATTGGAGGTTTGCGTATATTCTCCCCGAAGTCCAATATGAACAGATCCTCTTTTCATATCCAGAGAATAAGTTCCGTATAAAGCACCGATATTCTCGTGATAATCGAGTTCATATCCATAAGCAACATTGGGCTTCCAACTTTCGTCAGGCTCCAGCCCTTCGTAACAGGCATCATCTTTCATTCCCGTATAGGTATATTTCATTCCTATCTGGAAAAACGATTTCTTATGTAACTGTTGTTTCCACGACAGATCGGCAGTTGCGATCTGATAAGTGGCATTAGAGCGGGAACGGTAAACGGTATCTTTATTTAGAGCACCTATCTCCTGAAAAATTTGATACTGATTTCTGCCATGCAGATCTTTAGAGATATAGTCGGTGACAAGCTTCAGCACCGAACCGTCCTTATCCAGTTTATGTATATAGTTGGCAGTAGCTGTATACATATTGTAAGTCTCTTTCTGACGATACACACCCTGACTTTCCATATCCAACGGTCCTACCGACAGAGTAGAGTAACTCTGAGACGGCCAGATGTATCCGCGACGAACATACTCCAGCTCTACTCCCAGACTATTGGAAGAGTCCATCGTATAAACTGTTCCCATCCGAATCGTCCCGTAACGCGAAGGCTGCTTCATACGGGCCAGACTGGAAAAACCTTTATCTCCCGCTACATAATCACGGGTAACATACAAATCTCCTTTATTCTGAGGAACCAAAGTACCGGAAGCAAATCCATAGGTATCCCACTTCCCACTATGATAATTCAAGCTACCGCTAGGCTGATAAGATTGCAAGAAAGAGGCAAAAGAAGCATTCATAGAAAGATTTCCCTGAAATCCTTTGTCCATATAACGTCTCATTATAATATGTATAGCACCTCCCTGAGCATCGGCATCCTTATCGGCTCCCGCCATTGGAAGCACTTCAACGCGGGCAATATCGTCCGATTTCAAAGAACGGAGATAGCCTATCAGCATCTCTCCGGTAAGTTTTATCTCCCTATTATCTACAAACACCTTCGTGCCGGAAGAACCATTGATGGAAATCCGCTCGTCGGACAACCATACTCCGGGCGCTTGTTGAAGGAGTTCGACTCCGTCTTTGTTCTGTGCAGGAGGGACGGACAGGATAAAACGGTCTGCCTTCCGTTTCACAGGACTTGTCCGTACCACCACTTCCTGCAACACATAAGTGGAATCTTCTGTCAGAGTATCATTCACAGCCATCGGCCGAGCAGTCGTCGAAGTCTGCCTCCAAGCAGTAACTCCGGTAAAGCCGGCCAATATCAGAAATATCAGGTATCGCATACTGTTAGTCATTTACCGGATAATACATCTTCATTTTAACGGTAGCCGAAGCATCCGCCTCTTTCTTGCATTTTTCCCGGGCATACCCTTCTACCGGTATTCCCTGTTCATTCATGTCCAATTCCCAGTTTCCGTTCTCATCATGGAAAAGAGAGATTAAAAACTTTTCCCATGGAACATCTTTTAGAACAACAGTCACTGTATCTTTAACAGCAGTAGCCATCGCATATACCGGCTTCGATTCCGAATCCTGTTGTGCCATGACCATAATAGCGCCTTTTGCACTACGAATACCCCGCACTTCTACTTTTACTTCTTGTGCAAAAGTAACAACGTGGTAACAAATAATCCCTAAAGCAATGAATAACAAGCGTTTCATCTTTTACTTTCCTCCAATCAATTAGTTGATACGATTTAATTAGTTTATTTTATAAACTATATATGGATTAAAAAAAGTAAGGAGCTGCGCATCTCTCTTACTCGATGCAAATATAAATAGGTTTATTTTATAAACCAAGTATTTCGGAAGAATATTTCAAATTAAATAAGCCTTCCTGTCATTCGTCGTATTTTGACAGGAAGGCTTCACTTTGACCTTAAAACACATCACTCAATTAGAAAGTTGCATCAGGAGAAGTCTTTCAATTCTTCTTTCAGACGCTTGCGGATAAAGAAAAGTCGGCTCTTTACCGTCCCCATCGGCAATCCTAATTTTTCGGCAATTTCCCTGTATTTAAATCCAGCTACAAACATCTGGAAAGGAACTTTCATATCTTCGGGGATGGAATGGATCACTCTATACAGCTGCTTCATGTCATAAGCAAACTCGAAACGGTCGCCTTCTTCATCTTCTATCAAACTTTGCTGATTGATGGAATAGGTATCATCAATCAAATTCATTTCACGGACCGTGCGCCGGTAGTTGTTGACAAAGATATTACGCATGATGGTAAACATCCATCCTTTCAGATTCTTGGCATGCGTAAATTTCTCATGATTATCCAATGCCTGCAATACACAATCCTGAACTAAGTCGTTGGCAGAATCACGGTCTGAAGTCAACTTATATGCGAAACGATGCAGGTCTGACTCCATCGCCAATATTCCTTGAGTAAAATCTACTTTTTCCATTCTCGTATTTTATTTATCTAATTAGTACGATACAAAGATCCGCTTTTTTAGAACGATTATAAATAGCAATTCTTCCGATAAGTTTGGCAATTTTTCCTTAGCCCCTCTCAACCATTTCTTTTTTTAGTTGTTCATTGGGCATTCACCTAAAACTTAACTGATAATGAAAACAAGCTTTAAAATGGTAGCTATGCTACTGGGGATCGGAATTTTCCCCGTCTGTGCTCATGCGCAAAAGAAAGTAGTCATCGAGGATGAGGAACCGAATTCCATCATGTTCGTCTCCAGGGACAAGGCCGGAGATGAAATCATCCGAATCATGAACGACCGCTCTCAGATGCGTTTTCACGACCCGAATGCTCCCCGCTTCCTTCTGACGGATCAGAAAGGAAAATTCGCCCTTGGTATCGGTGGCTACGTACGTGCGACGGCAGAGTATGATTTCAACGGCATCGTTGACGATGTGGATTTCTATCCGGCATTGATCGGACAGCCCGGAAAGGGAAATTTTGCCAAGAATCAATTTCAGATGGACATCACCACTTCTACCCTATTCCTGAAATTGGTAGGACGAACCAAGCATCTGGGCGACTTCGTGGTGTATACCGCCGGAAACTTCCGTGGAGATGGGAAGACGTTTGAACTTCAAAATGCGTATGCGCAGTTCTTAGGATTTACCATCGGATACAGCTACGGTTCATTCATGGACCTTTCGGCTCTGCCTGCAACAATTGACTTCGCCGGTCCGAACGGTTCCGCTTTCTATCGTACCACTCAACTGAGTTATATGTGCGATAAACTGAAAAACTGGAGATTCGGCGTTGCCATGGAAATGCCTTCGGTAGACGGTACAACGAATAGCGATGTATCTATCAACACGCAACGAATGCCGGATTTTGCAGCTTCTGCACAGTATAACTGGAATAGTAACAGTCATATTAAGTTGGGTGCAATCGTACGCAGCATGACTTATTCAAGTAATGTGCACGACAAGGCTTTTTCGACTACCGGATTTGGCCTGCAAGCATCTACCACCTTTAATGTAACCAAGAAGTGGCAAGTGTTCGGACAGTTTAATTATGGAAAAGGAATTGGTTCTTATCTGAACGACTTAAGTAATCTGAATGTGGACATCGTTCCCGATCCGGATAATGAAGGCAAGATGCAGGTTCTTCCGATGCTGGGCTGGTATGCGGGGTTGCAATATAATATTTGCCCGAATATCTTTGTATCCGGTACATACAGCTTATCCAGACTTTACTCTGAAAACAACTATCCGAGCGATAATCCGGAAGCA
Organism: Bacteroides sp. B1-V-101; assembly: GCF_023656585.1. Taxonomy (NCBI): domain Bacteria; kingdom Pseudomonadati; phylum Bacteroidota; class Bacteroidia; order Bacteroidales; family Bacteroidaceae; genus Bacteroides; species Bacteroides sp. B1-V-101. The sequence goes on along the minus strand of NZ_JAMOKH010000001.1, from coordinate 257,104 downwards.
TACCGAAAAGGACAGTATTTCGTAGCAAATGCTTTCTGGAATGTGACTAGCAATATGCAAGTAGGTGTTGAATATCTGAGAGGATGGCGCACTGATTTCAACTCTTCTACCCGCCATGCCAATCGGTTGAATATGCTGGTACAATATTCTTTCTAATCTATTACATATACATATATAATATTAGGTATATATAATATGAGAAGCCGCCTCTGAACAATGTTCGAGACGGCTTCTTTAATATAAAATCGTAGCGGATTAATATTAGAACTTATAGTTTACACTTACACCAAACACTTTGTTTGTACGACTATAAACATCTTTATCCATTGAAGCCATAGCCCCATCCAAGCCACGTGGATTTTCTTTGGTATAATCGCTGTAGGTAGTCCAGAAATAAGCAACATCTAAACTTAACGCCTTACTAAGATTAATACGACCGCCCAAACCGACTGAATAAGAATCACAAGAGAAACTTGTGTCTGTCTGGAAAGCATCGCTCAATCCATAATCAGTTTTCTGATAACCACCACTGACTGTGAATATTTTGTTTATATCCCATTCTACACCAGCCAGGTATTCGTGTGTTCCATGTTTCAATGTCTTCTGCTTGTTATCAGCCATACCTGCATTCTTGTCATCAAAGAAATGATACTCTACTGAAGCACGAAGAGAAGGCAAGAATTCATAACTTGCTGCTACAGATAACATAGAAGGGAGGTCACTTGGAGTATTCACACCATGCTGATAAGGTGCCATATAGGCAGCAGCAGCATCCGGAAATTCCAATTTATGTGTATTGTTCTCAATATTCATATTAGCTTTGAACTCATACTTCGCAGCCAAATTCAACTTACCGAACTTAGCGTCTACACCGATAATCGGCGTCAATCCCCAACCTGTCTGGTCACAATCCAGTTCAAGCTTCGTATCATTCAGTTTCTGAAGCATAGGTGCAGATTGTTCTTGTGCAATCTGCTGTGCCTGTTCTAAACTCAAATTAGGATTAGCCCCCATAATTTGTTGTACTATAGCAGCACCGATCTGTCCTGCTACTCCTTCTTTCAAGGCAATATTCAGAAAACCTTTATATCCACCTGTAAAGTAATTCATACGGGCTCCGGCAAAAACTGAAAAGTGTTCATTAATCTTATAGCTTGCCCCTAACTGCAAACCATAAATATATTGACGACCTTCCATGGCTGAATTGATATTGTACATATTAGGTTTCAACATATCACTTGTAGAATTTACCAAGCCGATAGCAGCTGCATCAAACATAGGCAAACCTGTATTGAAAGAAGCTTTTCCACCACCACCAACGATAGCGAAACTACCGGAAAATGCCCAGTCACCATTCTTATATACAGCATGTACAGAAGGGATAACGGGAGCCGAAGCTTTTCCTTCATAATTGCGCACGGAAGTCTGTCCATCCATAGTCCACAAAGGACTTGTAGCAGCAATATCACGAGTCTGATATGCACTCTGAATAGTCAGTGCTACCTGTAAACCGTTTTGGGGAAGGAATGCCAGTCCGGCAGGATTACTATAAACTCCATCAATATCAATGGAAGCGCCGCGGGCTATCATGCGCAAGAAAGCAGCATTCTGATTCGTATTAGTTAGATAATCTCCGGCAAAAGTTGGAATTGAAACGATTAACATTACAAATCCAATCAAGAAATTTTTTCTCATCTAAATCTTTTTTAAATTAATTCGGGCGCAAAGATACAATATTCCTGCACACGAGACGTATGTTTGTGCACTTATTTTCGTTTACCAGCTCATTTTGATTGAAAATAAAAACTGTTTCTAATGAAACAATTCACATTCAGAGCGGAGGTAAAGATAAACAAACCACCCTGTTTTTACGTTTATTAATAAGAATAAAAACAGAAAATATTATGGCCTATACAATTGCATTTTTCGGAACAAAGCCTTATGACGAAGCTTCTTTCAACGATAAAAACAAAGAGTTCGGATTTGAATTCCGTTATTATAAAGGACATCTGAATAAGAATAACGTGCTATTGACGCAAGGAGTAGATGCGGTCTGTATCTTTGTCAACGATACGGCCGATGCAGAAGTCATTCATGCTATGGCAGCCAACGGAGTAAAACTGCTGGCACTCCGATGTGCAGGATTCAATAATGTAGACCTGAACGCTGCCGCCACTGCCGGAATCACCGTTGTACGGGTTCCTGCATATTCGCCTTATGCCGTTGCCGAATATACCGTAGCACTCATGCTCTCTCTCAACCGAAAGATTCCACGCGCTTCGTGGCGTACAAAAGACGGAAACTTTTCCCTTCACGGTCTGATGGGATTCGACATGCACGGTAAGACGGCAGGTATCATCGGTACAGGAAAAATCGCCAAAATTCTGATTCATATCTTAAAGGGATTCGGAATGAATATACTGGCTTATGACCTTTATCCCGACTACAACTTTGCCAGGGAAGAACAAATCGTTTATACTTCTCTGGACGAATTGTACCATAGTTCCGACATTATTTCCCTACATTGCCCGCTTACCGAAGCCACCAAATATCTGATCAATGACTACTCCATCAGCAAAATGAAAGACGGAGTCATGATCATCAATACCGGTCGTGGACAATTGATTCACACCAATGCCCTGATCGAAGGCTTAAAAAACAAGAAAATCGGTTCTGCCGGATTGGATGTGTACGAGGAAGAAAGCGAATATTTCTACGAAGACCAGTCCGACCGCATCATCGACGACGACGTGCTTGCCCGTCTGCTCTCATTTAACAATGTGATTGTCACTTCGCATCAAGCCTTTTTCACACGTGAAGCAATGGGAAATATCGCCATGACCACACTTCAGAATATCAAGGATTTCATCAACCACAAGCCTTTGCTAAATGAAGTGAAGAGATAGAACCTTTACCTGACTTCCCTTGTTACAGAAGTATATAAACAATTAGAAAAGGAGAAAATTATGAAGAAAGTAATACATAAAGCAGATACAAGAGGACATTCCCAATATGACTGGCTGGATAGTTACCATACCTTCAGTTTCGACGAATACTTCGATTCTGACCGTATAAACTTCGGTGCCCTCCGCGTATTGAATGACGACAAAGTCGCCCCCGGAGAAGGGTTCCAAACCCATCCGCATAAAAATATGGAGATTATCTCCATTCCATTGAAAGGACATCTGCAACATGGTGACAGCAAGAAAAACAGCCGTATCATCACTGTCGGAGAGATTCAGACGATGAGTGCCGGAACGGGTATTTTCCACAGTGAAGTGAATGCCAGCCCTGTAGAACCGGTAGAATTCCTGCAAATATGGATTATGCCGAGAGAGCGGAATACACATCCTGTCTACAAGGATTTTAGCATCAAAGAGCTGGAACGACCGAACGAACTGGCAGTGATTGTATCGCCCGACGGCAGTACTCCCGCTTCACTTCTACAAGACACCTGGTTTTCTATCGGAAAGGTGGAAGCCGGAAAGAAACTCGGCTATCACTTGCACCAAAGTCATGGCGGCGTATACATTTTCCTGATTGAAGGAGAAATCGTAGTAGACGGCGAAGTGCTGAAACGTCGCGACGGAATGGGTATCTACGATACGAAAAGTTTCGAACTCGAAACATTGAAGGACTCACATATCTTATTGATAGAAGTACCGATGTAGAAATTTGGAATTAGAAATCATGAATCTTGAATGAATGAAGAATATAGCTGATATCCGGCAAGAATATACCAAAAGCGGGTTAAGGGAAAGCGAACTTCCCTGCGACCCGCTTTCACTTTTCAGCCGCTGGCTACAGGAAGCCATCGACGCAAACGTAGAAGAACCGACCGCCGTCATTGTAGGTACCGTATCTCCCGAAGGCAGACCCTCGACCCGTACCGTACTGCTGAAAGGACTGCATGACGGAAAGTTTATCTTCTATACCAACTACGAAAGCCGTAAAGGAAGGCAACTGGCACAAAATCCATACATTTCACTTTCCTTTGTCTGGCATGAACTTGAAAGGCAAGTACACATCGAAGGTACTGCCGCGAAAGTTTCTCCGGAAGAATCAGACGAATATTTCCGGAAGCGCCCTTATAAAAGCCGCATCGGTGCACGTATCTCTCCACAAAGCCAGCCTATCGCAAGCCGGATGCAACTGATACGCGCTTTCGTCAAAGAAGCTGCCCGATGGCTGGGAAAAGAAGTGGAACGCCCTGACAACTGGGGCGGATATGCCGTCACTCCTACCCGGATGGAGTTTTGGCAAGGACGCCCCAACCGGTTACATGATCGCTTCCTGTATACCCTAAAGACGGATGGAAAATGGGAAATCAATCGACTTTCTCCCTGATTTCACTGATTTTTCTTGCCAACTCCAACTAGAATACGTAATATTGCAACTGTAAAAATAATCAGCTCATGACACTGGATTATATTTATCATAGCGGTTTTGCCATCGAAGCAGAAGGTGTGACCGTCATCATCGATTATTACAAAGATTCTTCGGAAACTGAACATAACCGGGGAATCGTACATGACTACCTCCTGCAAAGACCGGGTAAACTCTATGTATTGGCCACTCACTTTCACCCCGACCACTTCAACCGTGAAATACTGACGTGGAAAGAAGCGCATCCCGACATCCGGTACATTTTCTCCAAAGATATTCTGAAAAGCCATCGTGCAAAGCCCGAAGACGCTACCTATATTAAAAAAGGAGAAACCTACGAAGACGAGACGATCCGCATCGAAGCATTCGGCTCGACCGATGTCGGCAGTTCGTTCCTGATCAATCTGCAAGACTGGAACATCTTCCATGCAGGCGATCTGAACAACTGGCACTGGAGTGAAGAATCTACCGAAGCGGAGATACGAAAAGCCAACGGAGACTTCCTTGCAGAAGTTAAATATTTAAAAGAAAAAGCACCGAAGATCGATTTAGCGCTGTTCCCAGTGGACCGCAGGATGGGAAAAGATTATATGAAAGGTGCAAAACAGTTCATCGAACAAATAAAAACTACTATATTTGTACCCATGCACTTCAGTGAAGACTACGAAGGCGGAAATGCCCTCCGTGATTTTGCCGAAAATGCAGGATGCCGGTTTGTCAGCATCACCCATCGGGGCGAAAGTTTTGAAATAACCAAATAAACACAATAATAATTATGAATAAGTTAACAATCCTGTTTCTTACCATGCTTCTCACATGCCTGCCAATGGCAATGAGAGCCGAATCGCACAAAGAAAAAAGAGATGATACCAGATACCTTGCGGGAGCTGTTCCTGTAGTAGATGGTAAAGTAGTATTTTCCAAGGAATTCCAGATTCCCGGAATGAGTCAGAAGCAAATCTACGACACTGTCATGAAGTGGATGAACGAACGTCTGAAAGAAAACAATAATCCGGACAGCCGCGTCGTTTTCAGCGATGAAGCACAAGGAACCATCGCCGGTGTAGGTGAAGAATGGATCACATTTTACTCCAGCGCCCTGTCATTGGACCGCACTTGGGTCAATTATCAGATCACTGTTACCTGCAAACCGGGCAGTTGCTTGGTAGAACTGGAAAAAATCCGTTTCACCTACCGCGAAACAGAAAAATACAAAGCAGAAGAATGGATTACAGATGAATATGCACTGAACAAAGCTAAAACCAAACTGGTACGCGGCTTGGCTAAATGGCGCAGAAAAACGGTAGACTTTGCCGATGACATCTTTATGGATGTAGCTGTAGCCTTCGGTGCTCCCGATACTCGTCCGAAGTCTGAGAAAAAGAAAAAAGAAGAAGAAGCACAGAAGCCGTCTATCGTTGCTGCTGCAGGTCCGCTGGTGATTGGTCAGGGCGGTAAAGTTACCACTGCAGAAGCAGATCAGACAACTACTCCTGCTGCTACTTTAACTCCTGCAACTCCTGTCGGCAAGGCTTCAGCAGATATGCCAGGATATACAGAAATCGATCTGAAGCAGATTCCGGGTGATGTATACGCATTGATGGGCAATGGAAAACTGGTGATCTCTATCGGCAAAGATGAATTCAACATGACCAATATGACAGCCAACGCAGGCGGCGCACTGGGTTATCAAAACGGTAAAGCCGTAGCTTATTGCACACTTTCTGCCGATCAGCCCTACGAAGCGATAGAAAAAGCAGAAACTTATACACTGAAACTATACGCTCCGAACCAAACGACTCCTTCGGCTGTTATCGAATGTAAGAAACTGCCTTCACAAACGACTCCGCAAGCCGGACAACCCCGTACGTATGTCGGAGAAATCGTGAAGCTATTGATGAAAAAATAACAAGATAGCAATCATGGAAATTAAAAGTAGATTTGATCACTTTAATATCAATGTAACGAATCTGGAGCGAAGCATTGCTTTTTATGAAAAAGCGCTTGGCTTAAAAGAACATAGTCGGAAGGAAGCTTCCGACGGTTCTTTCATCCTGGTCTACCTGACGGACAACGAAACCGGCTTCCTACTGGAACTGACCTGGCTGAAAGATCATACCTCCCCCTATGAACTGGGAGAAAACGAAAGTCATTTATGCTTTCGTGTAGCCGGCGACTATAACGCCGTACGGCAATATCACAAAGAAATGAATTGTGTCTGTTTTGAGAATACAGCCATGGGGCTTTATTTTATCAACGACCCGGATGACTACTGGATAGAGATACTTCCACAAAAGAAGTAACCTTATAAAAAGAAGCGGGGCAGGATGATCATCCTGCCCCGCTTCTTTTTATAAGGTTGTTAGCTATTCATGACATAACACATCCCCAAAATGCTTGAAATAATGAAAAAACATCCGGGAATAAATAAACGAACAAACAATCTTGTCAATTGCATTTTTTGCTCGACAAACATTGCATCATTATCCAAATTATACCAAACCGTAACTTTATCACCTATATGAAAATCTTTCGGGTAATATGAAAATTGTGTGATATCCTCCACAATAATATTGGGATTGATAGACCGACAGCATTTTTCACCCTCTCCTTCTAATGTAAATTCAACAGACGGGCGCATAAGAAGCTTTCCATCCTTCACATAAGTATCAACATCCACTACTATTCCATCTATCTTCTTAATGTATTTCGTTTCGACTCTCTTGATTAAAAGACAAAACATCCTCATCTTAATGATCAAACCAAGTCCATGGCCAGCCAGCAAAAGTGCTAGTATACAAACAATTGTTCCCATTTATTTTTTATGTCGGTTAGCTCTCTTTTTCCGAATATCCGCTTTCATCTTCGCGGCTCCGGAACCATGTTGTCCACGAATATAAGTCGCTTTCTTCGCTTTCGTCTTCACTTTCTCCTCCTCCTGGGGCTTATCTTTCTTACCTTTAAAGACGATTCCACCCATGATTGCATCTTCTATACTCATATATATTACATTGTTAGCATTCACATTTCTGATGCAAAGATAAGCCTTTTCTACGGAATTGTTTATCTTTGGCGGATAAAACAATACATAATCACCAAAATGGCAACAATAACCCTTTCCGCAGAAAAGGACCCGATGGGAGCTGCAATCTCCGATTATTTCAATCATCACAGAGCTGACCGCTTGCGAGTATTCTCTTCTCAATTCGAAGAAGATGAAATCCCCGTTAAGGAATTATTCCGAAGTATACAGTCCATGCCAGTCCTCGAACGCACTGCTCTGCAAATGGCTACGGGAAGAATATTAGATGTAGGAGCCGGAAGCGGCTGCCACGCATTGGCACTTCAAGAAATGGGAAAAGAAGTTTGCGCCATTGACATCTCTCCGCTTTCCAACGAAGTAATGAAACAACGCGGCGTCAAAGATTCCCGCCTCATCAATCTCTTTGACGAAACATTCACCGAAACATTCGATACGGTTCTGATGCTGATGAATGGTTCGGGCATCATAGGAACACTAAATAATATGCCTGCCTTTTTCCAACGGATGAAACGCATCCTACGCCCTGGCGGATGTATTCTGATGGATTCAAGTGATTTGCGCTATCTTTTCGAAGAAGAAGACGGTAGCATGCTTATCGATCTGGCAGGCGATTATTATGGAGAAGTAGATTTCCAGATGCAATACAAGGATGTAAAAGGAGATACATTCGACTGGCTATATATCGATTTTCAGACTCTTAGCCTATACGCCTCCGAATGTGGATTCAAAGCGGAATTAATCAAAGAAGGAAAACATTATGACTATCTGGCAAAGCTGAGCCTTGCCTGACAGCGTATTATTTTAATCAGAAAAAGCCCTATTCAGGATAGTGACACTATCACATCAGAATAGTGTAACCATACTAACGATATAGTGTCACCATCCCAGTATGATAGTGACACTATATTTATTGTGCCCGCATCCGGTTCAGAGACCGGCAATAAGCACTTATTTCAGCATTTCATTGATCTGCTGAACCAGTGAAGCGAACTCTTCTTCATTATACAGACGAGTCAGTTTTACAATCTTTCCTTCCCGGTCTATCAGCACATTCCGTGTGATTCCGGCATCACGCAATGCATATTTTGCAAAAATATCAGCTCCCGGATCCAGTCCCAGCGGGTAAGTCACTCCGGTAGACTTTGCGAAGGCAAGCACTTTTTCAAGCGGTTCGTCACGGTCTATTCCAATCAGTGCAAAGTCTGCATTATCCTTATGCTTCAGCCAAATGTCTTTTTCTATAAAAGGCATTTCCTTACGGCATACTCCGCACCAACTTGCTGTAAACTGCAACATGACAACCTTCCCACGAAGAGATGACAAAGTCACTTGTTTGCCATCCGTCAATGTAATCGTAAAATCAGGGGCCATCTCCCCTATTCTGACAATATATCCTGTACTATCAGCCTGTGCCGACGTCGCTTCAGCAGTCACTTTCACTGCGTCGGAAGCACTTTCAGTAGCTTCTGCTCCTTTCTTCTGGCCTGAACAAGCCAGTAAACTAACGGCTAATAAAGCCACACCACATACATTCATAATTTTCTTTTTCATCTTCTTGCAATCATTAGTGAGACTGCAAATATAAAAAAAGTACACGATGTATTTGCATTTTTAAAATAAATTCGTACCTTTGCACCCGCAAAACAGAAAACGCCTCTTTAGCTCAGTTGGCCAGAGCACGTGATTTGTAATCTCGGGGTCGTTGGTTCGAATCCGACAAGAGGCTCTCCTCAAAATTCAAATGCCGCTATATGCGGCATTTTTTATATCCTTTTCATTCGATGTTCACGAAACACAACCATGCTTACCCCCTCAACAGGCTCAAAGCAAACACAACTGCCAAATCCTTTCTTTTCAACCGAAAGTCACAGCCGGAAAATAATCCGAATATGATTAACACTACCGAAGCTATCCCCCAACGATAAGAAAGTACTTCGAAAGCTGAAAAACCGATCAGCAATAAAGTGATGAAAAAAACGGAGCCAGTCCAAAAGTGGAAGAGTGAAACTGCCGCATAAAGTATGCCTTTGATACGATTCATGAATATATTCAACTAAAATCCGATATTTATGACTGCAAAGATATAAATATAAATCCAAGAAGATACCAAACAGGAAGAATAATAGATTTGCAAATAAAAAACCTTCCATTTATTATTTGTTTTTAAATAAAAGAATGTATTTTTGAAACCATATATATAGCTAATATTATCATATATATTATTAATATACTATATATCAATATTTTAATATTATATTTATATATAAACAAATATCTTATAAAACAAACACTATTTTCAAGAAGCAATAAATAACCAATTAAAAAACAAAGATTATGGCATTATTTGTAAATCCCGGCAAAGATTGGGAAAAGAACATGAGTGAAGAAGACATCGCACAAATGGAATCACAAGGTTATGATGTAACAGAACTACGCGCCAAACGCGCGAAATCTACAGAGGAAGAAGAAAAAGAGCGCCTCCGCGAAAAAGAAGAGCGGGAAAACTTCAAGAATCCGACTAACCTGAACAAACTCGCCCCTTACCTGCAGACACCACGTGACATGAGCACTTCTTTTTTCAAAGCTACGGCAGGCAGCGCCCCCTGGCTATTCAAAGATCGTTGGAAAAGAAAATACACCGAGGCTCCCATTGTTTATGCCGCGGTAGTGCAAGCTAATACCGCCCTATGGATGCCCGGTAATAACGACTATTATCCTGCCGTATTTGTTTTTGCACTTGATCAAAAACACATTCACGACACCGAATGGCTAAAACAAATAGCAGAAGAAATAAATGTATTGCAAGATGCCGACCAAATCCCCGGTGATTGCCGCAAACTAATACAGACGTTACGTGATGATACCAGCGAATTCTGTTTTCGTATCGGCAAAAGTGTATGTGGTGACGCCAACGCATGGTGTGCCACCTATAAATTCGACAAACAGACAGCACTGCCACGCAAGGCTTTACCATCCGATGGCATCGTCCCTTTTCTATTAAAGTCCGCCCCGGTAGAAAATCAATTTGTTGATTTCAAACTAATCCCGACTGAATTTTATATCGGCTAAAAATAGATAAGCAGAAATAGGCAAACCGAAAATAAACAATATTTTTTTCATCATTTATAATTATATCTCACATAAGGAATATGCATGCATACATTATCCAACAACTAATAAGAATTATATTGTTTATCATTATCGGTTTGCCTATAGGACTAAAAAGTTTTGCCCAAGAAACAAAACGTTTCTATATGGAACTGGACACTCCCCGCAATGGAGCCAAAGCAGGACAAGAGCTTGAATTAAAATACATCAGCACAGCCGATTTCGATTCTGTATCTCCACCCGACTTCGGAACGCTTATAGAAACAGTTGAAGGAGCAACACCACACAAAGCTGGTCATACAGTAAAAAACGGCATATTGACAGATATCTACGAGCAGGGATTCAGCTACCGCATACGTTTCAAGAAGCCAGGAAACACCAAACTACCTCTGGCATCCATCAAGGCAAACGGAAAGGAATACGAAACACCTCTGACCAGTGTATGGGTACATCCGGTCGATACCAATATCGACAGTGTAAAATGCAGCATTCAGCTGGAGGATTCTTATCGCAAAGGAGTTTTCACTGCTATCGGGATCTGCCTCTTAATCGCTTGGTTATTGATCCGCTTATCGTTTCAGAAACAGAAGAAATAAAGAGACAGGATAAAAAACAAAGAATAATCCTATCTCATTAATCCCGCATTATCTACTTATTTATTTTTTAAGTATTCTCTTTAAATGTTCGACATCTAAAAGTAAATTCACTGTTTCAAAATTCCCTTTATAAAAAACGCCCCAGTTATTAAAAACACAAGGCAGGTCTTTCGCTTTTTGGAGTGTATCCACTTGAATTAAAGATACAGGAACGCTATTTGTTTCACAATACTGTTTTATCATTTCAATCTTTTGATAGACATAAGGGCATTGCATATCATAATAAATAGTCAGATCTTCGCTTTCAATTTTCATTTTCTTTGCATTTTGCGCAAATTTCGGCGTTGTCCCGTCAAAAGAAAGTGCAAGCAGTTCATATCCATTATCAGTCGTATCAACAACTTCAAAACCGAATTTCTTCGCAAACGATTGGTCAGAAAGCCAGTTCTTCTGTTTCTTTGATCCAAGCATACAAACACCGGATTTGCCTTTTTCTTCGGCATCTGCCAGGCAATATTCCATCAAAGCTCTTCCATACCCGTTTCCTTTTGGACTTCCTAAAACCCATAAGCAATACAGATAATAATAGTTATCACCAATGATGGGAACCCAAGCTGTCTCAAGAGGCGCATACTCAATAAAAACCGTAGCTTTTGCATTTAGCTTTCTAAAAACATGACCTTCATTTAGTCTGTCGGAAAGCCATTGCCGCTTCGCGTCAATACCTGCATGAGGCTTTTTACTGCGAATAATGCAGCATAGATGCTCATCACTGAGGTTTTCCTTTGTTAAGTTTACAAAATCTGTATTCATATACGCATTCGTTTTAAATTAGATGTCATCAATCAACCGATCTTAACGGTGCACTCCGTCATTTTGGCTGAATATTATAGCCCAGCCAAATCCAACCATTTGCATTATTATAACACCATTTAGCTATCGAAGTATTACCAATCAGCATTTGTATGCCATTGAGATCGAGACATTGATATTTATCAATAAACATTTAAATACGAACCATGAGCGATAATTAAAAAACTAACCCCTATATAGATATCCATTGATAATACTATCAATGGATGTAATGAGAGCGAGTAAGCAAAGAACTATTCTATCTCCTTGATTCGTTCAATCTGCCTATTCAGAAAATAATCAGTATATAGGCTGTAGTCTTCCATTTCGTAAAACGCTATCAGTCCTTTTCTGTAATTCAGAATATCCGAATCTTTGGCAGAATATACGGGAATGATGTCAGCATTCATCAAAGCAATACTTTCTATCATTCTTGCAGTCCGTTTGTTCCCGTCAATGAACGGTTGCAGACGAGCAAGATTACAATGCAAGTAGATAGCTTTCTCTAAAGGATTAGAATATTCGCCTTGCTGAAAAAGAATTTCATTTAGTTTGCTTACTATTTCTTGTTGATTCTTGGGTGGAGTATAATCCGTTCCGCTAATACGAACTGCCCGTGTCCGTAGCAACCCCGATTCTTCGTTAGATACCAACCCCGTAGAAATAGACTGATGTACTCTGAAAAGAGTGCGTTCGTCTATAATTTCTTGATTCTTTTCTTTATGGATATATTCTAATTCGGAAATAAAAGTATTGTAGAGGTTTTTAAGCATCTTGGCATCTTCGTATCGCTTTTCGGAAGTGATACCATCTTTCAGCAAGGCTTCGGTTTCAACGTAGGTATAAGTGTTCCCTTCTATCTTGCCCGAATAGTAGCACCAAACGACAGCCAAATCCTTTATTTCATTGGAATAAAGTTCAGACAACTTAGCCAAAGGGCTTTCCAAGATAAATGCAGCCTTCTTCTGTTGTTCTTCGTTGAATATCGGTTTCATACACCACGGACCTTTTAAGTTTAGCTATTGAATACTTCATCAGAGCAACCTGCACCCCAATTTAAGTACTTCAAAAATAAAAAAAATCTCCGAACCTTTTATAGGTCCGGAGATTTCATGAGGTTCCTGGCGCACTACTTCCAGTACTAATAACCAAGAATTTAGCTCTATAACGGGCTACAAAAATCACCGGACCCAAAATTAATTTCTATTCGGAGACAAACATTTTAGTTCGAACCAAACTTGATTTTTTATTGTTTTTTGTTCGGGAATTTCCCGCCTTTAATTATCTTCATCCTGTTTTACCTGCGGAATTATCAAGTAACTCCAGCCTAGTTCTCAGTGATGCATTTTCCGAGACCAACTTCCTATTTTCACACTCCAACTCTTTATTTCTATCACGCAAAAAAAAGATTAAACTATCATTATTATGCGTATTAGACATATAATCCGTGATTTCAGGAAGTTCTTCCACATACATAGTACCTTTACCGGTCATCAGCCAGTCTGCACTGAGACGTGGATAAGCACATAGAATACGTTCTATACTATCAGAATTCATTGATGACCTATTCTTCAAAGCTTTATTCACAAGTCCATTTGATAATTTAGCGCTAACAGTCAAGCTATTAGCGTTCAATTTCTCCATTTTCATAAAAGCTTCAAGACGATCTATGAATGCTTCTTTAGATATTGACATATTCTCCATATCATACCATTTTAGAACATTTCTCCATCAAAAGAGAAAATTTCTTCATTTCTTCATTGCTTATATAGAAATGTTCTATATATTTGCAACGTAGTTTCAAAATCAATGCAACAAATGTACAACAAAACTAGAACATGTGCAATAGCGAAAAAACGCTATTCCTTTAAAAAAGGATATCTGCAAGTCTCATTAGAGGAAAAAGATAAGCTCAAAAATGACTTGAAAGTAGTACTAAATAACCCTTCAAGATCATACTTCTCAAAGAAGCTAAATTCAGGGATTATAGATATTTCTGTTACCCTATTTACAGCAATTACGAATGTATTCCAAAAATACGGCATAACAGACTGCTGGACAATTGAAGATATATAACTATGAATCGAAACATCACACTAGCAAAACGAGAAAATGAAATAGCTGAATGCGTTGCCTGGGGAGGATCTTATAAAGAAACAGCCTCATTGCTTCAGATCAGTGTTCGGACTGTCGACAACACACTCCGCAGAATCAAAGAGAAATTGGGATTGAACAAGATCAATGAGATTTCAGCCTGGTGGTTCTGTACGCATCATGATATCAGCTTTGACCTATCTCCTTTCGCAAGGAAGATTGTCGCATCAACACTACTCATCGTATTTCTAGGAGGTGAAATTGCAATATTTACTGACTCAACATGTACGGTCCGCCGCCCTCGCAGAAATCGTACAGAATACCGTACTAGAAGACAGGAAACTTCTATTAATCAACCATATATCATTTAACTAAATACGCATAAGGAATGCGGCCGGTGCAAGTCCGGGATTTTATTTATACATTATATTCTACTCAAGAGAATAGAAGTTTAATCATTCCAATTATTAATCATTAAAACACCGTGTTAAGGAGACACGTAGGGTATCCAGTCCCTGGTTAAGGTTTGTTACACAAAGATTGCCGGGTGAAATTCCCGGCATACGGGTAGTGGTGTAAGGTAACACAACGGAGTTTTTCAGCGTTTCTCCGGTGATACGGGGTTCGATCCCCGAATGCCCACGATTTCTAGTATTAATTTTAAGAATAAACATTATGGGAAATTTAGACGAAGCAACAAAGATAATGGCTTCAGCAATGAATCAAATTTCAGAGATTATCACAACAAACGGGATGGATGCAATCTGCATCTTACATAAGGAAGAAGCCGGTATTTCCGCCACCCCATTAATCATCCATGGATCCTCTCTCAAAATCACACTAGCAATTGTAGAAAGCATGCTGAAATCTCCGGAAACTCGTAATCTGTTACGTGGGGCATGCGAATATTACAAAATCCGAGAAACAGAGAAAAGAACAATGACTGAAATGCCGCCTTATCTGGAGGAATTCATAGACGAATTATTAAAAAAGATGTAAGAGCAAGCTATGAAAGTTGTACACTCTCCCAGCCCATCCGCCAATCCGAAGAAAAGAGAGAAAATTAATCTTTTCGAGAATGATGATCCGGAAGAAGTTGCAGCTCTATGTCAGCAATCTGCTCAGCAGGAATCAAACAAAATATTGTTAAGAATAGACGCCCGGACGCAAGTTCTTGTAGATCCTAAAGATGCGACTTTGGAACATGCGGAAAAACTACGGCAGCGGTATAAATTAAATTATTGCCGCAAAGCCGTAGGGGGGCGTAAAAAAGCATAATACTATGTATGTAGACAATGACAGTCGTGGTTTTCTTGCGATTTATGATATTAGTTCTGAAGACGCATCACGCCTCGCACAAATTATTGAGCAAGCAGACAAGCAGCTTTTATCCCGTCCTATTGAAGGTCTCAGTAAACAATTACGTTCACAATTAAAAGAGTTTGTTTACACTGTACTAGATAATAAACCATAACTATGCATTTTACTGATGATGATATAAAGCGCATCAAGGATGCCTCTGAAAAGCATCTGATCGATGTAGTGCAAGACTTCCGAAACCTTCGCAAATCCGGTACCAGCTACGTCTGTGACTGCCCTATGTGTAAAGCTTCAAAGAAGTTTAGCATCAATCCGGCTAAGGATATTTATTCATGTTTCTCTTGTCACCAGATAAGTGGCTCCGGTGCGCTTGACTACTTAATGAGAGTCGAGAAGAAAGAATTCCCGGAAGCTCTCGAACATTTAGCACACAAGTTTAACGTCATATTAGACCAGCGTCCAGAACAGAAAAAGAAGCCAGTTACAAAAATGAAGCAAGGAAGCAAGAAGGCTAAAGGTAATGATACTAATAGCTTTTGTGCAAAAATGCTGTCTGCCTCCGGATTGACATTTGAAGATGTAACAGCGAGGATTTACAAAACAGATGATACCAAGTCTATTTTTGAAACACGTACTTTTCGCCCTGGTACTATCAATGATTCCGGTGTCATTGATCCTAAAGGAGATGATGTTATCATCGAATACTATGATTTAGAGGGTATGCCTGTTACCTATGCCCGGAAAGATCACCGCAAACGCGAAACAGGCGAACGGAAAGAATATTTTCGTGTTAGATGGCAGTTTCCGGATGCGCACCTTGACAAAGAAGGGAAACCATTCAAGTACAAATCCCCAGCAGGCTCAGGTACCCCGATTTATATCCCGGAAAAGCTCCGGAGAATGTATAAAGAAAAGAAAGAAATACCCAGACTCTTTATTCAAGAAGGAGAAAAGAAGGCTGAGAAAGCGTGCAAACATGGTATCCCATCTATTGCAGTCAGTGGCATTCAGAATCTTGGCAGTAAAGAGAACAATACTCTTCCGGAAGATGTAGTCAAGATCATAACGGCATGCAACGTTAAAGAAGTCGCATTCATTTTTGATTCAGACTGGGATGATATCAGCACTAACATTAAACTGAATGACCGGGTTGAAAAACGCCCATACTGTTTTTTCTACGCTGCTAGAAATTTCAAAGAGTATATGAGAACCCTCAAAAATCGAAATATATATGTGGAGATTTATGTTGGACATATACAAAAAAATGATGCCGGTGACAAAGGGATAGATGACTTACTTGCAAATTCTCTTAAAGATCACGAGAATGAACTGGCCGAAGACATTGAGTTTGCCTGTAATGCAAAAAAGGGGCTTGGGAAATACGTTGAAATGTTTAAAGTCACCACCTTGACCGATCACAAGATGCTGGAACTGTGGTGTCTTCATTCTAACGAAGCGTTCTCCGAGCGTCACA
Organism: Bacteroides sp. B1-V-101; assembly: GCF_023656585.1. Lineage (NCBI taxonomy): Bacteria > Pseudomonadati > Bacteroidota > Bacteroidia > Bacteroidales > Bacteroidaceae > Bacteroides > Bacteroides sp. B1-V-101. Next base: position 240,231 of record NZ_JAMOKH010000001.1, on the reverse strand, counting down.
AAGACGTTCTTAAAAATCTTCCGGAGTTTGTTTTTGGAAGATATCGATGGAAGTTTGATGACACAGGGAAACTTGTCCTAGCACAACCTTTCGATGATGATGAAAAGTTCTGGGAGGAAGTAGATAAGGAAACTCGTTCCGGGATAAAAACCGAGTATCAGTTTTGCTATGTCAATTCCCACAACTTTCTTCAGAACCGGGGATTCGGGCGTCTACGACGTTTGGATAAAACTTATCAGTTCGTTCATTTAGATCCACCTGTGGTCAGGTCGATTGATGCTTCAGATGCACGTGACTATTTATTTCAATTCGCTAAACATTATTGTAAGAAGGAGGTAAACGAAATGCTAATTAAAGGAGTATCCCAATACGTGGGACCAGACAAACTATCGCTGTTGAATTTCATTGAACCAAACTTCATCAAGCCAAATCGCGAAAGCCAATATTTCTATTTTAATACGAAATGCTGGTATGTAACTAAAGACAATGTACAGGAAATAGGTTACGAAGTCATTGATCATCACATTTGGGAAGAGCAGCAAAAAATAATTCCTGCTAAATATTTAGGCTCCCCACTCATCCGCTTTAAGGTTGATCAAGACAATCAATATTCCTATACCCTCTCTGAGGAGGGTAAAAAATCACATTATCTCCAATTTCTGATCAATACAAGTAATTTCACTTGGCGTAAATCAAAGGACGATTTTTCACCTGAAGAAGAAAATGAGAATCATATTCATTTGCTTAGTAAATTATGTGCGATTGGATACATGGCAATGGAAGCAAAAGATAGCAATGTGGCTAAAGCAGTCATTGGTATGGACGGAAAACAATCCGAAGTCGGAGACTCTAATGGAAGATCCGGTAAATCCTTAATCGGCGAGTTATTGCGCTGTGTTGTTCCCACTGCTTATATACCTGGTAAAAGAAGCGATATCTTCAATGATCAGTTTATTTGGAATGATGTACTTGAAAACACAAAGTTTGTATTTATTGATGACGTTCTTCAGAATTTCAACTTTGAATTCTTGTTTCCTAATATAACAGGTGACTGGAGCGTCAACTACAAAGGAGGGAGACGAATCACTCTCCCATTCGAGCGTTCACCCAAAATATATATAGCAACTAATCACGCTATTCGAGGAAGAGGATCAAGTTTCACAGATAGGCAGTGGCTACTTGCCTTCTCTGACTACTATAATGACTCACATAAGCCTGTAGATGACTTTGGAATACGTTTTTTTTCAGAATGGGATTTTGATCAATGGAATCTTACATGGAATCTTCTAGCTAACTGCATACAACTTTATCTCCAGTATGGAGTGATTCAAGCTCCCGGCGAACGTTTGGAACAACGCATACTCAGACAAGAAATCGGTGAAACTCTTATTTCATGGGCAGATGAATATTTTTCTTCCGAGGAACATCTAAATCACCGTCTTGTCAAAAAAGACTTATATGACGCTTTTTGCATCTATGATCCTATGCAGCGGAAATACATATCTCCTACCGCATTCAAAAAGAAATTTATTATGTATTGTGACTGGAAAGGATACCTCTTTAATCCACACAAATATGATAGTAAAACTGGGAAACCTTTTAAGACAGATAAAGACGGATGTCCAGTTCTTGACGACAAAGCTGGAGGGGTGGAATATTTCACAGTTGGGACTGGAACCTGCACTGGTGACAGTTATTCTGCTGATACCAACTTTGAGGATGAACAGAAACTAATAGACTTTTAAAAGATAGCGATGAATATGGGAAAAATATTACTAAATGAGGTATTATCTCATGCTGATAAGTTAAAAGAGGAAATCAAGAAACGTTTAAAATGCGAGATTGTCGATTTTGAGATTGTAGAATATGAGTCCGGGGAAATAGGTGTGCATTGGAATGCTACATACAAAAGCGAAGCTTCATACGTGGATATTCCATATAAATGGATAGTGGCAGGTATTCATTGGGGTGAAGGACTTATTAGTATGTATGCAAACCCAACTGACTTTTTAGTATTTAACAAATAAAAATGAGCCTTGGGCGGGCTTTGTAAAACCCACATTAAAAAATATGGATAAAATTAAGTTAGGCGACAAAGTTCGTAGTAGTGTATCAGGTTTTTCAGGGACTATAACCGCAAAATGTGAGTATTTGCACAGCGCTACTCAATATTGTGTAACAGCTAAATGCAAAGATAATGACATCAAAGAAGCGTGGTTTGCTGCATCTGAATTGGAACTGGTAGAAGATTAACTGCTAAAATCCTATAGGTAAAGTATCCTGTAGAACTTTAATTAGAATTCAAAGTAGAAAGGAACAAAATTATGACATTAAAACAAGCCCAAAAATTGTATGAAGATTCAGTACAGGCAAAAATGACTCATGCCGACAACTGTATGACTCAATCGCAACTTGAATATATTGGCAGAACCATTTGGGGATTCACTCCCGACAAACAAGCAAAGGTGCTATTCACCAAGATAGGTAAGAGAGTATCTACTGTTATAGCATCAAAAGAAGCATTTATTAAAGAAGTTGGTAAACCTATTGTCTGCAAATGTCCAGTATGTGATATGTATTATTTGGCTTATAGAAAGCCCGTCGATGCTCACGATGAACTAACTGCTCAGTGTCCAAAATGCGATTCACTTGGTTGTGATTCGGATATTGTACACTTGGAGACAAACCGTAAGTTTTGGCTAAATGACAAGATCACTAAAATTCTTGTTCCCAACAAAGATCCGGAACGGGTAGCAACTATGTATGATTCGGCTGCGGAAGATTTCCCGGCACAATATGATATGCTACTGCCTGATGGTAAGAGATGTTCTGATTGCGTAAAAAGTAATACCTGTTGCAATGTATTTGGTCAGAAGGAAAGTGACACTACCTGCCAATGGCATCCTTCCAGATATTCACCGAAGGAATAACCCTCAAAACTAAGTAGATATGAATAAAGAGAAATTAAAGGAAGCCAATCGGCTAAATAAACTCATTGAGGAACATGAGCAAGCGTTAAATTGTTTCGAGTTTGATACCAATTACTATGCAAGAGATGAAGACCCCAACTTGCCTATTGCGTTGGAAAGTACTAATCCTATTCTAATTATAGAACATGATGATCCATTTGAGGGAGGACGGGAACAGCAGAGAATTCCAATGGTATTGAGTGATTTCCTCATTAATCTAATTAAGGATTCTATAAAAGGAAATCTGGAAAAGTTGAAAGACGAATTTCAAAATCTATAACTCTCAAAACAAGAACAGAAAGGAGCATTATGGGAAAGATTATAGGTGCAAAGGTTGTAACTCTTTGCCAACTAAAAAATAAAGGTGGGATAATCATTGAGAAAGGTGAAGTCTGCACTATTGTTCAAAGCTATCGTGGCTATGGCATACGTACCGATGATTATCGACAAATAAACAGAGTTGATAAATCACAAATAGATTTTATCAAACCACTAAAACCAAAAAGGATTGTGGTTACTCCTGATGAATATGAAGCTATCCGGTTTGCACTTTCGGAGATAGAGGTTTCTGTTGGTTATGGAAATTTCTCGGAAGAACAAGCAGAACTATATAAGGCAAATGAAGTGATACTCCGCAACCTTTTAGATAAAATCAATAACGCATAATAGAATAGAAAGGAGCTAATATGAAATGGAGAAGATATAGTGAACAAAAGCCTCCAATAGGAGAAGAAGTGATAGCCTATCATCCAGATTGGATAGATGAAGATAATAATCCGAAAGGTACAAGAATAGGATGGCAAGGAGATGAAGATTTTACATCGGCTCACTGGTGGGCACATCAAGATTGCTACATGACAATATCTCATTTTGAATGTGACGATAATCCGGCTTTCAGTGAAAAAACAAAGAAGAGTATTGAGCCGGAGTTATGGATTCCGTTAGCTTATTTAACTGATTATTTACCGTAAAACAAGATAGAAAGGAATTAAATCATGAAAGAATTTAGAGGAACTAAAGGTGAATGGTTAGTGGACGACATAGATGTTATATCTCGTGAAACAGGATTTGCCATTTGCCAAGTTTATGATGGATTGGATACCCATATTTCCGAAATGGATATGGAAGTAGTAAATGCAAATGCCCGACTTATGGCTACTGCTCCTGAATTGTTGGAAGCATTACAAGCAATGCTAGAACGATTTGATTACAAAGAGCAGTCTATCTATTCTTTTGCTGCCAAAGAAATTGATGTAGCAAAAGCAGTAATTAAAAAGGCTATTGAATAACCCTCAAAACATAAAACGGAGTGAATTAAACAAATACCTGGAACATGAATAGAATGAGATGGTTCGTCATCGGACTCCACCTATATGTATTTCCGCCAGAACCGGAAGTAGGAGACATCGAGGCTTTACACAACTGGATCCCACAAAAAAAAAGGAATCATTGAGACGCTAAAATTCAGGTTTCACACCGGTATTTGGAGCTATACAGCAGGGAATATAAATTATCAATTTTAATTGCACTATCACTATTCTGCACTTAAGCATGGGAACCTATCAAGAAATATTAGACGAAGTTCTTCCTCTATACCGGCAAGATCCGGAACGCTTCATGCGTTTCTATCACGCCGTCAATAACATTCTTGCTACAATACCTGAAGGCAAGAGTATTCTTATAGCTGACCATTGTAAGCCTGCATCACGTGATCTATTCATTAAAATAGCTTGTATGTATATTATTGAAGAAACAACAAGGAAAGATGTCTTGGATGACTTTTTAGAGTTTTCTGACGATTATAGCAGCATTCGGCATGTGCCTAAATTAGTGCCGGCACATGTCCGGCCACACTTCTACTCGAATCGAAGATGAGTAGATTATCCCAATTTATTACTCTGTAAAGATACTAATTTTCACTGATATACGCAACATTATGACAATAAAAAAAGAGAATAAAATAATGGTAGTAATAGCCCCATCGAGCGATGACCGGGAACTATTCATTTCCCGCCTGGCCGTTCGGCTAGGTTTTGCCAAAGTCCCTTCGGATGCTAAAAAAATCATCCGCAAGGATATCTATTCCTTTGACCTGCCTACTGCCTACTTCATTCTCTGCAGTAACTACAACTTTCGCGGCTCTGTCATCACAACACAGCGGCTCTACGAGCTTGCCGCAAGGGGTATCTGCGTAGTCGTTGGCGTCAAGTCACTACCGCGTGAGTACGAATTGATATCGCAAGTGTTTTATCCTGATGATTTGCGCTAACATAAGTCGAATCATTTATTGCCCGGTGATGCTTCTGTATTACCGGGCTTTCTTTTTCCGTTCCCCTCGCCTCCCCTTCATTCATCAAGAACGTTTTGAACAAATGTGCAGGGGGAGAGGCGCCAAGTGCAGACAGGGGGACATATATATTTTTTTTATTTTTCTTTCTTTCTTAAAAATACCCTACCTAAAAATAAGGGAAAATTTTGTGCTTTCGTGCAGACACCCTTTTTTCGGCATTTATTACATTATAAATCAGATATTTAAACACCGCACGATTTTCGTACAAAAACGTACGACTCGTACAAAAACGCACAAAAATGCATTTTGTACGGAGTACGAAGATTTTGTGCTAAAAAGTACACTATTTCGTACGCCCTTAACTATCTGATAAACAACACATAAATAGAAAGCATAGCTCATTTAGCACGATTGCACAAAAAAATAGTACGGTATCAGCAAGGGTTATATGTACAATACCTCGTTTTTTTATTGATAAAGGCAAGGATTACTCAGTTATATTTTGTACATTAGCTCCACACCTAAACCACTATGCTTTATATGATTACTACTAAGATTGAAGTTCCACAGCATCTTAAGGAGTATCTGATCGGAAAGTTCTGCAATTTGCAGGACTCTCCGATTCGCTTCCCGGATAAAACGGATATCTACCATTTTATCTACGATCTGTTAGAACGTCGTCCAGCCAACATCTTTAAGGATCATGGTAATCTCACCATCATCCTTCCTGAACGTACTACCGGGAAGGATCCTAAAACTTACAATTACCTGGGAATACGTTCACAGATAATTCTCATTCGCAAGATCGACCGCATGCTATGGGCAGAGGTGCATGATTACTTGGATGAACAAAAGCACACTTACGGAATCACCTATATCGACGGGATACACAACTTCATGACCTGCTATGGGATTGATTCTATCAGCGAAGATGCATTCAAGAAGAATTATTATCGATGGAGGGCTAATCTTCGACGAAAAGAGAAAAAAAGAGGCTATCACCGCACAAAAACATGACCGAGCAAGTGTAGTTAATTGTCCCTTTTTTGATCAAAAAATGTTCTAAAAATGCGTACTAATTGAAAATCAATAAGTTATGAATAATATCAATAATATGGGAGGCATATTATTTGCCGAAATCCTGAATACAGACGAAATAGCCCTGTTTGCAGTACATCAGAACCAAGCATGCATCAGAAGCAAGGAAGGACACGACTGGTATCCGCTTCCAACGCGAGGAGTCATTGAAGCTCCAACTGTCGCTTCCGATGATACTAAAGACGCAGGAATCACATATAAGCATTCAGCGACCATCCAGTTTCCCCGATCCGCATTAGAGGGGAATACAGCAAACAAGCTGCGCAATAAAGTTCAGACAGGCTGTGTTCTACGCTGTCAGGACACACAGGGACACAAGTATATCTATGGCACGAATGAATACCCACTCCTCGGAACCTTAAACCTGATTATAGGGAAAAAGGTAACCGACTTCACCGGATATGAGCTGAAACTTGCCGGGACCTCATTACATCCGATGCTCTCCTATATCGAAATTTAACCGTCCTTCTGCACCCTCACTAATAGGCGTATCATTGCACCAAAATCAGTGCAATGAGCCAAAAACGTATCATTCTTTCCGATTCATCGCTTAATCGTTACGGTTACCGGGTCCTTACCTCTGGAATGCTCCTCGAAGCATTCAAGAAGAACCCGGTGATGCTGTATATGCATTTTCGTGATGAAGGATCTCCCATTTGGGGAGAAACTAAAGCTATCGGGCATTGGGAAGATATACAGCTTGAAGGCGATGTACTTTCTGCCATTCCTGTTTTCGACAAGGTTGATCAACTATCTAAAGACATTGCCGCAAAATACGAAGCAGGGACTTACAACGCCGCAAGTGTCGGTATCCGCATCATTGCTACATCAGCCAACAAAGACCTTCTGGTACCTGGTCAGACTCGCGAAACAGTTACAGAGTCAGAGCTGATGGAAGCATCCATCGTGGACATACCGGCAAATTCCAATGCCGTTCGCCTCTATGATCGTTCCACATCCGTTCTTCTGGCAGCGGGTATGGACACGAATTCCGTGCCAGCATTATCAACAACTTCATTCAAAAACAAAATGACTCTAAAAGAATCATGGTCAGCTTTTTTATCTTTTCTGAATATCAGTCAAGATAAGGCAGTAACGACCGAATTATCAGCAGAGAACCTCGACTCCCTGCATAATGAATTCACCCGTCTGAAATCGGATAACAGTTCTCTTGTACAAGCTAAACAGGAGATCGATCAGAAATTATCTGATGCGACTACTGAAATAGCGACTCTCAAGACAACAGTAAGTGAAAAAGATCAAGAGATCGCTAATCTGAAAACCGAGGCAAGCGGCAAGGATTCAGAGATCACTCAACTCAAAGAACAAGTAGCCAATCTAAAGAAAGCTCCGGCACCGGGTGAACCAGTTCCTGCCCCAAAGGGTGAACCTGCCGCAAACGGAGGAAAAGAGGAACTGGCTGCCTACTGCGAGGAAAATGCCGGCAATTATCAGGGAATCACAGAACGCCTGAAGGCTGACGGACTCCTTTAATTTACTAACCTACCTTAACTATTAAAGAATATGTCTCAAAAATTAATTGACGTATCGAAACTGAACCAAACCTTAATCACATATGATAAGGCGCTTCGCGCTCTTCCATTTGCTACCCTGCAGGAAGTTGCCGCAAAATTGGGATTGAACGTGATGGACCTGCAAGGCAAACATGCCTTGATCAATGAACGCCGGCGTGCCGGTGGAACTCAGTCTTACAAGATTGGGAAAAATTTCCGCCTGGTTGATAAGCTGCTCGGCTATGAACCTTCCGTTATCGAACCGAAGGATGTTGTATGTATCACAAAGGAAAACTCTCAAAAATACGATGACGGTGAACTGTTGATCGTAGGAGGTCAGCCGGTCAGCAACATCAACAAGAAACATCCTCTTGAAACACGTGTTGCCTTCACATTGGTAAAATCTCATGTTGAAGATGTAGTATATACATTGTTTCATGCAGAACGTGATGAAGACTCAACTTCACCGTCAGGTGCATTTGATGGTCTGTTCACCAAAGCCGACATGCTGATTACAACAGGTGATGTCAATGCTGCTCGCGGCAACTTTGCTCCATCAGGTCTTTTTGCTTTGCCCACGAAGGATACAGACTCCGCCGCTTATGAAAATTTGGTTGAATGGATTGGTGGTGCCAACACTTACCTGCGTTCTTCCAAGTCAGGAATTCCACAGTTACTTTGTGCCGAAACGGTCTTGATAGCTGCACGCTCTGCTCTCCGCAACAAACTGAGTATGCAGGAATATCCTTCCATGCAACGCATGATTGAACTTTTGCGTGAAGACGCAATGTGCCCTGCGCTTGAAATCCTCTCTCACGAAGCATTGGGACAGGGATCACGCCTGGTTCTTCAGAAGAAAGGGAATATGGATGTTGCCTTCAATACCCAAGCCGCAACCAAGTTCTGTCAGATCCGTGATATCTACGAAGATCCCAACGAATGGCAATTCTGGCTGCAAACCGGTTATGACACCCGTATCCGCGACTGGCATGAAAAAGTATACCGCTGTAATGAGCAAAAGAATGAATCTCTTGACCTCGCAGGAGACTATTGCAAGACCGGAGGCGTACAAGTTGATATCACAGGAACGGAGAATGCCGCTTGGGCCATCAAAGGCAAAGTTGCTGAACGTAGCAATGGTCAATGCATCATTGGTCTGACACCCGGTAAGTACACTATCGAGTTTACTGCTGTAGACGGTAAGACTAAACCTGCCGATCAGGAAGTGACTGTAGTGGAAGGCGAAGTAACAACCGCAACCGGTGCTTACACCTAAACTGAGATAAAAAATGAGCGGCCATTTTTGGTCGCTCTATCCTATTCACTCTTAACAATTACACTAATGAAAAAATATACTTACCTAATTCTCTGTTTGTTATTTGTGGCTTTGGTTATTGCAATCCCAGAGCTGCACCCTCAGACATGCCATCTTGATGGAGATACATTGACCATGCTGGCAGCTGGTCCGGCTTTCGCACCACTGAAATGGAATGTCGGTCAAAATAATATGGGTGGATATAAAGGACGTTTGCTGTTCGTCCCATTTGATGCACCCAATACAGTACCCACCGTTCCGGATCCCGGCAAAGCTGCAGACAATGAAGCACTAGTGACGGCAGCCGGTGCATTTGCTTTTCCTGCAGAAGGAACATATAAGCAACCTATTTATCTATATAGTACAGATGCAACAGTCGAATATAAAGCGGAGCAACAGGGAGAAGCTGACGGGATCAGCTATAAACTGACGTTAAGCTTCTTCTTCCCTGGTAATACCCCTGAAATGCATGCATTCAATGCATTGGTAAAAAACACAGCAGGCTATTACATCTTTGAAGACTCCGACGGCAGGCAAATGATCATGGGACAGCCGGGATTATATGCTTCTACTGCTCCTTCCTTCAATGGAGGAAAAGCAAGAGGTGACCGTCGCGGTACCACCTATACGGCTACCGCCGATTCCAATTACTCTGCGATCTTCCTTGAGACTCCCATAGATATGGAAGTGATAGGCGGATTTAAACCAGCTCCCGCACCAGAATCATGATCAGACAAGAACAACTCAGCCAATGGTTAGGAGACCGTCAGCGCAAATATGCTGACGGCCTGGTTCTTTTCAATGCTCTCGCAAAGGAAGCTATGAAAAAGAAATTTGCTGCTTACCTGGCAGCAGCTCCGGAAGATCCACACATTTTTGATCCGCATTTCACCCAGCTCGTTAATTGCTTGTCCAAACTCGACAAGGAGATTAAATTCTCCCCTTCCTTATATCCTGCCGCAATGGAAGAAATTGTTGTAGTAAAGACCATGAGCGAGGATGATCGAAAAAAAACGATCGAATCCAAGCAAGCGAATATCGCCTCCCTGGAGGAGTTGGTCAATAACCTTCGATCACGAATTGACAGTTTAGAGGACGACAGTGAAAGTCACGCAGATGAACTTGTTTCCCTTCAGGAACAGTTTGACGAGAAGATGTCAGAGCTATCTGCCTTACAGAACGAAGTGAACGCTCTGAACACACCAGGCGTCAAAATCATCACAGAAGAATCACTCAGCCCGTCTATTCGCAAGGCTTATGCCCGTATCAAGGAAATCGCACCTCTATATGCAAGCCTGCATAACGATGTAGCTAATTCGGAGATCCCGGCAGAAGAACGGCAGCCTATAGCCGAAGAGCTCTGCAAGCTCGATGACGAACGCCGCCGGCTTTGGAAACAAATCGATGCCTGGGCAGAAGGAAAAGGTGAACTGAGCCTTAAAGAGAAACGACCGGTATACAGTGAGAATGGTGTAGTACGCGGTATTGAGATCGCCCGTCAGATTAAACGTCTGAAACAAAACATTACTAACAGCCAATCTGCTGCTAACCGCGCCGAATCTCAAGGTAAAAAGACTGTTATGCAAAATGCCTTAGATCGTGTTGCCGGCTACCAAGAAGAACTGGCAGCACTGGAAAAGGAAATTGCGACGCAACAGAGCGCAAGTAAGGAATAACATCAGAGGCATTGCCCCTGGATCTATGAACAGTTCATGCACAAGCGAGGGCGATACATCTAGTGTTGTCCTCGCTTTCGTTTGAATACAACAAACCACTATAGTTATGCCTAAGAAAGATCCCACATATGACCGGATAGAACGTGCCTTGTTCAAAGACAGAGAGGAAGCATCAAGCATCCTGTCCCAACGTGAAATGGAAATTAAAAAACGAATGATGCTATGTGTCAGCAAAAAAATGGAAGATCCTCTGATCCAAGACAGTGAACTTGTCAACTTCCTGATGAATGGATGCGGAGGTAACGCAGATGCCGTATCACAGTCACAAGCATACCGGGACATCGGCATGATCAACAGATTAGTTGGCAACATTCAACTGGCCGCAAAAGCCTGGTATCGGTACATGATTGTCGAAGGCGGGAAAAAAGCCTTCAATATGGCAATAGACAAAGAAGATGCCAAGGGAGCAGCTGCAGCGTTGGACAAGATAGGTAAATACACTCGCTCGGACAAAGAAGATGAGAAATTCGACTACTCCCAGCTCGTTCCTCCATCATTTGAGCCTTCAGATGATGTTACCCTTCTGGAAGGTCTGGAACCTATTGAAGACCTTGAAGGAACCAGGTCAGAAATGCGAAGCAGATTCAAAGGTATGTTGAGTAAAAAAGCGGTGGACATTCGTCCCATCGAAGAGGAGGAAGAAGAATGAGTACACCCCTCTCTCCTATCTTATCTGCCCGTGAACGCCGCAGAAAGCAATATGAAGTCGTAGACAAATTCTTCAATAAGATGCAGCGCCAGGCGATGGCCATCAACGCACATGACGAGTATATAGTCGCATCACGTGGTACCGGGAAGTCCGAAGGTATTGATGCCCGAATTATCCTCCGGAATATATGGGAAATGCCGGGATCTTTGGGTGGTCTCATCTCTCCGTCATACGCCAAGGCATGGGGAAATACTCTCCCGGCAATCTGCAAGGCTTTGGCTGAATGGGGATACATTCAAGGCATTCACTATGTCGTTGGTCATAAAGCACCGGCAAGCATGGGATTCGCCAAACCTGTCCGTCCTGTTCTGGGTGAAGGCTGGAGTAATGCATTCCACTTTTGGAATGGTACGGTCATGGTGATCCTGTCATTCAACCAGGGAATGTCTGCCAACTCCATGTCGCTGGATTGGGTGATAGGTCCTGAAGCTAAGTTTCTCAACTATGAGAAGATTAAAAGTGAGGTGGCTCCTGCCAACCGAGGCAACCGGCAATACTTCGGTGAATGCCCGCACCATCACAGCGTAAGCTATTCCACAGATATGCCGACCGCATCAATGGGAAAATGGATCCTGGACAAGATGGATGAAATGTCCCCACCTCACATCAACCTGATCAGAAACTTATATCTCAAACTGCAGGAGTACAAACGCAAGCCACTCACGGACCATGTGATGCGTCAGATCAAAGAATATCAATTTGACCTAGATCTAGCAAGGAAATATCAGCCTCCAATCAAACCGCAGCCGGGGAAAACTAAAGAATATACCGTTTTCTATGGTGAATACGACGTATTCGACAACCTTGAAGTATTGGGAGAAGATTTCATCTGGCAGATGTATCGTAACTCACCACCGCTAATTTGGCGTACCGCTTTCATGAACGAACGCCTGTTCCGTGTACCGAACGGCTTCTATTCTGCGCTGGATGATAATATTCACTTCTATATCCCGAAAGACAATGGACGCCTCCGGAATCTTGGGTGCAACTGGGGAAAACTGACCTCCTGCGGCTGTTTGGGAGACGGAGATCTTGACTTCGATCAGGAACTGCACCTGGCATTCGACTCAAATGCATCCATCTCCACAGCTGTCGTAGGCCAACTGAATGACCACACGATGCGCATTCTCAAGTCATTTTATGTCAAAACACCAGGGAAGCTACAAGATCTTGTCAAGATGATAGCCGACTACTACCGTCCGAAACTTAATCACGATATAGTAGTCTACTATGATCATACGTTCACCTGGGAGTCAGGATCCACTACAGAAACTTATGCCGATATCATTGAACGGGTATTCAAAGAGAATGGATACAACGTGACGATGGTCTATGTCGGTCAAGCCCCGAAACATGAGTGGAAGCATCTGAATATAGACTTGACTCTGAAAGGAGATCCGCAATTTCTGTGGATCCAAATAAACTTGCATCAAAATGAATTTCTGAAGATCGCAATGGAACAGACTGGTATCAAGCAAGGAAAGAATGGATTTGAAAAGGATAAAACGCCCGAAGGGAGCGATGACACTCCTGATAATCCGGATGAATATAAGACGCACATAACTGATGCATTTGACACGCTGTGGTTAGGTATGAACTTCTATTTCACGGCACCTGGATCAAACTCTAGTGGTGTATTCTTCCTGAATAATAAATAAAAAAGGTATGTTTTATTATTACTTTTTTTTGCTTTTCCCAAATATTATTCCAACCTTTGTTGCGCCCTAAATATTATTAACGACTCTTTTGGTTTTAATATTATTCACAAAGCTGAATACTACAATAAGAAGATCATGGGCCTATTATTACTAAAAGAGTTATGTAAGGAGATCCTATTATGAAACAACATAAATTTGGTGATATAGACTTATCCGATCCCTTTTTTGATTCGCTTAAAGAAGATTATCCTGAATTCACTGAATGGTACACCAAAAAAACTAAAAGTGGTGCCAAAGCTTTTGTCCAAAAAGATCAAGATGGAAAACTTCAAGGCTTCCTATACATGAAGCATGAAACAGAGGAATTAAATGATATAAATCCTCCAATGCCTGCTGCGAGTAGATTAAAAGTAGGAACATTCAAGATAGATGCACATAATACAAAGTTAGGCGAGCATTTCATAAAAAAGATTGTTGCAGCAGCTCTATATATGGGAGTTACCGAAATATATGTGACTATCTTCGAAAAGCATCAAGGATTAATCAAAATTTTACGAAGATATGGTTTTACTGAATATGGAACAAAAGGAGAAGGGGTTACTCCCGAGCTTGTTTTTATTAAATCTATGACAGATTTTACAGGAGATATGTTATCAGACTACCCCTTTATTCACACAAAGGATACACAAAAATTCATATTAGCTGTGAAGCCTGAATTCCATACTCCCCTATTCCCTGACTCTATATTAAATACCGAAGAAAGAAATAAAGAGTTTCTTGTTAGGGATGTTGCACATACAAATAGTATCCACAAGATATATCTATCCAGTATGAATGGACTGGATCAACTTAAGAAAGGAGATATATTAGTAATATACCGCACATCTGATGGCGCAGGTCCAGCAAAATACAGAAGTGTAGCTTCTTCAATATGCGTTGTTGAAGAAGTCAGAAAGGCAAAAGACTTTGCTACTCTTGAGGAATTTCTTCAATATGCTAACTTATATAGTATCTTTGACGAAGATAAGTTAAAGGAATGGTATACTACATATAATATGGTTGTTATTAAAATGACTTATAATGCTGCATTTGATAGAAGAATTACCAGAAACGAACTGATTGAGCAAGTCGGATTAAGTGCTGACTACTGGGGTTTCTTCCAATTAACAGATGAGCAGTTTAACAATATAATATCAAGAGGTAAAATAAATGAAAGTATTATTATCGATTAAGCCTGAGTTTGTTCGCGAAATATTTGCAGGTAACAAAAAATTTGAATATAGAAAAACTATATTTACAAAGAATGTAGATAAAGTTGTAGTATATTCCACAAAGCCAGAAGGAATGATAGTGGGAGAGTTTACTGTTGAAAAAATCATAGAGCAAGAACCGAAAGAATTATGGGAACAAACCCAAAATGCCTCTGGTATTACAAAAAAATTCTTCGACCAATATTTTGAAGGACGCAAAAAAGGATATGCATTGAAGATTTCATCTCCTAAGCTCTATGAAAACCCAATTAATCCTTTTGATTTATTTTCCTCTTTTGTAGCTCCGCAATCATTCAAATATTTAACAGGAGAAGATTTAGAGCCTACATTAAGTATATGATACTTTAAATAGAGTAAGATAAAAACTTCATCAATAGCTTTGCTATTACTTTGATAAGTTAGAAGGCTTCCACAAGTAGGAAGCCTTTTTTAGATCCTACATTACACAATAAAAAGCGTAATAAATACAGTGACGCTATACCAGTCATATAGTGTCACTATATTCATAAGATAGAGTAAGTATACCAATAGCATAGTGACACCATTTTTAAAGCTTATTTTCAGACTAAAAACTCCACATTTATTTTGTCTATTCAAAAAGAATCACCATCTTTGCAGTGTCTTCCATTTGATTCAGGCGAGTAGGCTCGCCATAATTGCTGCGGGCATTTTTTATGTCCATAGTATAAGATATAGTTCCGTCCCGTGTGGAGCGTTAATGCGCCCACTGCCTGAATCAGGTGGAAGACAACGGGGAGCGGAACTTTTTTAGTCCCTCTCTTTTAATTAATTAGCATATTGTTTCATTTTAAATTGTCTTCCAAAATGAAAAAGAAAACTCAAAGCGCTAACGGACGCTACATATCCGTAGAAAAGCTTCAGAAAGCTCTCTCCAACATCTGCCTAGAAGTAGCAGAAGACAATGAACAACTCCGAGTGAATAAATCACACAGATGCATTGTAATCCATGCCAATGGTGGCACAGTCAATATTACATTCAATGAGAAAGGAGGTAAAGCATGATAAAATACATAGAAAAGATCATACCATCTCAATGTCGTGTTATTAATAATGAGACAGGCTACATTCACTTAGAAGGCGAATCAATGATTCTCAGACCGGATGGCAGTTATGTCGGAACCGTAACCACGACTATCGGATCTATCAGAGAGAATCATATCGATACCGTTATTGAGATGCTTATCAATTACCAAAAGAAGATAGCATCGCCCAAAAGAGGACAAACTATTGGCAAAATAATCACGTACGATTTTAGAAATAAAATAAAAAGAGGAAGCCGCTCATGAGCCGTCGTCATCGTCGAGCTAAACGCGCCCGCATACAAGCCATATTAAACTTAGTATCTGTATATTATGTTTTTAACCAATTCAAATTCTAAAAAGGATGAAAAATAACATGCAGCAACAAATCTTCAAAAACTAACCAATATTCTATTATCAGAATAAACATTAATTCCATCAATAAAAAGCACAGGTAGCCATATATCTGTGCTTTTTTATTATCTCAAGCAATTCTCATAGAAAAAAAGGCAAAGAGCTGATAACCAATAAAAGGGGAGGAAAAAGAGGGAATATTTTCTCCTTTTTCTCCCGTCTGACCACGCACCGCCCTAAGAAAATGTTTCGATCTAAAGTTTTTTTTCACCCCTTATATGCTGGGCTTTGCCTCCTGTAAATAAATTTCATTTTATCATTTTTGGGCCTCTGCCATGTCCTTTACGACCTACTGCATACCCGATACCTTTGCTGAAAAACAAGACATGGACCCTATCCTTAAACAACAATTACTCGCATTCATACTTGGTGGTAGCTTCCTATCAACCATCACAGGATTCGTCACCCTCAAATACACTAAAAAGCAGGCAGAAGCTAAAGCCCTAAGCTCTGTACAGGACGTATATCAGGAACTCATAGCAGACCTGCGAGCTGATAAGGAAGCAATGAAAAAAGATAAAGTGGAAAGCGAAACGAGATGGACAATCCGCATTGAAAAGCTGGAAAGCAATCAGCAATCGCAGGATAAAAAGATAGCGGATAACGAAAAAGAAATAGCTGATCTCAAACGATTCAAATGTATAAACCTATCGTGTAACAATCGAAAACAATGAAACACTATGCACACATTCTTATTTGTACTGCCAGCCTTGCATGCGCTTGTTCTTTTTGTGGTTGCCGTGCTACTTATCAAAACGATAGTAGCACTCAAGAGCAAACCCGTCTTTCTATCTCAGACTCAGCTCTACGCATCAGAACTGAAGATGCCTGCTCCCGATTCAACCTTAATCAAGAAGAAGCGGGCAAAGGCTGGAAAGTCAAAGTTAACTTCGACACATCAAAGCCGGCAGATCCGGAGACCGGCTTATCCCCGATATCGAATATCGAGATTGAAGGGAACGAAAAGACAGTCAAGACCTTGCTACAGGAAGATGACACTATACACGTATCTGAGAGTCAAGAAACGAAGAATGATCTCACGCTTCAGCAAAGCAAACAGTCAGCCTCCCACAAAGATGCCGGCAGTTCTGTAGCTGCCGGGATAGACAACGGGATCAAGTATGGCCTGATCATCGGGATCCCCATCATTCTTATCATCTTAACATTAATCATCCATGCAAGATTCAAGCAAAAGGATCCATCAAAGTAAAATATGGAAGCTGATGGAACGATATGCGGATGGGAAGCCTATAGAGTTTTCCATCCAGTTCTGCAAGAAGAGTACCGGGGAACTAATCACTTATGAACGTGCTGTACTCACTTCATTTCATAGCAGCGGTAGTACAATCAATGTACTGCAAGCCGGTGAAGCCACACCACGCAAGATCCGGCGCTGCCTTATCACCCAGTTTAATCATCTCAAAGTATATTTTTAATATGGAATCAAAGCAACAACCTAACCTAGTTATGAAAGGGTACGAAACCTATGCAGTCCTGAAAGGAGGTGAGAAAGTTATCCAATTCAGCGATAACAGCGACATTGTGACTGACAAGGAGACATCAGCCGTTGAAGTCGTCCCCAAGGGAAAGAAAGATCCGATCAAGTTTATTCCGCGCGGAAGGAATAACGATATGATGTACGACATCATGCGTAAAATCGGCACCAACGTTACCATTGGCAGTAATGTTGAATTTAAGAATAAAGTCGTGTTTGGAGACAGCATCCTTGTCTACAGGAAGAAACGCGACGGAAAAACCCGCAAAATCATCAAAGAGGAAGTGCTTCCGGAAGAAGAACCCGAAATCTTTGAATTCCTTGAGAACAACAATTTCAACTTCATCCGTGTAGAGCTCGCTAATGATCTTGTCATCTTCTACGATGCTTATTTAGAATACATACTCAGTAATGATCCGAAATCGCCCAAGCTCGTACAGATCAAAGCAAAAGAGGCAACCTGCTCACGTATTAGCGAGATTGACGAGAAGACCGGTAAAAGTGAATGGCATGGATATTCAGCGGAATGGAAGAAAGGTACCCCTGAAGATCTTGTCGCCACTCCCCTGCTCGATCGCCAGACTCCTTTGCTGGATCTTAAGAAAAGGATGGGACTTGCTCCTGATGATGAAGGGAACCTCGTCATCGGGAAAGATCGCAGATTCATTCACAATCTGCGTATTTCGACGCCAGGACGTTTTTATTATAGCCGGCCCTATTGGTGGAGCGTATTTGCTTCAGGATGGTATGACTTCTCCTGTGCTATTCCCATCTTCAAGAAATCTCTGATTAAAAATCAGATGGCTCTCAGGTATATCGTATATATCAAGGATACATTTTGGGAGAAGCTATTTGCAGACGAAAAGGTCGTCAAAGATGATGAAAAAACTGCCCGCAGGCAAAAGTTTCTTGATGACATGAACGATTTCCTTGCCGGTGAAGAAAATGCCGGGAAAGGCTTTGTTTCACATTTCAGATATGACAGAGTAAGAGGCTACGAGGATAAGGACATCATCATTACTCCTCTTGAATCGTTCTTCAAAGGTGGCGAATATATTGAGGACAGCGAGGAAGTAAGCAACATGATGTGTTATGGAATGGGAGTACATCCTTCCATCATCGGATCCGCACCCGGTAAAGGTAAAAGTATTAATGGAACTGAAGCACGCGAACTGTTCACCATCGAGCAAGCTCTCATGAAAATGTACCAGGACGCAACCCTTGAACCTCTATACTTTGCCAAGGCCGTTAATCAATGGCCTTCGGACATCTATTTTTCTGTAACCAACTGCCAGCTCACCACCCTTGATCAGGGAACGGGAGCTACAAAAAACACAGGTCTAACTCCAGAAACTGAAGAAAAATGAACGCATTAATTCCCGATATTGAGACCTTAAAAAAGGTAGTCAAGATCAATTCATCATTGCCTTATGAATCTATTGAACCGTATATTGAGGATGCTCTTGATATCTATGTTAAGCCCTATATAGGGCAATCCGTCATTAAACAAGCTCTGACAGACCAAGGATCTGAGATGTATAGCAAATTATTGCGTGCGCTTGGCCCGTTGACCTTAATGCTTGCGACAAATGAACTAGGAGTCATGTTCGGGGATACCGGCATCACGGTCAGTAATGTACAAGGACAACGTTCTCCGGCCAGTGATTCAAAAATAGCGGCCGCAAAGGAGAATTTGTGCTTCCGGGGAATGCAAGCTCTTGACCGGCTTATAACCTACCTGGAAGAAAATAAGGAAGATTTTCCGGAGTACGCAACAGATCATATTTCCCCTTTCTGCTTTATCCGGAATGCACACGATTTTCAGGATCTTGGCATGGTAGACATCGATTACTCCACCCTGTCTTATCGTATCATGTACCCCACAATCCGTCAGCTTCAGGAACGAAATATTCGTGAAATGATACCGGACAATGTATATGCGGATTTAAGGGAAGCATACTCTAATGATACGCTGACACCCAAGCAGCAGGTTCTCATTGATCATATCATTCGTTTTCTTGCAAATAAGACGGCAGAGCTCTATACCTCACAAAAGACAACCGAGCAACGTGTCGCCAGCAAAGCAATAGAATATTCACCTGCCATCCGCCCGATTTATCAGGATCCGGACGCAAACGGTAATTTCTTTGCTAGTCAGGCAACCTACTATGCCGGGAAAATGCACACTTATCTGGCCGAAAATGCAGAAGAACTAGGCATTGAAACAAGATCCCAAGCTATTGACTTTAACTCCAAGAAAAAGAAGCTATTCACTTCAATATCATAATACTATGCATACGATACAAATCAATGACGATACATACACACTTCCTGGAAGCTGGGACGAGCTCACCCCGAAACAGCTCCTATACCTGGTTAAACTCACAAAATCGAATATACCGGTAGAACAGGTCAAGATCTACATGATGCTCTATTGCCTGAAAGCTCACGTATGCCGGCACAAGAAAATTTTCAAAGAATATGTCCGTATCAAAATTGGGCAGGAAAGTGAAACAGTCCGCTTCCGGATCCGCAGCCGTCGGTATCTCTTTCATCCCGAAGAAATTAGTCTGCTCTCTGATCAATTTCACTTCCTGATGCGTGAGGAAGAAAACCGTATCACTTCACAGAGGCTGTATCTCATTAATCCGGAACTGACAGTCAATCCTTACCCGACATTCCGCTTCCGGTGCCGGAAATTCATCGGACCGGAAGACCAGCTGTTCGATATCACCTTTGAGCAATTCATGTATATGCAAACCTATTTGGATGCGATGCAGCTGGATCCTCAAAAGATCAACCATCTCCTAGCCTGCCTGTGGCATCGTGGGAACGAATTTGATATCAATCGTCTGGACAAGGATGCAGCTATTCTGAAACGTCTTCCCGACGACAGGAAGATGATCATGTACTGGTACATTCTTGGAAGCCTCTCCTGCATGAGCGCAGCCTATCCACGAATATTTTCCGGAGAAGGGAAAAATAATGGGCGTATATTCGATGCCCAGCTGCGACTACTTGATTCCCTGGCACAGTCTGACATGACCAAGAAGCCGGAGATCCGGAAAGGTTTGCTGCTCGATGCACTATACTCGATGGATGAATCCATCAGGCGCAAGGAAGAAACAGAAGAGAACTTGAGAAATAGATAGAAAAGTTTGTTACTAGCAAACTTTTTATTCGATTTTGTTTGTTATTAACAAACTTTTATCTATCTTTGTAGAGTCATAAGAAACGCGGGTGACGTCCGCATAAGTTCTTTTATATTATGGAACAATTGTTCAAGGCTATCCAAGCGATAGCAGAAGCGAATCCCGATGGATTCACGGTTGACCTCACAACCTTAAAAAAGGTCACAAAAGGCATTTCAGTCGCCTATCTCGAAACCCAAGACAGTTTTGGAGAAGAAGGACTGAAAAGAGTTCTTAACCATGCTTTAATGCACGAAAAGAAAGTCGGTGGATGGTTCAACGAAGAAAACGGAATGTTCTACTTCGATTCTATCCGGATTTTCACTAATCTCGAAGAAGCCAAGCAATTCGGACGTGAAAATGGGCAGATCGCTATTTTCGACATTGGGCAAATGAGACTCATCAAATTGTGATCCGGAGGGGCGAAAGCCCCTCCATTACAAAGTATATTGTATTATTAAATACCCGATTATCAAAACGTAAATTGATGAATTATGAAGAATCTTGAATTACTACCTCTCCCTGCCGAGAGTAAAAAGCGGATCGACGAGTTCGCAAGGCAGTATCAGCGCATGGGACATATCTCTATTGAGGTTGTATCCTATAATGAAGGTCGCTTAATTGTTCGCGCTGAACAAAAAGACCTGGTAAATGACAAGTTCCTCTCCAAAAAGGAACTGACGGAACGTATCCGTGATATGTTTAAGGGAGAGATCCCGGACGACTGGAAGCTCACTGTGTCAGCCGTGAACTTCGATCGCAAAGATATCGACGGAATCACGATTGACTGGATCAAAAGACGGATGGAACGCTTAGGATTAAAAAGCAAACATCTAAGTAACTATACAGGCATTGACAAATGCACTGTGTCCTCGCTTCTTTCCGGAGACAAGGAACTGACTAAATGGCACAAGGTAGCACTATACTACTTTTTCAAATATTACGAAGTAGCCAACTTCTAACTTTTATTTGTAAGCGGGGTAAAAAACTCCGCTTACTTTTTGCCGAATCTGGAAAAGATTGTACTTTAGCACCTGCCCAATATCGTTATTAAAACATGAATCCTTTACCATAGTGTAACCAGACAGCTGGTTCCGGATAATAACACCGGTGGGCGCACTATAGTGAGGGATTCGCCATTTATATGCATGACAGAACAACAGGGAAAGATTGCGATATCCTTATTATCATATTTAGCCTCTAAAGACTCAGAGAGTACATTTACAGATGATTATTACTACTACCTAAAAAATAAAGGATATCGAGAGATCGAGATAGAACAAACAATATCTGTTCTTATAAAAGAAGACTATATATGCTACTTAGGAAATGATAATTATTGGATTATGATAACCGAAAGGGGGAAAAATTATTGCTCGCCCAAAAACAAACAACCAAAGTACACAACTAAAGACAAAATAGAAATTATAGGTGCAATTGCTGGAATTATAGGAACCTTAATCGCAATAATATCAGTCCTATGCTAAGAATGACAATGGCTATATTAAGGATCTTAAATTTCACCTCAAGCAGTTTAATGCGCTTTTGCATTTTTTCTATCAATTCTTGTTCATTCATATTCGGACTATTTTTGAGCTAAAATACAACATTATTTTAGTACATTCAATTTTATTCCTCTTATCTTTGCACTTGTAACAAATTAAAAACACGTACTATGAATTGTAAACTTGGAAAATTAGAAATCCCGGCTGACCAGCCCTTTCTAAATTGTAAATTAGGTCGAGAAAAGTACGCAGAAGTACTAAAAGCCATTATCACTACATATGAAAAAGGATTTGTCTTAGCTATAGACGGCAAATGGGGAACAGGGAAAACTACATTTGTAGAAATGTGGAAAGCATATCTTGAGTTAGATAACTTCCAAACATTATATTTTAATGCTTGGGAAAATGACTTTATTTCAGACCCTTTGGTAGGGTTGCTTGGCGAACTTACAAAAATAAACTCTTCTAAAAGAACAAAGGACTTAGCATCATCCATGATAAATACAGCGGGAAGAATTGTACTAAAGGCAGTCCCTGCAATGTTCAAGGGAGTAATTAAGAAATATGCAGGTGAAGAAGTAGTTGAGATTCTTCGTGATTGTGCCGAAGAAGGGTCTTCCATGTTAGAAAAAGAAATAGATAATTATGAAAGCCAAAAAGGAAGTCTACTAGAATTTCGGAAAGAACTCGAAAAATTTGTTGATGAAGTTTGCGAAAAGAAACCATTGATATTTATCATAGACGAGCTTGATCGATGTAACCCACATTATGCAGTAAAGGTGCTAGAAAGGATTAAACATTTGTTCAACATACCTAATATTATATTTGTCTTATCCATAGATAAAGAACAATTAAGTCACTCCATACGTGGATATTACGGGAGTGACCTAATAAATGCCAATGAATATCTGAAAAGATTTATTGATATTGAATATGCTTTACCTGATCCTGATGTAGATCGTTTTTGCCAGTATCTATTTGAATATTACAATTTCCAACCTTTTTTTTTCCAGGCACAAGATCTACCTTATAATAATGAGTCAAGTACTATTCTATCTTTTTTATCAACAGCATCAACCATTTTCAAATATAAGAGATTAACTTTAAGACAAGCCGAAAAGGTTTTCATAAATACCCGTTTATCCTTAAATATGTTTGGCGATACGCATGATAAGATACATGTCGATTTATTATGCTTACTAACCTATCTCCGAGTTTGTGAATCCGATTTCTATGAAAAAATATCACGTAGAGAATATAATACAATACAGGAACTTATTAATCAAATTGAGCTAATTTTTCCTCAACAAATATTCGACGCTAACCCTATTGATAGTTGGCCATACATAACTTTTCATGAAACAATAGCACTTCTGTTAAGACATTATGCGATGGAACCTGCAAAAAACGATAAAGAATTAATGATAACCGACATTAACGGAGACGAAAAGCTATGTTTCAAAACAAAATTCATTGATGAGAGTTCATTAATAGAAGCCATTCAAAGGGTTAATCAGCTAGAAGTTTATACATATTTAGAAACCATCATCGCTAAGATTAACTTATTGGATAATCTTCAAGTTCAATAGTTTTTACACAAAACAGAATATTATACAAACAAAAACTTTATCTTTGTCCCCTATAACAAATTAAAACCACACAAATGGAAACAAAAAAACTAACTGCTGCCGAAAGCACTTTGGCAGCTATGTCAAAAACAGTGCTAGTGTTAGGTATCATTGGTTCAGTATTCGCATTCTTTTCTTCGTGTATTGCATGGGAATATTCCAAATACTCCGGAGGTATAGTAGGAGTAGACGGAATTAACTGGCTAGGCTTCCCTGTTCTCATTTATTGCATCATGGGAACTTTAATCGGATGGGCCGTTCTCTCCATCCTCGTCGAGATCTCCGTCAACATCCGGACACAACAGACTCAATCTAGCTGGAAAAAAGACTTTGCCGTGATGGTGGCTGCCGGACAAAAGGAAAAGGCTAAAGAAGTACTTTATCGTGGCATTATGGAATCTAAGGAGTTTAAGCAGGTATTAACTGGTGGAAACGAAAACTACCATAAAGAATGCATAGATGCTTTAAACAAGAAATTCAGTGATCATCTCAAAGCTATCGGTGAGGATTCATTTATAAACACGGACGAGAACGAAATATATCAAGCATTCAAATAAAGACCTCTTCAAAGGGAAAAATTAAAACTACACAAATGAAAAGATTTATTCTATTTTTTGTGGTCATGACCGCAATGGTGTGCAGTATCTCCGCACAGAACGCAGATTTGCAAAAATGGACAAAAGGAGCAACGAATAGAAGTAACGGTATCCATCAAATCGAGAATCCCAAATCCGTAGGTAAGCTCAATGAATATTGTTCATTGATGGAAAAGTCCACAAAGTTTCAATGTGGTGCGCTGACATTCGCTGGCATTGGTACAGGATTATCTATTGCAGGAGCAATTCTTGGGTCTAAAGATAACCAAAAAGATTATGAAGATCTTACTTCTGAAGAGGTTTTAAATCAATCTGAGTCAGATCGTAAACTTAGAAAAAGTTTATTTATCGGAGCTGGAGTCAGTTTTGCAGTAGCCCTCTGCCTTGAGATTGTAGCTCTCGACTACAAACTTAAAGCCGGAAAATCACTTAGAGTATTTACAAATGGGACCGGAGGAGGATTAGCATATACTTTTTAAAAACAACTCTTTCTTTTTACACTATTAATTATGCTCGAAAATAAAATTCTAAATATAACATCTGAGGACGTACTAAAAAAAACGGACATTGACACTTTATTGGAATGGAGAAGAACTTTACTTCAATCAATAAATGAAATGAAAAGTCGATTGTTCTTACTTAAAGCAGAGTTAGATAAGAATGCTTCTGAAGAATTGAAATCAAAATACATTCGAACATCTGATGCCCGTAATTATAATCTCGCCTTTGTAGATGTCATAAATGAACAAATCCGAGAGATTAGGGGAACAAATATGAAAAGATATAATCCTAAATACAAAGCTAAGGATTATATCGATTATTTAAAGACATTCCGAAATTTAGTAAAAAATACGATTGATGAAGATTTATTCCAAACCCTCGATAATCAAGCAAAAGAATTATCAGGGTTTGATAAAAATCAAGAATAATACAGATAAGTATTTCAAATGTTTGGCACTCTCAAATATTATCCTCATATTTGTAGTGCCAAACAATTTTATTAATAACTAGAAGTGTCAAGCGAGACGCTCAATACGAAATTGAGCTTTTTTTATGCTCATCGATTACTTTTTTATCTGCTATCAGATATAAAAAGAATCTTCATACGAAATTACGGCTATCTTTCCCGACATAATGAATGACCTTCTGGTTTATTGATATGTTGTTTGGCGACTTTAGGGAACGGATAGCCGTTCTTATTTTTAATGCCAAACAACATATCAGTATGAAACAAAAAGACATGGGTACAACCTTCGTGCCCTCATTCTGTACCAATAGTACGGATGTAAACACGCTCCAAGAACGTTACTTCAGCGAACTTAAGAAAGACTGTGCTATCAACTCCGCATCAGATGCTTACTACGTCTCTGCCATAGCCTGTTTTTGCCTTACCTTTATCTTCCCTCCTGCCGTGATCGGTGCAGCCATCTGTGTTTATCGGGCAAAACAATGCAAGAAAGGAGGTAAGAAATGATATTCATTTATGATGTAAAGACCTACCGAAAGGTTAATAACAAAGGGCAGGAAATGTGTGAATTTGCCCAGGCATACGACCGTATCCTAGTACAGGATAAATG
This sequence comes from Bacteroides sp. B1-V-101, assembly GCF_023656585.1. Classification (NCBI taxonomy): domain Bacteria; kingdom Pseudomonadati; phylum Bacteroidota; class Bacteroidia; order Bacteroidales; family Bacteroidaceae; genus Bacteroides; species Bacteroides sp. B1-V-101. Next base: position 214,225 of record NZ_JAMOKH010000001.1, on the reverse strand, counting down.
CGCAATGGATTCACTGAAGTGTGAATTTGAAGAAGTCGTCAAAAGACTAAACGAAAAATACCCTAACCAAAAGACGCTCATATTTAGAAGTAGTCATGAAACTTCCTCCGGAGGGCAATGGAGCTTTAAACTAGGAGATGACGATAGCACCCCTGTGTGCTTTATTTCTTATAGCAAAGTTCGTGGTCATTATTCTTTTGGAGAAGATACTTACCTATTAGAGCAGAAAGGAGATCAACCATGAAAAAATACATAGAGAAAATCATACCATCTCAATGTCGTGTTATTAACAATGAAACAGGCTACATCCACTTAGAAGGCAAATCAATGATTCTCAGACCAGATGGCAGTTATGCCGGAACCGTAACCACGACTATCGGATCTATCAGAGAGAATCATATCGATACCGTTATTGAGATGCTTACCAACTACAAAAAGAAGATAGCATCGCCCAAAAGAGAACAAACTATTGGCAAAATAATCACGTTCGATTTTAGGAACAAGATCAATAAAGGAGGTCGTCCATGAGTCGTCGTCATCGCCGAGCTAAGCGTGCCCGTATGCAAGCCATATTAAACTTAGTATCCGTATATTATGTTTTCAACCAATTTAAATTCTAGAAATTATGAATAGATATGAAACCTTGCAATTATCCGGATTAATCCATATATTGCTTCCTGAAACAAATAATAAAGAATAAGGATGATTACAATTATTTCCATAGGATGCACTATACTCATTTGCCTGGCACTCTGCAAAGCATCACGTTCGTGGATAGCCAAGCTTTGTTGGCTATCCCTCATGATATTAATACTCAGCTTACTAATCATACCATAACCTCACTTCTATAGTGTCCTTTATAGCCCGCTCACAGCGGGCTATTTTTGTCTCCATAACCTAAACATTATGCCGTTATGGGACAATACAATCATTTTCAATATGGCGAATCCCTCGCCAGTCAACTCAGATCAATAGCTCATACAGATGAACAACAACGATTCTTCCCAGCTACAGAGGAAGAACAATTCCTGTCAATAGAAGATCGTTTATCTAACATCAAAGGGACAATATTAATAGCAATCGACGGTTCTAATTCTGACTTTTCTTGGCAACCTGATAACATGACGGAAAAGCTACAATACTTCTTTATCGTATTGAAAAATACAAATTCCGAACGCACCGAAACCATAATGGACGCACAAAAAGAATGCCGCCTGATAGCTCATCAAATTATCGCTCGCATGATGAATGAGCAATTCTCATCAAGTTACAGTCTGACTACCCTAGATCCGGACAGCTTTACCATACGCGGAGTAGGTCCACTGGCCGATAATTTCTATGGAGTCTTAATTGGATTCAATTTATTAAACTCTTTCAACTACACTATCAAACCTGAATACTGGCTATGAGAAAAGACCTCGACGACTTCCTTCTGTCTGACTGGATAGAAGCATACACTTCCATGACAAAAGGTAATTTCAAGAAACTAAAGAATCTTGCCATCCGTAGCGGAATTGAAGTTCCCGCATTCGTTGCAGCAGGAAACAAGCCTTCCATTCACTTTCAATTCAAAGAAGACGGAGACACTGACCGATATCAACGCGCTCAAAATATAGATCATGTCAACTCATTTAAAAACGAGCTAAATGCATGGGCATCCAAAGTTGAAAAATACCTCAAAGCCAGCGTACTCCTGCATAAAACATATCGAGGTAAAAACGATGGAGAAAAGCTGTCAGAGAGCATTACTCACAAAATACATCTTGATAAGACATATCAAACAGAGCCAAGAAGCATTGGCTTCAAATTTGCCAGGCATGGAGTCTATTTTGCAAAAGGAGCTTATCGAGGTCACGGAGGTTTTATTGGTAGTAAATGGACGGACAAATACGGTACACTAAAACAAATGGATCCGGATAGCCGTGGTAAAATAGGAGAAGGGAAACGCCAAGCCGTAGACTGGTTCAATCCCATCATATCAGACCATATAAAAGAATTAGAAGATATCGCTGCCAAATATTGTGCAGACATGACTCTAGACCTAACTCACATATTCTTACGATAATCCTATGAGCAAAGTAGATAACAGAGGCATTAAAATATACCTCGATACCACCAATTACAAGCAAGGTATTAATGAAATAGTATCTCAAACCGAAAAGTATAAAAAGAAGCTGGAAGACTTGGAGAAATCCGGCAAAGGTACTACACTCGCCGCACAGAAGTTACGGAGCGAGATCAGTAAGCTACAACAGCAGGAAAAAGAACACAGAGGACAGCTTAAAGAGACAGAACGTATCCTAAACAATCTGTCCGGGGTCACCTACAATGAATTAATTGCCGTTAAACGTAAGCTGCAAAACGAACTTCGCTTAGAACAACGCGGCACAGAGCAATACAACACAACTCTTAGACAATACAAACGAGTTTGTACCGAAATCACATTGGCACAAAGAGAAATGAATATTGAGATCGGTTGCCAAGGTACCGCATGGGGGAAAACGGCCAATTTCATTAATAAATACATCGGACTAGCCGGGACGGTACTCGGTATGATCACGGGTATAAGCCTAAAGCTAAACCAGCTCAGGGAAAAGCGCAATGAACGTGAAGATGTCAAAGCCGATGTTCAAGCACTGACCGGTCTGTCCGAGGAGAGCATTGGCTGGCTGGAACAACAAGCTATCCGCCTCTCCACTACAGTGACAGAGTCGGGCATTCGTATTCGCCAATCTGCAACGGAGATCATGGATGCCTACAAACTGGTCGGATCTGCCAAACCTGAACTTCTTTCAAATAAAGAAGCCTTGGCCGCAGTCACAGAGCAAACACTGATCCTGGCTTCCGCTTCCGGGATGACCCTGAAAGATGCAGTTGATGCCGTTACTCTGTCACTTAATCAATACGGGGATGGAGCTGATCAGGCTGCACGCTATGCTAATGTCATGGCTGCCGGATCTAAATACGGATCTGCTGCTGTCGAATCCGTAACGAAGTCTATCAAAAGTTCCGGAGTGGCAGCTGCATCTGCCAATATTCCCATTGAGCAGCTAGTCGGTACAATCGAAACTTTAGGCGAGAAGGGTATCAAGGATGAGATCGCAGGCACCGGCTTAAAGAGGTTCTTCCTCACCCTTCAGACAGGTGCAGACGATACCAATCCCAAAATTGTCGGTTTGGAAACGGCCTTGGACAATCTACAGAAAAAACAGTTATCAGCAACGAAGATCAAAAAGATGTTCGGTGAGGAAGGTTATAACGTCGCATCTGTTCTGATCAATGAGGCGGAGAAGGTCAAATACTATACCGAAGCTGTTACAGGAACTAGTGTTGCTATGGAACAGGCAGCAACCAAATCGGACACAGCGGCGGCAAAATTAGCACAGGCTAAGAACAAGATGAATGAAATGGGAATAGAGCTAATGGAAAAACTCAATCCTGCCATTGTCAGTGTTATGAACAGTACGACAAGCTGGACTGGGAAACTCGTCGATCTTATCAGCTTCTTGGGCAAGCATTCCAGTGCCATCATCACTCTAACAACCATCATCGGGATCTATATTGCCGCTCTAAAACTTGAAAACTTCTGGACAGCGCAAACGACAGTTGCATCGAAAGAATATATCGCAATGCAAAAGTTAAGACTGTATTGGGATAAAATAGTTACTGCTTCAACATTAATCTACACAGCTGTTACTGCAACATTAACAGGGAATTTGAAAGCAGCTAAAGTAGCAATGAAGGAATTGTTTCTTATAATGAAACTAAGTCCGTTTGCCCTAATAGCCTCACTCATAGTTGGAGTTATTGCCGTTTCATATAAATGGAATAAAGCTATCCGGGAACGCTATGATATCCAAAAAACCATGAATAAACTTCATGAGAAATCAGCAAAACTGTATGAGGAAGAAAAAGAACAGGTTGGAAAGTTATGGAATACGATCCATGACGGGAACAAATCTTTAGACGAAAGAAGAACCGCAATTACCAAACTTCAAGAAATTATGCCTGAATACCGGGCGCAAATCAATGAAGAAGGTAAAGTTATCAATGAGACGACAACAAAGCTGGATGATATGAATGCAGCGCTAAACAGGAATATTAAACTCAAGACATTGCGTGAAGAACTCTTCGATCGTTATAAATCAATAGAAAAATTAGAAAGATCTCCTGCACTAAAAGACAATTCATTAATGGGATCTATGGCTAGAGAAGATGTACGCACAAAAATAGCTGATGAAAAGAAAGTTCTTGAAGCACTAAAAAAAGAATATAGTGCAGTATTCTCCGAAAAGTTCAAAAAGAAAGAGCCTGGAGTGGGAAATGGTACCACCACTACAGTCACCCCGACTGGAGGCAATAATGATGAAGACAAATTAAAAAAACAGTTAGAGAAAGAGAAGATGCTCTATGCTCAGAAGCAAGCCTTCCTGAAAGAAATGTACTTGGAAGGAGGAGATGAAACTCTGCAGACCGAAAAGCAATTTCAGAAAGAAATGGAATGTCTTCAGATGGAATACCTGGAACGTTCATTGAAAGTCACCGGTACAAAATCTAAAGAAGGCATTGAGATCCAAAATCAGATCAATGATCTGAAGCTGAAGATGCAAAAAGAACATACCCAAGAACTGATTGATCAAGAAAAAACAGACTATGAACGTCAGCAACAGGAATTAAAAGAGTTATATGCTTCCGGAAAGGATGAGAATCTTAATTCCGAGACTGCATACAATGATGCGATGGAACAGCTCACCGTCATGCACCTGGAACGTATGCTTTCTCTTGCAGGATTAAATGCAGAACAACGGAAGCAAGTAGAGAAGCAGCTGCTGGACTTCAAAGTCAAATGTCTGAAAGAAGAACAAGCTGCACATGCTAAAGCAAAAGAAGCTGAGCAAAAGAAGACCGAAGCACAGACCAAGAAAGAACAGCAACAATACCAGGAACGTATCAACACATATAAGCAATATGGATCCGAGTTAGGATCTGCAGTGGGTAACCTGATCTCCGGACAAGAAAATGCCATGCAAGGCTTTGCCGATACCATGATCGATATCATATTCGATGTGCTGGGTAAGATTATTAATGCAGAAATTATTAAAGCGACAGCGACAGCTACCGGTGCAGTAGCCAGATCTACGGCAGAAGCAATGGCTATGCCCGACTCTGTCGCAACATTCGGAGCTTCCGGTGCCGCACGCGCCGCCATCCTCTCCGGATTGATCATGGCTGCACTTGCTACAGCCAAGTCCACACTAAAAGGACTGGTAGGCGGAAAGCATTCATCCAGTTCTTCTAATGATACTGACTCCACCGATTCTACCAAACGGGCAACAGTCAGCGTATCACAATGGGCGTCCGGACGCTATGATGTGATCGGAGAAGATGATGGCAAGAACTACCGTAATGTACCTTACATCGGATCCTCCCCTACCGGAATCGTCCGACGCACTTCCCTGATTTCCGAAAATGGTGCTGAATTAATCATTAACGCTGAAGATCTTGCCAGACTACAGAAACACATTAACTATCCTTTGATAGTGGATGCCATCGAAGATGCCCGCAGCGGACATATTCCCCAGCGTGCCTCCGGAAATTATTCGGTTGTTGACAATTACAAAGAGAACAGCAAGGAAACTGGCAACGCAGCACTATCCGCTACCGAACTTGAAGGATTGCTCAAAGAGATAGGCCGCCTCATTAGTACGCTTAAAACCTTGAAAGCATACGTCACCCTACGCGATATCCATAAAGCAGAAGAGCTGGACGAAAAAACAAAGAAACCGTTTACCCGATCAACTAAATAAATCAGTCATGTCACTCAAAATATCTAACGCCTCCGGAACTTTCGACCTACAGAAAGATTTCAATACAGAGATAGAAGACAGTTCTCCTATCTATAATGAGCGCGGTTCCCAGTCCATCGCAGCCACCATACCGGGCACAAAGAAGAACCTTCGCCTAAACAAGCACATTGAGCGAACCGACATTGATACCGCTCCTGCCAAAGATGATCGTATCACGATTGCCGATGGCGTATATCACCGCGTCGGGAAGATGAATGTGGTAAGCGCATCCGAGGAAGAAGGTATTACCTTTAATGTTGGTTTTAGTGAGTCCGAATTATACAGCATTTGGAACGCAGTTTCCCTGCAATCTCTGGACATGCCGGTCTACAAACCGGAAGGAGGAGTATCTGCTCTCGTTTCCTATATTTTAGATAATAGATCAAAAGAAGACTCTCCGTTTTGCCTTTTTCCTATAGCCGTATCTTACAACCGTAAAGTAGATGAAGAGACCATAGACTATCTAGAATATCTAAACAACTATAACGGATCATTCGGAGCAGCCCGAACAGAAACTTTTTTCATAGATGACGGGCCGGTAGAAGTATCACTACCCGAAGGTTATGGAGTCACACCATTCCTAAAAGTAAGCTACATACTTGAAACCATCTTCGCAGCCTATGGCTACACCATCATCGAAAATCCATTCACTACACACCACCAGCTCAAACAGCTGGTAGTACTTAATAATGCCGCAGACTGCTGTGTCAAAGGTATCCTGAAATATTCCGAATTGATGCCGGATTGCACCATCAATGAATTCATGCAAGCACTTTGGTGCCGTTTCGGTCTGCTCTATTTTGTCGATGGAAACACCCGCAGCGTCCGGCTTAAATTTATACGAGATATCATCAACGCTCCTCACTCTTCAGACTGGACACTATTGAAAGCATCAAAACCGGTCATTAATTTTGAAGAGCCACAGCAACTTAAATTATCAGCTTCAACTAATGTGAAAGGCCCGACGGATGAATCTTCCGCTGCACCCGCCGCCGAATCACTGGACAAATTTCTCAAGCCATACAATTATATCGTAACGACTAAAGCTGGAGGATATCTAGTCTATAAGCCTCAGTATGCAGCCTATTACAAAACAGACAATGTCACCCAACAAACTGAATTTGTATCCTCCGAATTCTTTTCTTGGGACAGAGGAGCAGATATGGCATACAAAGAGATCTCCTCTGTTGATGAATTCCTCCCGTCCAAGCTGGCTATGTTTAAAGTAAGCACAACCAAAATTATCTCCGTCCCGCTTTATCTTTTCAGCAAAGTACATCGCTATACTACTATTACAAGTTCAGACGTCGACATATCCGAGAATCTGGAATACCAGACTCCACTCGCTTTTTGCTTCTCGTTTTTTGACTCAGACAGCTATTTGGTCTACGGTTCACAAAACTGTTTAGATTCACAAGGTAAGCCGGCACTGGATAAGCAGTATGGTGAAGCCTGTCACATATCACTCACTTTTGTTGGCCAATACGGATTGTTCAGTCATTTTTGGCGTGATTACGATGCAATACTCCGGCATGCCAATCATGTGGTCGAGACTGATGTGCATCTGTCTGCACAACAATGTATGAATCCGAGCTTCCTGTCCCCTATCCTGCTGGATGGTCAACGTATGTTACCTGATTCAGTCCGATATACACTCCCATATCGATCCTCCGATCCGGCTAAAGTAAAGCTGCGAACTATCAAACTACTTAAGCCTTTTGATTTAGACAAAGAGCAAACTGTACCTATTGTTGAACAACTCTATACATGGAAACGATTCGATAATAGATCAGCCGCTGTCAACGCTGCGACCAAGAGCCAAGTAGATGAATGGAGAAGTAAATTGGGAAAAGACCAAACCATTTATGATCTGCAGTACAAGAACGCATCAACGGATGCTCCTAACGCAAAGATACCTTTGTCTGTACCGACTGAAGAGGACTTCAATAATAAACAAGAATACTTTATTTATAAGGCAACGCACAGTTTTGATCTATACTACCGGGTACGGACATATCTAGGTACATCAGGTGGTACCATGCATTACGACATCAGCGATCCTAAAGGAGGAGTGCATTACGATGTGCAATATGACCAGTTTGTGCGTGCCGAACTGTTTTAGTTGTCCTTTATCACTCATGTTATAATCTTCAATTTTGCAATTATGAATAATCAAGTGACCATTACAGCAGCTATACAATCCGCCGACATCGAACAAATGTTGCTTGCGTATAAATCGTATTCAGGGAATGCCTCTGCTACTTCTGATGAGTTCTTTGAGTTCCTCACCCTTCCGACTGCGGAGCGGGAGGCTTTCTTACAGCATCAATGTGCTTGTGATTATCAGGTACAGGGATCTATTGTTATACCTAACTACCAAGTAAAATGAGCCTACTATCAGTAAACATATATCCGGCCAGCATGGCTTTGACCGGGAACCCGATTAAGCTATCGATCAGTAGCAGCTCGCGTGCAACCTATACCATTTCAGCTGATGGAAAAGAAATATTCACCGGCAGCGGAGAAGGCGACTTCTTTGTCTTTCTACAAGACATCCTTGCTGATGTCGTGCGACCGGCACAATTATATAATGAGTCTGAGAAGATCCTGCTCCAAGCAGATAGTTGTGCCAAAAGCATTACAATCAACGTTTCAAACGCAAATGGGGAAACAAAGGTTTTATATCTAAACGTGTTTATCGGAGGAGTCAGCAAGCGAATGCTCCGGCATCTGCATGAAGAAAACAAAAGCGTCTTTCTCTGGAAGTTAATGAATCCGGAAGTGAACTTCTTCCAGACTACACGAACGACCGGAAAACTTATCACGATCAGGGAAACGGAGTTGCTGCCTATGCCTTTCATCTATCCGGAAGGAGGAGTTATGAAAGTCCTCACAAACGGAATAGAGACAACGATAGAAGGATCAGCCGGGCAACCGGTCGCTTTGAATATATATCGCCTCCGGAAGCAGTTGTTTGATACACATCATATTCTGGCTTCCGTATTTGATGTGTATGTAGGAGAGAAAAAATCTTGCACGATCGTCATTACGCCGGGCACAATCAGCCGCGAAAGATATCTCCTGCAGTTTCTCAATTCATACGGTTCCTATGAGTTAATCGAAATCACCGGTATCGGTACCATCAAGCGCGAAGCTGACGAAGAGAACGCATTCAATGTGTATGATGAAGTTATAGACGACTACGTAGAATCTTGGGAAAGATTATCCGGGAAAGAATCTATGACTGTAGAATCAGGATACCGGACGAATGATGAACTAATTTTTTTGATCGATATGTTATCCTCTGAAGACGTCCGTATCCTCGGCATGGACGGACGAAATATCAGAGTTAACGTCACAGCTGAGAACCTGACCAGAGCAGCTCGCGCCATTTCTCCGGAGAGTGTCAAGTTAACCTTGCATTTTAGTGATTCAGAGCAAAGAGTTGGATCATTCGGTGATGATGATTTCGGATCCGCACGCATACATACCGAACAATTCACTTCACAATTCAACTGACATGGCAGATAACCAGGAAGTCATAGATAAACTCATTGATTACATTGATCAAGCCATTCTGAAGAACAGTGTATCTAACCGGGATGTGGCAGCCGTATTATCTTTCCTGAATGAAAGATATAAGAATATGCCCGGATCCGGAGGGAGCCTGACCAAGGATATCCGCGTCACAGCTCCACAAACCGGCTACATTAAGCCCGGCGATGTTCTGAAACAAGGAACAACATACGAAAGTCTCTTCAGGACAATGCTCTCACATGCAGAGTCGGCATCTCTAGTAGGACATCTGTCAACGTCCAATGACGTCGAATATGGGACGGCTAAGGGACAGATCACTTATATAGCAAGCAGGTATGGTAACGGTGAAATGATCAAAGCATATTATGATTACAATGAAGCATTCAAAATGGAATTCTCAGCAGAGAGCAATGGCGAGCAAAGAGCTGTACGAGTCTTAGACGGATACTATACTCAGGGGGAAACCTATGCTGCCACAGTAGTTTATGCTGCAAGCGCAGATAATACCATACCGCAGCAAACTTTAAATAATAAGATTAGTGTAAATGTGAGGCGTAAATGGTTCGCAGGGGTATGCTCCTCTATTCCTCAGTCATCTGCTGATATAAGGGCATTGGGCACAAGTGGATTCTATACCGGTCCCGGTACCTTTAAGTTCCCTGCATCAAACTGGAAAATAGTGGCTGTATGTGTTCCTTCAGGCACACTGTCAGAACTGTCTCTGACTTCTTATCCCGCCAACTTTGCAGAAGATAAAGAATACTGTATAGGTCCTATCAAGATATCAGTAGAAGGCGCAAACAGTAGCGAAGCTATTGATTATAATCTATGGTACCTGCAAACCGGTGGACTCAACGACCCGGATACATTCACTTTTAAAATAGTATAAGGATATGGTAAAACTGAATATAAAAGGTTCAAGCTTCGCCGCTCAATATAGAAGAACAACGGATCGTTTTATCGACTCCACGGATGGCTGGGAATCACTGGAGGAAGCAACCCGATATGCACAGAATATTGAAGAAGAGGAATATTTTCCGATTGATGGACAAATTATAACAGTCAAGGAAAATGGGAAAACAAATGCTTATATACTCGTTCCTGATGAATCAATTCCCGTTACTAATAAGCGTAAGCATTACAAGCTCGAACCCATCTCCTCTAAATCATTCGGTGATGATCGTTATGCACGTAAAGACATCAAAGATACTTTCAATAAAGGCTTTACTTCTAAAGAAGGCTGCGATATCGAGGGCGGCTTGAATGTCGGTAAAATGACCCGGCTGTCCGGTGGTGTCGTCGTGATGGCCGACACCGATTATGGAGTTACAGAATCAGAAAAAGAAAATCCCGAAAATAGTAATGTTATGGCAATAGGATTAACAGAAGTTCCTAAAAACAGTGGATTCGGTTCTACCTCACTAGGTGAGATGGATAACACAGATGAATCATTCGATCTAGTTCCGGACGGCAACTATATGATGCAAAAACGAGCAGGTGTATTCTATCCCGTGAAAGCAGCTGCAGGCGGCGGAGGAACAAAGCTCACGCTTGCCTTTGTCACTCCGTCAAATGCAACGGCCGTTCATGGTAAGGAGACACTGATCAAGTACACATACTCATCTACTTTGTCCGGCGAGGAAACCGGCGAAGGTATCGCAACCTATACCTTAAACAATAAACAGGTAGCCTCTGAAACAATCAACCAAGGCGAAGTCTCATTCAATATAGGCAAATACCTGTCTTTAGGTGACAACATCCTCGTCGTACAAGTTACCGACAGTTACGGAGCTACCCGCAAACTGACATTCAAGATCAACGCAGTAAGCATCTCAGTCACTTCTACATTCGATGATTCAAAGGCTTATGTCGGAGCGATCTCATTTGTCTATACCCCTGTCGGATCACTAACCAAGGTTATTCACTTTAAGATCGACGGCAAGGAAATCGGTACCGTTGAGACCGCTATCAGCAACCGTCAGCAGACATACAGTATTCCGCCTCAAGCGCATGGTGCACATATCTTAGAGGTATATGCAACCGCTACCATTGATGAAACAGACATCGAAAGCGAGCATCTGTTCTATGATATTATCTGTATTTCATCCGGAAGCAATACTCCTGTCATTGCATCCTCATTCAAGATGACAGAGATCGAACAATACGATACCCTGCTCATCCCGTTTATCGTTTATTCTCCTGCTTCATCCAGTAGCGAGATTACATTGTCTGCCAATGGTCAGGTAGTATCAACGCAAACCGTAGACCGTACAAGGCAGTCATGGAGCTACCGTGCGAACGATGCCGGTGCGCTTACTTTAACCATCACCTGTGGAAATACTTCGAAAACATTTAATGTCAACGTAACTGAATCACCCATTATCGTAGAACCTGAGACGCAGGACCTGGAACTCTATCTTACTTCGCAGAACCGGAGTAACTCCGATACCAACAAAGAAGAATGGAAGTTCAATGACATCACCGCCTCATTCTCCGGCTTCAACTGGAAGAACAACGGCTGGGTGAAAGACGATAACGGTTATTCCTGTCTCCGTATCAGCGGTGGGGCATCGGTTACTCTTCCGCTGCATCTCTTTGCCTCCGATTTCCGTGCGACAGGCAAAACGATTGAATTTGAATTTACCGTGCGTGATGTATACAACTACGACACACCTGTCATCTCCTGCTGGTCCGGGGATCGTGGTATTCAGATCACTTCTCAAACAGCCTTGCTTAAATCAGAGCAAAGCTCTATTGACACACGATTCAAAGACGAAGAACGTATCAGATTAGCTTTTGTCGTAGAGAAGAGAGCAGATAACCGATTAGTAGGTATCTACGTAAACGGTATCAAGTCCGGTTCCATGCAGTATCCGGACGCGGACAATTTCATGCAATCGGTTCCTGTAGATATTGCCATCGGCTGTCCTGACGCAACCATAGACATCTACAATATCAGATCATACAACAATAACCTGAACCGGTACCAGCTGCTTGACAACTACATTGCCGACATGGACGACGTAGAGAAGAAACGTGATCTGTACCTGCGCAATCAAATCTACGACGACTATGGCAGTGTATCCTTTCAGAAGGTAAACAAGATGATCGACTGTCTTGTATTCGAAGGTGACCTGCCACAATACAAGGGAGACAAGAAGACGAATAAGGTCTATCTGTTCTCTTCTGTCGATTCATCTCTTAACTGGGTGGCAGACGTTAAAAATAACGTTCAGGGTACATCATCCCAATACTACCCCCGCAAAAACTATAAATTTGAGCTATTGGACGGCATCACCTACACGGAGACAGGAATGAAAGAAGATACCTATCAGGTAACGGAAGACGTGCTTCCGGCTTCCATCTTCTGTATTAAAACCGATTTTGCAGAATCTTCCGGTACGCATAATACAGGAGTGGCTAACATGATCGACACCATGCTCAAAGAGATGGATATCCTGACCGAAGCGCAGAAAACAGACTCAAAGATCCGCACTACTGTTGCCGGCCGGCCATTCCTGCTATTCCACAAGGAAACAGCGGACAGCGCACCTGTATTCATCGGTAAAATCAACCTGAATACGGATAAGGTGGCAGAGAATACATTCGGATTCAAGGAGGGAGATGAAAGCTGGGAGTTCTCCAATAACACATCTGATCTTACCCTATTTAAGACCGGTGACATGACCGGATGGGAAGATAACATAGAAGCTCGGTATCCTGACGGTGGTACCGACATCACGAATGTTCAGAAGATATTTGAATGGGTGAATAGCTGTAAAGGGAACGTGGAAAAGTTCAAGTCAGAGTTTAGTCAATACTTCGATAAGAAACCCGTTATTTTCTACGCATTAACAACCTTGGCACTTGGTATGACCGACCAGCGTGCCAAGAACCAGTTCCTCACCCGGATAGGGAGCAAACTATGGCTGTTAATCTTCTATGATAACGATACCCTGATTCCTATCAACAATGAAGCATTAATCGCATTCCTGTATAATGTCGAGATTTCAGACGTGATCGGAAATAAGAATGTCTGGAATGGTGCCGACTCAGAATTATGGAAACTCGTAGAGGAAGCGTTCTCTGATGACATTCGTGAAATGTACTATACAATGCGTCAGCGCGGCATCCTGTCGTATGACCGCATGATCGAATACCTGTACAAGCGGCAGGCGGAGAAATGGAGTGAAGCTATTTATAATGAAGACGGTTATTTCAAGTATGAGCAACCTTTGATTGAAGGTTACCTGGACTACTCCCAGTCTCATGAGAATCCTCAGATTGTCAAGACCGGAGCTTATCTGTATGCCTTGCAGGGAAGCCGTGAATTATACGGCAAATGGATATGGAAAAACCGTTTCCTGTATCTCGACAGCAAGTTCCTTGCCGGATCGGTCCTGGGTGACACTGCTGTGTTCCGTACCTATACTCCTGCGGTATGGACAGGAATTGCACCATGTGCCGACATCACACTGACCTCATTCAACGCTATGTACTTCAACGTTAAATGGGGATCGGTCACTAGATCACAACGTGTCGGATTTAATGACAGCTTCAAAATGGTCGCTCCGGAAGGAATGACTTTCAACGACACGGAAACGATCATCTATGGTGCTTCATTGATTACCTCCCTGGGTGATCTGTCTGCTCTGTATCCCGGATCGGTCGACGTATCAAAGATGACACGGCTTAAAGAGCTAATCATCGGTTCAACTGTCGAAGGATATCAGAACCAAAATATGACGGTTTTATATGTCGGCAATAACCGTATGCTCAAACTGCTCAACATGGCCAACTGCCCGAACTACACGCAGCCCATCGATGTATCCGGATGCGACAACCTTGAAGAACTATATGCACAAGGTTCAGCTACTACTGCAGTACTTCTGCCGGCTGCCGGGAATATGCGTACAATGCACCTGCCGGAAACCGTTACTAGCCTAACCATGCTCAATCAGATCAATATTACTGATACAGGATTAATCCTTGATGGTGTACAGAATCTTTCGACAATCAGATGGGAGAATACTAACAAAGCTAATGTCTTGTCTATCATTGACAGATGCTTTGCGCTTGATACTATGAAGTTAGAACGTGTACGCTTGATCGGTGTAGACTGGAATATATCGACATTGGACATAATTGCTAAGTTGATCAAATTGAAAGGTCTCGATGAAAACGGGAATAACACAGATAAGGCTATTGTTAGCGGGAAATGTTACGTCTCTGTAGCTTCACAAGCACAATTGGCGAAGATCAATGCAGCATCCCCGGAACTGACTATCACATATGGCCAGCTAAAGCCTACACCAGTCACAACATTCACATTCTCATCTTCACAAAGCAAAACATTGACAAACTCAGTATTCACCTGTAATGTTGAATTTGAGAAGGTTAGTGATACGCAATATAAGGTAGCAGTTGAAGATGGTACTAAAGTGGAATTTACATATCAGGCAGATAACCATGAACTGCTGTCGCAGACATATACAACTGCCGGCACAAGAACTCAGAGTTACAAAGTGACTTATATCCCTGTACGAAAGATAAGAGTAAAAGTCTACAATCAGTCAACGTATGTACAAGGAGCTAGTGTTGTCATCGGTGACCAATCATATATTTCCGACAAGGACGGTTATGTGACTTTACCACGTTCCGGAGCTGCTGTCTCCGGAAGTGTATCCGCATACGGATATGCCGGGAATACATTCTCATTCTCTTCTATTACATCAGACACGACGAACACTATAGAAATCTATGCAGCTGTAGATGTGAAATTCATCGTGAAATATGGCACTGCTCTTATTGAAGGAGCGACAATTAAATCAGGATCACAAACATCTGTCACAAACCAGTACGGTGAATGCACTTTATCATTGGGAAAAGGAAATCAAGAATATACAGTAACTCATCCCAGTTATTTTGATTATTCTGGATATGTAACAGTCGGTACATCTGCCATTTCAATAAACATAACACTCGTACTTAATATTGCATCCTTTAAGCCTAAAGAGAATGGGAATATTCAAATGTTGCTACAAGGAGGTAGTTCGAGGGTTACTCTCGTGCTCTCTCATACCAATACTGATTTTATTATTGATTGGGGAGATGGTAGCACGACAAATGGGAGCTCAACTGATTATTATTATCATACTTATGGTGATTCTAATTTTTATCAGGTAGAGATTAAAAATGCAGAAGGTGTAAAAAAATGTTCGCCCCCAACATCAAATTTGAAAGCTTTCTGGAGTATAGGAAATAGCGCGATTAATGGTATGAGATTTAATGCTTGTTATTATCTGGAATACGTCGGGGGAAATATATTCAAAAACGATAGAGACAGAAATGACCTTTCAGAAGTGTTCCTAGAATGTAATAGTCTGATTTCGATTGATTTAACGTCGATTGCCGTCATGACTAAAGTTACGAGCTTATCTAACATGTTCGCGGGGTGTTCAAAATTGACATCTATTGATTTATCACCATTGTCGGGTATGGCAGGAGTTACGAGCTTATCTAACATGTTCGGACGGTGTTCAAGTTTAACCGCTATTAATTTATCGCCATTGTCGGGCATGACAGGAGTTACGAGCTTATCCAGTCTGTTGTATGGGTGTTCAAGTTTAACCGCTATTGATTTATCGCCATTGTCGGGCATGACAGGAGTTACGAGCTTATCCAGTCTGTTGTATGGGTGTTCAAGTTTAACCGCTATTGATTTATCACCATTGTCGGGCATGACAGGAGTTACGGACTTATCCAGTCTGTTGTCTGGGTGTTATGGATTGACATCTATTGATTTATCGCCATTGTCGGGCATGACAGGAGTTACGAACTTATACAGTCTGTTGTCTGGGTGTAATGGATTGACATATATTGATTTATCACCATTGTCGGGCATGACAGGAGTTACGAGCTTATCCAGTCTGTTGTCTGGGTGTTATGGATTGACATCTATTGATTTATCGCCATTGTCGGGCATGACAGGAGTTACGAACTTATACAGTCTGTTGTCTGGGTGTTCAAAATTGACATCTATTGATTTATCACCATTGTCGGGCATGACAGGAGTTACGGACTTATCCAGTCTGTTATATGGGTGTTCAAAATTGACATCCATTGATTTATCGCCATTGTCGGGCATGACAGGAGTTACGAGCTTATCCAGTCTGTTGTCTGGGTGTTCAAAATTGACATCTATTGATTTATCACCATTGTCGGGCATGACAGGAGTTACGGACTTATCCTTCCTTTTTTATAATCATAAAACCCTGAGAACAATCGACTTGTCCCCGCTATCTAATCTGACCAAAGTTACTGATATATCATATCTTTTCCGTGGATGTACAGAGTTGACTTCAATAGACCTCTCCCCTCTATTAACTATGATTAATGTTAATAGAATTAGTGGCATATTATATGGATGCTCAAAATTAGAACGGGTGATTGGTGAAGAATTTGAAACTTTTACAAAAGTATCTACAGCTGAAACGATGTTTTATGGCTGTAGACTTATCACTAAAGTTAATTTACCTATCCCTTTCCCATCATTGACCTACAATGCATATACAGATTGCAAATCTTTAAAGTATATCAAATCTAGGAAAATAATTCCTCACAGTATTTCTAATGACGTATTTAATAATACCAATAACTGTCCAATCTACGTCCCTGATGAAGCTTTAGACGCCTATAAAACAGCAACCAACTGGACAGCAATAGCAGACAGAATTAAGCCTATGAGCCAATTCGCAATCGATTTCCCTAACGAGGAAGTATAATATGAAAATAGATGAATTAAACAACAACCATATCACTGCGGAAGAAGGCAAAGTACTCCGCAGAATTTCCGACAGCCAGCTGTTCGGGAATGAAATCTATCTCGGATACACCTACTACTTGTCAGGTGAAAAACTAGAAGAACCGTTTTTGGAACTCCCTGAACACTATGAGGAGATAGATGATCCTGCTGACGAAGAAACTATCCTCATCGATGAAGATACACCGCTAAAGGACACAGATATCGAAGAAACAGAAACTATAGAGGATGAACCAAAAACTGATGTCGAACAAAAAAAGAGAATCACCGTAGCTGACTACCATAAACTAGAAAAGCAGGTGGCAATGCTTATACGAATAATGGGAGGAACAGAATGGCAGGACTAATCAATACCGGGATTTGGGGATTTATCTCCTCCGCTAAAGCAACAGGGAAGAAGATACTGAATGCTGCCGGTGAAGAAGTAGACGAATGGGTAAGTACATTCGTATCAGGCGTCTCAGGTTGGCTGATTGACAAACTCGGCAATGCGGAATTTAAATCCGTATTTGTCCGTGAGAAGTTTACAACTAACGAATTTGTCTATAACCGAATCCGAGTAACAGAGGATGAAGAGATTGTTACAAGCAGCATTAAAATAGCCTCTTACTTCGATAACGGAGATGGAACATTCACCGTTTATCCCGATTTACGTGAAGCGGACAATAACCCACTTGCCGACAGTGATCTATTGATAGGGTATTATCATAATCCCGGTAACACCGGAACAATCTACTCAGTTCAACAGTTTACCGCCATTTCTGATCCGGGCAGCGATCAGTCTATTCTCCTTGAAGCTGAAGGCGACAGCATCCCTTACCAGCACATGATCATTGCACGTGTCGGAAATCTCATCGATGCAGAACGCCAATCATTCATCCGTATTTCATCAAGGACAAACTGCCAGTATTTTTATGACGGTATCGACAGCTGGGCAGCTTATTCAGACCCCGAACACGTTAGATGCACACTCGGTCATGCGGATATCGGTCTGATACCGGCATGGGCAAAAGAAGCAGTAGGCGGAGTCAAACGCTGGTTCGGTTTGATCGCCGACGGAGTGATAATTCGTGGCACATTCATCCTGCACAATGACAAGACTATCGAGGATGAGTTGAACGGTCGTGAGATTCAGATAAGAGGTGATTTCGAGATTCGGGAAGATGGGATCACCGGCAAATGGCAAGAAGTCATCAAGTACGCGAAGGAAGCTTCTGATTCTGCTAGCTCTGCTGCCGGATCAGCTACCACCGCAGGTGAACATGTGACCAAAATCGAAGAACTTTCTTCTGAATTTAATGTCAATTATGAAAAGTTGTCTGCTGACTTTACCCATAAAGTCGAGACTGAAACGACGAATGCTCTGGGTGCTATCACTACAGCAACAGAAGAAGCAACCGGTACACTTCAGCTCACTGCAAGGGACTTTGTACTTGCATTCACTAATCTCGTAGATACTAAAACAGAAGAGGCAACCGGAGCGATATCCGAAGCGAAGAAATCCGCAGAATCATCCCTAAAAATGACTGCCGAACAGCTTGATCTTCAATTCAAGAAAACAGTAGAAGAAAAAACAGAAGAAGCGACCGGAGCGATCACTGATAAAAAAGAATCTGCTGAATCAGACATTCAGGCTTCAGCGGAAGAACTAACAGCTACTTTCAATAAGAATGCAGAGGAAAAGGTAAAGGAAGCCGACGGAGCTATCACGACATCTAAGAATGCTGCTAAATCGGAAGTAGAACTCACCGCTAAGAACTTGACCGCAACCTTTGAGGAGAATGTTCAGAAGAAAACGATATCAGCAAAAGATGAGATTGACACAACAACAGAAAGCCGCAAATCTGAGCTTAACTTGACCGCAGAAGGATTGATCACCAAGTTCGAGGAAGCCGTTACTGATGCCGAGGGAGACATCATTAAAGAAATCGGTACCCAGGTTACTCAGAATGCAAAAGAATGGAAAGTGGAGATCATGGGTGAAGACAAGGACGGTAATCCCAACACGATTCTTGCTGCTATCAATGCCGATGGATCAGGAATCCTGATCGAAGGTAAAAAGGTCCAGATCAGCGGACAGCTCCTAGTTGATGCTATACTGACTACCGGTATTAATATTGATGACAAGTTTGTCGTAACTGTAGATAAAAATAAGAAAGCAAAAGTTGCTGTGAACGGTGAAATTAATGCCACAAGCGGAACATTCTCCGGATTCTTGAAAATACCATTTAAAACTTTTAAAGAAGGAGCTATCCCAAATGCTGCTACCGGAGAATATACCGTATCTGACTATTTCAATCTCGAAGCAAAAGGGGAAGATACAGCTACTCGTCTAACTCTCAATTTACCTACTGATGAAAAGTATATTGGTACGGTCCTTACCGTCTATGATAATCCTGTAAAAACAAGAATAGCCCCTATCGTCGAGATTAAAGGAAGGATGTATCACCCTTTAAATGTCGATGTTTACGGACTAAAATTAGTAACCAAAATAGAAACAGGTAAAGGAGGAGTAATACAGTTTATCGGAGTTAGTCGCTACGATGGATGCGTATGGTATGTTATTACTGACAGCCTGGGAGAAAGTATCAGGACATAAATAATACATTATTAATCACTAAAAACAGAACTTATGAAAAAGGTATTTTATGAATCATGGATCGCAAAGCATCTGCTTGGATGCACTTCTGTTAAAAAGAAAAACCGCCTGCTCATCACGAGTTAGCGGCTGACAAACACAAACAAAACAAACATTAAGGGAAATATTCCCTTACAGAATTGGTGCAAAGGTAATATTAATAATTAAAAGAAAAAATCAAATGAACAACATCGACTCAATTATTATTCATTGTTCTGCTACTAGAGCCGGGCAAGATTTTAAAGCAAAAGACATCGATCGTATGCATCGTGCACGTGGATTCAATCAAATCGGATATCATTTTGTGATAGATTTAGACGGTACCATTGAAGAAGGTAGACCTCTCAAAATAGAGGGAGCACACTGCAACACAAAAGGATCATCCGGTTTATCATACAATAAACACAGCATTGGAATTTGTTATATCGGAGGTCTTGATATGACTGGGCAAGCAGCCGATACTCGTACCGATGCTCAAAAACAATCCATGCGTGATCTCGTAATGAGACTCAAACAGGAATATCCCATTGTTGAAGTTCTCGGCCATCGAGACACATCTCCGGATCTGAATGATAACGGGATTGTAGAGTCGAGCGAATGGATCAAAATGTGTCCCTGTTTTGATGCAGCTCAGGAATTTGGATATTGTCCGACAGTATTGATTCGCCCATAAATCGTGCAGACGCACTATTTTCGTACCAAATTGTACAAAAATAGTGCGCCTGCTATTATCTAGAGATCAATGAAATAACTCCATTCCGTACGAAAGTACAATTTAAAAGGCAAAACTGTTGAAGCACTGTACTCCTTCTTGTTTACTCTCATTCAACACATGAGCATATACTAATGTCTCCTTCAGATCCGAATGCCCAAGGATCTCCTTCAGAGAAGCGATATCCTTTGTCTTACGCAAAAAGATGGTTGCAAAGGTATGCCTGCCGACTTTATGTGTTATATGCTTTTCTATCCCGGCAATAGCAGCTATCTCTTTCAAATACCTGTTCATCGTCTGATCAGCACACAGCTTCTCAAAAACAGGTCCCTTCTTCCTAGTACCAACAATGTTTCTTAATAACTGCCGAAGCGGATCTGAGATTGGTACCTGGATTGGCATTGGCTTCCTCTTCTTCAGTTTCATGCGAAAATAAGTGAAAGTTGTCTCTGAGAACTGTTCTAAAGCCAACCCTTTTGCATCCCCTATATGCAATGAGCTGAAGCATAAGAATAAAAATAACTCAAGAGTTTTGTGATATCTGTATTCCAGCTCTCCGGAAGTATACAGTTCCATCAACTTCTGCAGTTCATATTCATACAAGTACTCTCCTGAAGGAAGCCCCTTCTTGATTGACCATTTTTTGAAAGGATTTTCATCCATGTAGCCTGCGTTGAAAGCAGCCAAGACATATTTCTTGATTGTGGCCATATTCTTGTTAGCTGTATTTTGGTTATTCTCCAGCTTATGCATTAAATGGAAGAAATACTCGTCAAGCCACTCACTTGTTATATCATCAAAATAAAGGTTAGGATTATACTCCTTCAATTTCTTTATTACTGATAAATTAGTCTTGTAGGTAGAATCTTCAAGTTTTAGAGACTCCTTCTTCTGATAGTCCGTCACAAAGTCAAAGAAAGTGTTATAATCAGTCGGGCGATGATATGCTTTAAGAAAAGAGTCCCTGGTAAGTTTCCTGTCACGGAGGCGATACTTTACAAAAACATTGTTTACTCTGGCTAGAATAGTTTCTATAATCAAGTTCTTATCTTTTGCCAACTTGTCTCCTGCCCCAACACATTTCTTCTTATCGTTCCAGTCTTTGATGTCAACTGAAACTTTCGTAGAAAAGTTCACCTTTTCACGATTAACATAAAAGGATAACCACACGACTCCATTATCCGGGTCGCTCCCATAGGTTCTTAGATATATTTTAATGGTTACCATGATCTACAATGGTTCCGTTTGCAGGTGAGAATTGATCTCCGGTCTACACCTGCACAGTTTGTCACACAAATGAAGAGGTAGCTAATTAACTGAATATCAATAAATAGCAAATGCCGGACACATTGCTGTATCCGGCATTTTGACCACTTCGAGGTTCCTGGCGGATTCGAACCGCCGTACACGGTTTTGCAGACCGCTGACTAAGCCACTCATCCAAGGAACCATTTTTTCTCGTTTGCGGTTGCAAAGGTAGTACAAATTTTGAAACTACCAACTATCCGCAGCAATTTTTCTTTGTACTTTTTTTCTTTACACCGCACTCTTGACGCTTCTTCTCCATCATATCCTTTAAATCACAGCCACTTACGCAGCTATCACAAGGATTCTCACTTTCTCGTGTACGACGAAAAAAAAGATAAATTCCATATATTACACGGGCAATACAGAGTACAATCAGTACTCCGACTACCCATTCCTGCCAATTATTCATACAAACAATCTTCCAATCTGATAAACTGAAAATGCCACCAGCCAAGCCAGTCCTGTGGTATAGCAAGCTGCAAAG
Organism: Bacteroides sp. B1-V-101; assembly: GCF_023656585.1. Lineage (NCBI taxonomy): Bacteria > Pseudomonadati > Bacteroidota > Bacteroidia > Bacteroidales > Bacteroidaceae > Bacteroides > Bacteroides sp. B1-V-101. The sequence goes on along the minus strand of NZ_JAMOKH010000001.1, from coordinate 191,878 downwards.
AGCGCCCACTTCCAACTGCCGGACTCTTGCTTAATAGCTGCCAATGCTGCAATACAAGGGAAGTAAATCAGCACAAACAGCATATAACAGAACGCCACTAAAGGAGTTATCGGAATCCGTTCCGCCAGGCTAGCCTCATCGGCCTCCGGATCATCTACATACAAAACACCCAGCGTACTAACGACCAGCTCTTTTGCCCCTACTCCGGAAATCAAACCGATACCCAGCTTCCAGTCAAAGCCCATCGGCTTTATCACCGGCTCTATAGCCCGTCCCAACTGGCCGATATAAGAATTTTCCTGTTGTTCGGCTACTGTCTCATACGCCTCATGGTTCGGATAATATCCGAGGAACCAGATGATAATAGAAGCAATCATAATAATCCCTCCCATTTTTTTCAGATACTGCGCTCCCTTCTCCCACGTATGACGGAATATGGATTTTGCCGTCGGCATTCGATAAGGAGGAAGCTCCATCACAAAAGGAGTATCGTCACCCTTTACCAAAAACTTGCTAAACAGACGCGCCAACAGCACAGCCAGAAAAATTCCGATCGCATAAATACTTAACAACACCAAACTCGCATTGTTCGGGAAGAAAGCCCCTACCAACAAAAGATAGATGGGCAGACGCGCGCTACAAGACATCAACGGGTTAATCAGCATCGTAATCAGACGGCTTTTCCGGTTCTCAATAGTACGGGAAGCCATGATAGCAGGCACATTACAACCGAATCCCATAATCAACGGAATAAACGATTTTCCATGTAAGCCCATCTTATGCATAATTTTATCCATTATAAACGCTGCACGGGCCATATAACCGGAGTCTTCCATCAGCGAAATACAGAAATACAGAATCAGAATATTGGGCAGAAAGACGATAACACCGCCTACACCGCCTACGATACCGTCAACCAGCATATCCTTCAACGGCCCCTCCGACATGTTATTGCGAATCAGGTCACCGATTTGCCCCACCAGCCATTCAATTCCCATCATCGGATATTCGCCGAGAACAAACGTCCCCTCAAACATCAGGTACATGAAAAGGAAAAAAATAGGATACCCCCAGATACGATGAGTAACGATAGCATCCAGTACCTTCGTCGTCTGCGCCTGCTCCAGATGATTATCAGTAAACGTCTCTTTCAGCGCACCACTGATAAAACCGTATTTGGCATCCGTTATGGCGGATTCGCAATCCTCGTTCATCGTATCCTGAACGCGCTTGGCCATCTTGTCGCGGATACGGAAAATCTCTCCCGCATTGGGCAGTGTCCGCACAAAGCTCTCTATATCGGGATCGTTTTCCAGCAACTTGATAGACAGAAAGCGGGTAGAATATTTATGGCGGATAAATTCATTCTTGGATACTTCCTCTTTTACAGCGTCAATCGCTTTTTCCAGATCGGGACCATGATTGATATGGATATGACGGAATACACGCCCTTTCCTTTTATGTTCGCGCACGTAATCCTCCAGATGTTCTTCCTCATGATTCTTCCGATCTTCCAGAGAATCATGCCATTCGGTCAGGTCTTTCAGAACTTCCGGATTCATATTTCCCTGCTTGTCAAAGAAATCGACCCCTTCATAAAGGTTGATTACTACATGAAACAAGGTATCCAGTCCACGATTCTTCTTGCTGACAGTAGGCACCATCGGCACTCCGAACAATTTACTCAACAAATGATAATCCAATGTATTACCGCTGGATTCAAGTTCATCGTAAATATTCAAAGCTACCACCATACGGACATTCATATCAATCAGTTGGGTAGTCAGATACAGATTTCGCTCCAGATTTGAAGAATCGATTACATTGATGATTACGTCCGGCGTTTCATCAACAATGTGACGGCGGACATAAATTTCTTCCGGTGTATAAGCTGACAGTGAATACGTTCCCGGCAAATCGACAATACGGAAATGATAACCTTCGAAATCGAAATATCCTTCTTTGGCATCTACAGTCACACCGCTATAGTTTCCTACATGCTCATGAGCGCCGGAAGCCAGATTGAAAAGAGAAGTTTTGCCTGAGTTCGGATTCCCGACCAGAGCAACGTTGATAGTACGGCGCTTACCTAACGCCAACCGTTTCATATCTTCTTCTTTTACAGAAACATCTTCGGGCAGACCTTCGTGATATACAGCTTTTTCGGCTTGTTTTTTTGCTTCTTCCTCGCTGACTACCTCAATCATTTCCGCTTCCTGACGACGAAGAGATATTTCATAACCTAAGACTTTATATTTAATCGGGTCTTTCAGTGGAGCATTCAACAATACTTCAACAGTTTTACCTTTGATAAAACCCATCTCCACAATACGTTTACGAAAGCCTCCGTGTCCCAAGACCTTAACGATGACACCTTTTTCACCTGTTCCTAATTCGGATAAACGCATAACTATCTAAATTTTCGGCAAAGATAATTCATAACTTCCGAGCACGCAAATTATTTAGAATGTTTTTAAATAGCAGAATTTTCGTATGCTGACGGTATCTAAATAAACCCATCAAAAGTTCAAGTCACAACAGGTAACTAATTCCCTGCCTACATCTATTGAGTTTACATGCAACAATTAGTTCGTGCCACTATAGTGGTACGCAAGAAGTACTATAGTTCCCCTTACGCCCTACTATAGTGGCACGAAAGAGGAACTATAGTAGAACGAATTAGAAATCGCTAAAGAAAAAATTAATTTATGGGAGTTTTTTCCTTAGCCAGTCCGATAAAAACAATTAGCATTCACTTGAGATACCTCAATAAACTATTATCTTTGCAGATATGATACAACAACGGGTTATACGATATATAGAGAAAGAGCATTTATTCTCGCCGGACGATAAACTTCTGGTTGCCCTGAGTGGCGGAGCCGACTCGGTTGCCTTGCTGCGCGTACTCCATACAGCAGGTTATCAATGCGAAGCTGCCCACTGCAATTTCCATTTACGTGGTGAAGAATCAAACCGTGACGAACGGTTTGTCCGGCAACTTTGCCAAAAATACGGCATCCGCCTGTATACCATCGACTTCAACACGACTCAGTACGCAACAGAAAAACGGATCTCGATAGAAATGGCAGCCAGAGAACTCCGTTACAACTGGTTCGAAAAGATAAAAGAAGAGTGCGGAGCCCATGTAATCGCCGTAGCTCACCACCAGGACGACAGTGTAGAAACGATGCTGTTCAACCTCATTCGGGGTACAGGCATTACCGGTTTATTAGGAATCCGCCCCCGAAACGGAGCAATCGTACGTCCGCTGCTCTGCATCAACCGGGAAGAAATCATCCGCTACCTGCAACAGATCGGACAAGACTTCGTAACAGACAGCACCAATCTGGAAGACGAATATACCCGTAATAAAATCCGCCTCAACCTGCTTCCACTAATGCAGGAAATAAATCCGTCGGTCAAAAACAGTCTGATAGAAACAAGCAATCACCTGAATGATGTAGCTACTATATATAATAAGGTAATAGACGAAGCCAAAACACGGATTATCACTCCGGAAGGTATCCGAATCGATGCTCTACTGGACGAACCCGCTCCCGAAGCTTTCTTGTTTGAAACATTGCATCCACTGGGATTCAATTCGGCACAAATCAAAGATATAGCCAATTCGCTTCACGGGCAGCCGGGGAAACAATTCGTCAGCAAAGAATGGAGAGTCATTAAAGACCGGAATTTGCTGCTACTGGAAACCATCCGGCCGGAAGACGAACCTGCCCTTCCCTATCAATTAATAAAAGAGGAAAGAGAATTTACGCCCGATTTCCGGATTCCACGGGAAAAAGGAACCGCCTGTTTCGATGCAGATAAATTAAATGAGGAAATTTACTGCCGCAAATGGCAAACGGGAGACACATTCATCCCCTTCGGCATGACGGGCAAGAAAAAAATAAGCGATTATCTGACCGACCGTAAATTCTCCATCAGCCAGAAAGAGCGCCAATGGGTACTCTGCTGTGGTGAACGCATTGCATGGCTGATAGGCGAACGGACAGATAACCGCTTCCGGATAGACGAAACGACTAAACGAGTGATTATCTATAAGATAGTCTGAGGCAATTTCTGTTTCTTGAAACACTCGGACAGCAAAGACGCGAAAGGAGTATCATATTTCCTTGCCTTCTTTGCGCATGCTTTCACACAGGCGCAGCATTTGATACATTTTTCGGCATCCGTGTTCAGTTCATCCCCTTTGGTGATCGCTCCTGCCGGACAACGAGCCGCACAGATACCACAATGAGTACACAAGCTCTCATCTTCTATCCAAGGGGTACGGGGAAGCGGAGTACCGCTTTTGCGCAACTTGATTACCTTCCTCAAAAAGCGGAATAAGGGGAAAAACGGCTGACTGGGACGTTTAATGGCACGCACATCCACCTGATAAAGAGTATCGGGTCCGTCAGCTGCCTGAATTTTCTCCATTATCTTTTTTCCGAAATCTTCTGCATAATCCAAATCCGATTCATTCGGGCGACCGTCTGCGATGGGACATTTATCGGTGCTATATGAATGTTCACCTATGAAGGTTGCTCCGGCAATCACCTTCAATCCGTGAGGGATGGCAAAAGCGTCCAGTTCCATCAACGCCTTCTCGTAGGCACGGTTTCCGTAAACCACGACCAATACGGCAGGAGTATCCAGACCGCGAATACTTTCCAGACGTTCCATAGCCAAAGGAGCTACATGGCCTCCATATACAGGCACTACGATAACAGCCAATGCAGACGTAGGAATAACGGTTTCCTCGACAGTCTGCAATGTGAGATTCATCGGAACGACATTTTTTATACCGGTTCCGTGAACAATTGCTTCGACTACTTGTTTTGATGTGTGTGTAGGCGAAAAATAAATTAAACGAGCTTCATTTACTGTCATACTATTTTCTTTTATACAGCAAAGATACGTTTTTACGCTGAAAAAAGTGTTTGATTGTTCATGAAACCAAAAATATTTATTATCTTTGCCCCGTTGAAACATTCTACGATTCAACACATACATCCCTAATTCATAATTAAAAACAAAACATATGCTCGCATATCTGCGGTTATTACGCTGTAGTAATGCTGTCCATATTTCATCAAGACAGAAATTTTAATAACTTACCATACTATATGTATAACATTATCCAATTGAACGACAAAAATCTGTCGGAACTTCAAGTTATTGCCAAAGAGCTAGGCATCAAAAAAGCAGACTCATTTAAGAAAGAAGAACTTGTATACAAGATTCTCGATGAGCAAGCCATAGCCGGAGCCACTAAGAAAGTTGCCGCAGAGAAATTAAAAGAAGAACGCAAAGGAGATAAAAACAAGCGTTCGCGCACAGCCGCACCTAAGAAAGAAGAGAAAGTAGCACCTGCAGCCAAAAATGCGGAAGTTACTAAAAATAAAGAAAATGCTCCTGCAGCCAAACCTCAGCAACAGCCTAAAGAAGAGGCTGCCAACAAAGCCAAAGAAGCTCCCGTTGCTGAACCGAAGGCAGAGAAAGTTGCTCCTAAGCGCAAAGTAGGCCGTCCCCGCAAAGACGCCAATATCGCTGAAAAAGCAGAAAACAAGGAGGTGGAAAACGCAAAACCGATAGTGAAACCAACAGAAGAAAAAGCTGTTGCGGAAAAAGCGGTAGTTGCACCGGCGGCTGAAAAAGCAATTCCGGCACAGGAGACAGAAAAGAAAGTAAAAGAAAACAAACCTGCCGTTGCAGAAAAACCGGTAATAGCCAAACCGCAAAAGAAATCGGCACCGGTGATCGACGAAGAAAGCACCATCTTGTCCAGCGATGACGATGATGACTTTATCCCAATCGAAGACCTGCCTTCTGAAAAAATAGAGCTTCCGACCGAACTCTTCGGCAAATTCGAAGCGACCAAGACAGAAACAGCACAAGCCGCCCCCGAGCAAGCTCCACAACCACAGCAACAACAGCATTCACAACCGCAACAACGCCAGCGCATTGTCCGCCCGCGCGACAACAACAATAACAACGCCGGCAATAACAATGTAAATGCTAACAACAATAATAATTTCCAGCGTAATAATAACAACAACCAGCGTCCTCCGATGCAACAACGTCCTGCACAACAGCAGAACAACGCTGCCGAGAACCTTCCGCCTGTACAACAACAGCCGGAACGCAAAGTGATCGAGCGTGAAAAGCCTTACGAATTCGACGATATCCTCAGCGGAGTAGGCGTACTGGAAATCATGCAGGACGGATACGGATTCCTCCGTTCTTCCGATTACAATTATCTCTCTTCTCCGGACGATATTTATGTATCACAGTCACAAATTAAGTTATTTGGTCTTAAGACCGGTGACGTGGTAGAAGGCATCATCCGTCCGCCAAAGGAAGGAGAAAAATATTTCCCGTTAGTAAAGGTGTCAAAGATCAACGGACGTGACGCAGCTTTCGTTCGCGACCGTGTTCCTTTCGAACACTTGACTCCGCTCTTCCCGGACGAGAAATTCAGACTCTGCAAAGGCGGTTATTCAGACTCCATGTCTGCCCGTGTTGTAGACCTTTTCGCTCCTATCGGTAAGGGACAGCGTGCACTGATCGTAGCACAGCCGAAGACAGGTAAGACCATCTTGATGAAAGATATCGCCAACGCCATCGCAGCCAATCATCCGGAAGTATATATGATTATGCTGCTGATCGACGAACGTCCGGAGGAAGTAACGGACATGGCACGCAGCGTCAACGCAGAAGTAATCGCTTCTACTTTTGACGAACCGGCAGAACGCCACGTAAAAATCGCAGGTATCGTACTCGAAAAAGCAAAAAGACTGGTAGAATGCGGACACGACGTAGTGATCTTCCTTGACTCTATCACTCGCCTGGCACGTGCTTACAATACTGTATCTCCCGCATCCGGTAAAGTACTTTCCGGTGGTGTGGACGCTAATGCACTTCACAAGCCCAAACGCTTCTTCGGTGCTGCCCGTAACATCGAAAACGGCGGTTCGCTGACTATCATCGCTACCGCACTGATCGACACCGGTTCTAAAATGGACGAAGTTATCTTCGAAGAATTCAAGGGTACAGGTAACATGGAGTTGCAGCTCGACCGCAACCTGTCCAACAAGCGTATCTTCCCTGCTGTCAATATCACCGCATCCAGTACTCGTCGCGACGATCTGCTGCTTGATAAGACAACACTCGACCGTATGTGGATATTACGCAAATACCTTGCAGATATGAACCCTATCGAAGCAATGGATTTCGTAAAAGACCGTCTGGAAAAAACAAGAGACAACGACGAATTCCTGATGAGCATGAATAGCTGATCAAGAATAAACGATCATAAATAAGGAACGGTGAATAGACTGGACGATGAATAATCGCAGTTTATTCACCGTTCCTTATTTATGATTCCCATTAATTCTTTTCATTGATTATCCATCGAGGCCTTCGCTGTTCCTCACGAATCGTTCATCGCGTATTTCATTTTTGTACAAATTACTTTCATTTACGTCCAAAACCACTCCCCCGCCCTTTTTTGCTTTTTGTTTTTTCCTACTTTTGCTACCCAATCAATTACTTAATTCTAGCCAAGAATGAAAACAATTTATCCATTCATGGGATTAGCCCTTTGTGGCGCAGCAGCCCAGGCACAAGAAAAGCCGAACTTCCTGATTATCCAGTGCGACCATCTCACACAACGTGTCGTAGGCGCTTACGGACAGACACAAGGCTGCACACTTCCCATTGACGAAGTAGCATCAAGAGGAGTTATCTTCTCTAACGCTTATGTAGGCTGCCCCCTCAGCCAACCTTCACGCGCAGCATTATGGAGCGGCATGATGCCTCACCAGACCAATGTACGTTCAAACTCCAGCGAACCCGTCAACACCCGCCTGCCGGAAAACGTGCCGACACTGGGTAGTCTCTTCTCCGAAAGCGGTTATGAGGCCGTACACTTCGGCAAGACTCACGACATGGGCTCACTGAGAGGCTTCAAACATAAAGAACCGGTAGCCAAGCCATTCACCGATCCCGAATTTCCGGTCAACAATGACAGTTTCCTGGATGTAGGAACCTGCGAGGATGCCGTTGCCTACCTCAGCAATCCTCCGAAAGAACCTTTTATTTGCATTGCAGATTTTCAGAACCCGCATAATATCTGCGGATTCATCGGCGAAAACGCAGGAGTACACACCGACCGGCCGATCAGCGGACCACTGCCCGAATTGCCGGACAACTTTGACGTGGAAGACTGGAGCAATATTCCGACTCCCGTACAATATATCTGTTGCAGTCACCGCCGCATGACACAGGCTGCCCATTGGAACGAAGAAAACTATCGTCACTACATCGCCGCCTTCCAGCATTACACCAAGATGGTGTCCAAGCAAGTAGACAGCGTACTGAAAGCCCTCTACTCCACCCCTGCCGGAAGAAACACGATTGTCGTAATTATGGCGGACCACGGCGACGGCATGGCATCCCACCGCATGGTGACCAAGCATATCAGCTTCTATGATGAAATGACCAACGTTCCGTTTATCTTTGCCGGTCCCGGCATCAAGCAGCAGAAGAAACCCGTAGACCACCTGCTGACACAGCCGACCTTAGACCTCCTGCCCACCCTTTGCGACCTGGCAGGCATCGCCGTTCCGGCAGAAAAAGCCGGCATCAGCCTTGCACCGACTCTAAGGGGAGAGAAACAAAAGAAAAGCCACCCTTACGTTGTCTCCGAATGGCACAGCGAATATGAGTACGTTACCACTCCCGGACGCATGGTGCGCGGACCGAGATATAAATACACCCATTATCTGGAAGGCAACGGAGAAGAACTGTACGATATGAAAAAAGATCCGGGTGAAAGAAAAAATCTTGCCAAAGACCCTAAATACTCCAAAATACTCGCCGAGCATCGTGCTTTGCTGGACGATTACATCACACGTTCCAAAGATGATTACCGCAGTTTGAAGGTAGATGCCGATCCCCGGTGCAGAAATCATACTCCCGGCTACCCCAGCCACGAAGGTCCTGGGGCACGGGAGATCCTCAAAAGAAAATAATTCTATAAAAAAGAGTGAAGATTGCTTGCCAGTCTTCGCTCTTTTTATTTCTTTTGCACATCACCATACGAGCAAACAAAATAGTGAATAGTAATTTACAGCATATAATAGCACTCATTGCAGCCATATTCATATCGGCGGCTCTCCATGCAACAAACCTGAACAAAGAACGACTTACCTTACTCCAGCCACTTGTCGAGCATGATCTTTCTTTCAATACAAATATCGATATTACAACGGACAGCATCATCTTATGGGAAAAGCTCTTAAGCCCCGAACTTGAAAAGCAGCAAGAATATCATATTCTGTTTCCATTGAAAATGATGGCAGTTCAGGCATTAATTACAGAAGGAAATATCAGTCTGGCAGTCAACAACGCCAACTCAATGTATCAGCAAGCCAAAGCTATAGATTATCCTTTCGGAACGGCACTGGCATTGCGTGCCCTTGCAGACACCTACCAAAGTTCGGGAAATCCCCAGTCTGCTATAGAGTCTTATGAGGAATCCTTGAAAATAATGCAAAAAATTCCGGCAAGTATTCCATATCTTAAGACAAGCATGTTTCATTTGATCCTGAGCAAACTCAAATACAGGCAAATGACAGATATCGAAAAAGATTTTGCCTATCTGGAGTCTCTTTACCATAAAGAATCAGGTTTGCCCGATGACTTCTATCTGCCTTGCAGCTATGCCTATTATTATATACAGACAAACAACCTTCCAAAAGCACTGGAGTATCTGAAACAGCTGGACTCCATCTACGAAAAATATCCGTATCCCTACTATTCTTCAATCAGCAACTATATGTATGCCGGCTATCATATTGAGTCAAAAGAATATGATAAAGCGCTGAAAGAATATGAAGAATTACTCACCATAACAAAGAAAACGGCTTTATTCAGACATGTTCAGTTATTACAGGAACGCGCCAAAGTCCTGGTACTTATGAATCAGAAACAAGAGGCGTGCAAGATTTATGAGGAGATTAATCATCTCAAAGATTCATTGGACGCCCAAAGTTATCTCAGCCAGATAAACGAACTGCATACCCTGTATCAGATAGATAAAAGCGAACTTAATTATATCAACATACAAAAAAATCTCTATTATTGGAGTCTGTCTGTGATCTTAGTGATCGTAGTACTGATCATCATTGCCATTTTCCGCATCAAGCGCACCAACAATCGTCTTCTGCAATCACAACAGGAACAGGAAAAAGCCAAGAAACAAGCAGAAAAGTCTATCCACACCAAAAGCCTTTTTCTCTCCAATATGAGCCATGAGATTCGTACTCCGCTCAATGCTTTATCTGGTTTTTCAGCTATTCTGACAGAAGAATCCATCGACAACGAAACGAAACAACAGTGCAACGATATCATCCAGCAGAACTCAGAACTGCTGCTCAAACTGATTAATGATGTAATTGACTTATCCAGCCTTGAAATTGGAAAAATGCAATTCAAATTCAACGAGTGTGATATTGTAGCGCTATGCAGAAATGTCATCGACATGGTAGAGAAAATAAAGCAGACTCAAGCGGAAGTACGGTTTTCCACCTCTCTCAGTTCACTGAAGCTGACCACGGACAGTGCCCGCCTGCAACAAGTACTGATCAATCTGCTTATCAACGCCACAAAGTTTACTGCACAAGGCACTATCACCCTGGAACTGGTGAAACAAACGGAAGATACGGCCCTTTTCTCCGTTAGTGATACCGGTTGCGGAATCTCCAAGGAGAACCAGAACAAGATATTCAACCGCTTCGAAAAGCTCGATGAAAACGCACAAGGCACAGGACTCGGATTATCTATCTGCCAGCTTATCATTGAGCAACTGGGAGGCAAAATATGGATCGACCCGGACTATGACAAAGGAGCACGTTTTCTGTTCACACACCCGATTTGCCATGCGCAGATAAAGAAGGAGGAAACACGATGAAACGACTGATATTACTGATCATCACCTGCTATGGCCTACTGTCGGGCTATGCAAACACCGATACAGCCTCAGACAGTCTGCTGCAAGTGTTGCAAACACTGCCGCATGACACCACACGCCTCTCTACCCTGAACGACATTATCAAGATAGAGCAGAACAACTACAAATGTATCCAGTATTCGGATTCGCTGATGCAGGAAGCGTTAAAACTGAAAAATGACAAGTATGCCAGTTTAGCCGCTTATTATCATTTGTTGTATTATTACAACCGTTGCGAACAGGATAGTGTAGCCAAATGGATAGTCAAGATGGAACCGTTGGTACAAAAATCCGGTTTATGGGATTATTTCTTCGACGCCCGACGCTTTCAGATTGACCTATACACCTTTACCGAACAATATGAGCTTGCCATCAGCGAAGCAAACAAGATGAAACAGAAAGCCCTTGATATTGACAATAACCGTGGAACGGTAGCTGCTTATCAGTGCCTGTCCAACGCATATATCGGCAGCCAGCGCTGGGACGAGGGGCTCAAAGCATTGGAAGAAGCCTACAGGCTGCTTCCAAAGAATGGCAATGCAGTAGTCCATATCTCCGTCCTGTCACAGCTCATATCCGTAACCAAAGAAATGAAGGACAATTACAGGCAACTAAAATACCTGCAAGAGTTGGAAAATGTACTCCGTAAATTCATCATTGACAATCCATCTCTAAAAGACGGATTTGCAGACGTATTCATTTTCAATGAGATTTTCTATGCGCATTATTACCTGAATACCAATCAGCCCCAAATTGCTTATTCACATATAGAAAAGTCTAAAAAGTATCTGACTGAAAATACCTATTTCATGTATAAGGTGCTCTACTACGACATCTATGCGAAATACTATCAGAGTATCAAACAATATCAGCAGGCATCAGCCTACATCGACACGACATTAACTATGCTCAAGAAAGATTTCACCAGCGACTATGCCGAACAACTGCTGAAACAGGCTAAAATATGGGTGGAAGCCGGAGATAATAACAGAGCGACAACTCTCTACCAACAGGCACTGGCCATCAAGGACTCAGCTGCCATGGCACTCTCCAACACCCAAATGGAGCAAATCAAAAAAAGCTATAATCTGGATAAGATAGAACTGGAACAACAAAAGCAGACCAACCAAATACGTCTGATCAGCCTGATCGTAATCAGTGCCATTCTGATCGTATTATTTATTTCCCTATTCCGGCTCTCCAAAATCCGCAAAGCCCTGAAATATTCCGAGAGCGAAATACGCAAAGCAGCGGAAACGGTACGGGTAACCAACGAAATAAAAAATCGCTTCCTGTCAAACATGAGTTATAACATCCGGACCCCGCTCAACAACGTGGTAGGTTTCTCGCAACTCATAGCCAGCGAACCGAATATAGATGAAAAAACAAGAGAAGAATACTCGGCGATCATCCACCAAAGCTCAGAAAGATTAATGAGACTGGTCAATGATGTACTCGACCTGTCTCGTCTGGAAGCCAAAATGATGAAGTTCCAGATACAAGACTATGATGCTGTCTCACTTTGCAACGAAGTATGCTACATGGCACGCATGAATAATGAAAAGACAGGCATTCAAGTCCGCTTCACTCCGGAAGTCGAGTCACTGTCCCTTCGCACAGATACCACCCGATTGGGATACGCTCTGCTCAGTACCCTGACCTATCCGCATGAACATGAAACAGAGGGACAACAGGAGGAACGGATTATCCGCTTTACATTAAGCCGGAAAGGTGAAATGCTTTATTTCCGCATTCTCAACTCTCCATTGGCGGACGAGGCTTTCACCTCACAGGAGACCGGCATCAGGCATGAGATCAACCAGTTATTGCTGGCTTACTTCGGAGGAAGCTATCAGGTAAACGCCCGGGGAACGGAAGGCCCGGAAATTGTTTTCACCTATCCCATTGCTTCAGAATCGGAATAAAGCGCTATCTTTGCAAACTGTAAACTTAAACGCTTAATTATGTATACCAACAAACAGATTTGGAGTGTCAGTTACCCGATACTACTCAGCTTGCTGGCGCAAAATGTCATCAATGTCACCGATACCGCATTCTTAGGGCACGTTAGTGAAGTGGCCCTGGGAGCTTCGGCTATGGGTGGACTATTTTATATATGTATATTCACCATCGCTTTCGGATTCAGCACAGGATCACAAATTGTCATTGCACGACGCAATGGAGAAGGACGCTACAGTGATGTAGGTCCCGTAATGATTCAGGGGATTATGTTCCTCCTGTTGATAGCTATATTGATGTTCGGCTTCACCAAAGCGTTCGGAGGAAATATCATGCGGTTGCTGGTTTCTTCCGAATCCATCTACGAAGGCACTATGGAGTTTCTGGACTGGCGTATTTACGGGTTCTTCTTCTCGTTTGTCAATGTCATGTTCCGTGCCCTGTACATCGGCATCACACGTACCAAGGTCTTGACCATCAATGCTGTTGTCATGGCATTAACCAACGTCATATTGGACTATGCACTGATTTTTGGTAAATTCGGTCTGCCGGAAATGGGAATCAAGGGAGCTGCCATCGCTTCTGTACTGGCGGAAGCCTCTTCCATTCTCTTCTTCCTTATCTATACATATATCAGTGTTGATTTGAAAAAGTATGGTCTGAATCGTCTGCGCTCGTTCGATCCGGCATTGCTGATGCGTATTCTCAGCATTTCTTGCTTCACGATGCTTCAATATTTCTTATCGATGGCGACCTGGTTCGTGTTCTTTGTTGCCGTAGAACGGTTGGGACAACGGGAACTGGCCATTGCCAATATTGTCCGTAGTATCTACGTCGTACTGCTGATTCCGGTGAATGCACTGGCAACAACGACCAACAGCCTTGTCAGCAATGCCATCGGCGCAGGAGGTATCCAATACGTCATGCCGCTTATCAATAAAATAGCCCGATTCTCGTTCTTCATCATGCTAGGACTGGTGGGATTGTCGGTTTTGTTTCCTCAGTTCCTCCTCTCCGTATATACCAGCGAAGCAGCGTTAATCACCGAGTCCGTACCTTCGGTATACGTTATCTGCTGCGCCATGCTCATTGCATCAGTAGCCAATGTCGTATTCAACGGCATCTCCGGAACAGGAAATACGCAGGCAGCCCTGTTGCTCGAAACCATCACGATTGCCATTTACGGTTCCTACATCGTTTTCGTCGGAATGTGGCTCAAAGCACCGATTGAAATCTGCTTTACGATTGAGATTCTGTACTATACCTTGCTGTTGATAACAAGCTATATTTACCTCAAAAAAGCAAAATGGCAGAATAAAAAGATATAAATACAAGAGATTTTTGTACATTTGCAGGCTCAAATAATTAATTCGTAATTAAACAACTATGTTCGATAATTTAAGTGAAAGACTAGAACGGTCATTCAAGATTCTGAAAGGTGAAGGCAAAATCACCGAAATTAACGTGGCGGAGACGCTGAAAGATGTACGTAAGGCATTGCTTGATGCCGACGTTAACTACAAGGTTGCAAAAACTTTCACTGACACGGTGAAGGAAAAAGCCATCGGTCAGAATGTACTTACGGCTGTGAAGCCAAGCCAGTTGATGGTGAAGATTGTGCACGACGAACTGACCCTGTTGATGGGTGGCGAAACGGTAGAAATCAACCTCGAATCCCGTCCGGCAGTAATCCTGATGTCAGGTCTGCAAGGTTCGGGTAAGACTACTTTCTCCGGTAAGTTGGCACGCATGCTGAAAACGAAGAAGAATCGCAAACCATTATTGGTAGCCTGTGACGTTTACCGTCCGGCAGCTATCGAACAGTTGCGTGTACTGGCAGAACAAATTGAAGTGCCGATGTACTCAGAACTGGACAGCAAAAATCCGGTAGAGATTGCACAACACGCCATTCAGGAAGCCAAAGCCAAAGGATATGACCTCGTAATCGTCGATACAGCCGGACGTCTGGCCGTAGACGAACAAATGATGAACGAGATCACCGCTATCAAAGAAGCGATCAATCCGGACGAAATTCTGTTCGTGGTAGACTCCATGACAGGACAGGATGCCGTCAATACAGCCAAAGAATTTAATGAACGTCTGGACTTCAACGGTGTGGTACTGACCAAATTGGATGGTGACACCCGTGGTGGTGCGGCTCTTTCTATCCGTTCGGTAGTCAACAAGCCGATTAAATTTGTGGGTACAGGTGAAAAGCTGGATGCTATCGACCAGTTCCACCCGGCACGTATGGCAGACCGTATCCTCGGCATGGGTGACATCGTTTCGCTGGTAGAACGTGCTCAGGAACAGTATGACGAAGAAGAAGCAAAGCGTCTGCAAAAGAAGATTGCCAAAAATCAGTTCGACTTCAACGACTTCCTCAGCCAGATTGCCCAGATCAAGAAGATGGGTAATCTGAAAGAACTTGCATCCATGATCCCGGGCGTAGGCAAAGCTATCAAAGATATTGATATCGACGACAATGCTTTCAAAAGCATCGAAGCTATCATCTATTCCATGACTCCGGCAGAACGTTCCAATCCGGAAATATTGAACGGCTCACGCCGTACACGTATTGCTAAAGGTAGCGGAACAACGATTCAGGAAGTAAACCGTTTGCTGAAACAGTTCGACCAGACTCGCAAAATGATGAAGATGGTAACCAGCAGCAAAATGGGAAAGATGATGCCGAAAATGAAAAAATAAAAAGAATTTTATTCTTTTTCAGATAGAAGGAGGAGGCTTAGGCTTCCTCCTTTATTTTTGGTATTACAGATTTCACTTTCCTATACCAATCAGCCTTTTACCTGGCAACTTCAACTTTTCAAGTTTTCACTTTCCACAGGCTCTTGTAGTGATTACTCCCGCCATGATAAACCCAATATAAAACACTGCGTTTTACAAGGTATAAAGCTATGCTTTAGGGAGTGAAAAGCATAGTTTTATACCTTGTAAAGCGTAGCTTTAGCTTCCATATCCCCTCTCCTTTCGCCAACAACTACACTGAAAGATTATCCTAAAAGCATATTAATATCACTATTTACTTGTAATGATTACAATTTTATAAAGATTTTATATGAATATTCATTTTTATTTCTTTACTTTGCAAAAGATAACAAAACAGAAGCACGAATATGTACTATGTATATGTAGCAGGTTACATTTTATTTGCAGCAGCCATGCAGCTGTTCACAGGAAACTTTCCTGTTTCTTTTCTCGCCTTTCCGCTGAATATCATCTTTGCGGCGATCTGGCTTTTCCTGTTATGGATACTATATAAAGAATATAATAATCTAAGAATCACCCGTTTTCTCGGTTCATCCAAAGCCAGCGTTTTATCTATCAGCCTGTTTATCGGTGGTTGCCTGATCATAGGACTTTTCCCCCAACTATCTGAACCGGAAGCAGAAATGCGCAATGGAATATCAGCCTCATTGGGATGTTACAATTTCATGACTTCATGGATATTCATTTCTATACTCTTATTATTATTAAGCAATCTGGCGATGATCACCATCCACGCCTGTCGGCATCGCAAACAAGCACGCTGGCGCTTTATTCTGAACCATACAGGTTTATGGCTGGCTCTGTTTGCCGGATTTCTGGGTAGCAGTGACACGCAGACATTACGCATACCTTTATATAAAGGTGAACCGACACATGAGGCATTCGACATGAATGGCGCATCTTATTATTTAGATTATGATATGGAACTCAATTCGTTCGCTGTAGAATATTACCCGAACGGACGTCCTTCCCGCTTTTCCGCCAATGTACGTTTGGGGAATGAGAACGTTCTGTTGGAAGTAAACCACCCCTATTCTTACCGTCCGGGGGAAGACGTCTACCTCACCGGATACGACGTTACGAAAGGCAACGAAAGCAATTACTGTATTCTACAGGTCGTAAAACAACCCTGGAAGTATGTGATGGTAGCGGGTATTCTGATGATGCTTGCAGGAGCAGTTCTTTTATTTGTAAACGGAGCTAAAGCGTATGATAAACTGGGATAACTTCTATGTATTTGCAGCAGTATCCATCTGCTTATGGTTGGCAGGAGCTGTATTTGCCCTTCGTTCATCATCGAAAAGTAAGGTGGCAATCGGTTTTACTTCCGGCGGCATTATTATATTGGGAGTATTCATTGCCGGATTATGGATATTCCTCCAGCGCCCTCCATTACGCACTATGGGAGAAACCCGCTTGTGGTATTCATTCTTCATGGGAATAGCAGGATTGCTAACCTATATCAGATGGAAGTATCGCTGGATTCTCTCTTTCTCGACGTTACTTTCCACAGTTTTTGTGATCATTAATTTGATGAAGCCTGAGATACACGATCAGTCATTGATGCCAGCGCTGCAAAGTGTATGGTTCATCCCGCATGTGACCGTATATATGTTCTCTTATTCCGTTCTGGGATGTGCTTTCATCATCGCCCTGACCGGACTGTTCCGTCATAAAGAAGAATACCTGCATACAGCAGACAATCTGGTCTACGCAGGCGTCGCTTTTCTTTCCATCGGTATGCTGCTAGGTTCTCTCTGGGCAAAGGAGGCTTGGGGAAACTACTGGAGCTGGGACCCTAAAGAAACTTGGGCAGCCATCACCTGGATGGGATATTTGCTCTACATTCACCTCCGCCTGTTCAGAAGAACCGGACGGAAAACACTCTACGTCCTGCTCATTATCTCCTTCCTTGCTTTACAAATGTGCTGGTATGGAGTCAACTACCTGCCGGCAGCCCAACAAAGCGTACATTTATATAATCGTAATAACTAACCTCAAAAAACAAATGTGAAATGAAGAGAAGTACAAAACTAATCGTAGCATTTTTGGTAGTCGTGGCGGCATTGGCAGTCACTTACCGACTGATGCACCGGGTGCCTTCTGCCGATTTGGAAGCAAACGTGCAGATGCAACAGATTATTACGGATGCAGGATGCCTGAGATGCCATACCTCGACACCGGAACTGCCGTTCTATGCAAGTATGCCTGTCGCCGGAAAAATTGTAATGGAAGACGTGAGCAAAGCCTATCGCGCTTTCGACATGACTCAGATGGAGAAAGACATGAAGGAAGGCCGCCCTGTCAATCCGGTTGACCTGTCCAAAGTAGAAAAAGTAATCCTCGACGGAAAGATGCCGCAGGCAAAGTATTACCTCGTACATTGGGGAGCTTCTTTCAATGATGCAAAGAAAGAGGTAGCACTGAGCTGGGTAAAAAATCACCGCATGGGACTGTATACCGATGTAGCGGTAGCACCTGATTTCATTAACGAACCGATTCGTCCTATTGCCGACTCGATCTCAGTCGATGTACGCAAAGTGGTTTTAGGAAATCTGTTGTATCACGACACCCGCTTATCGGCAGACAACACCGTTTCATGTGCCAGCTGTCATGGCCTGGATACCGGTGGCGTTGACAACAAGCAGTATTCTGAAGGAGTAGGCGGTCAGTTTGGCGGTGTCAATGCCCCGACCGTATACAATGCTGCCTATAACTTTGTTCAATTCTGGGACGGACGTGCCGGAACTCTGGCAGAACAAGCTGCCGGCCCTCCATTGAATCCGGTAGAAATGGCTTGCGAGTCATTCGATCAGATCATCAGCAAACTGGCAGAAGACAAGAATTTCGTAGTAGCATTCAACGAAGTATATCCCGACGGATTGAGCGAAAAGAATATCACAAATGCTATTCAGGAGTTCGAAAAGACATTGCTGACTCCTAATTCACGCTTCGACCGTTATCTGAAAGGACAGAAAGATGCCATCACCGCAGATGAAATCGCCGGATACGACCTTTTCAAGAAATATGACTGTGCGACTTGTCATGTGGGAGAAATCCTCGGCGGACAATCTTATGAACTGATCGGTGTACAGCATGATTATTTCGCAGACCGTCAGGCAGAAATGACTGAAGAAGACAACGGACGATTCAAGCAGACAAAAGCAGAGCGTGACCGCCACCGCTTCAAAGTGCCGGGATTGAGAAATATCGAACTGACCGCTCCTTATTTCCACGACGGCAGCATGGCTACTATGGATGATGCGGTTCGCGCCATGGCCAAATATCAGTTAGGCATCGACCTGCCACAACCGGAAGTAGATAAGATTGTCGCCTTCCTCCGTACACTGACCGGAGAGTATAAAGGCAAATTACTGACGAATAAGAACATGATCTGACAAGACCAAACAGAGGCTCCATTTCACCCGAACAGAGCCTCTGATTGATGTAAACAGAGCCTCCGTTTCACTTGAACAGAGGCTCTGTTTTTCTTGCCTGAAAATCAGAGCTTTTCCTTGTTCTTTTTGCCTTCTTTCCTACTCGCATTCCAATATGTTCCGCTGTCCCCTCTCCACAAAAAGTCCATTCCTTTTGGAGAGTTCAGTTATTTATTTTACTTTTGTCCATCACCAATAAATACTCTGAAAATATGACTCTGATAGACGGAAAAGCCATTTCCGAACAAGTGAAACAAGAGATTGCAGCCGAAGTAGCCGAAATTGTTGCTCGTGGCGGCAAACGCCCGCATCTGGCAGCAATCCTTGTAGGACATAATGGTGGCAGCGAAACGTATGTAGCCGCCAAAGTAAAAGCCTGCGAAGTATGTGGATTCAAATCCTCCCTCATCCGTTACGAAAGTGACGTGACCGAAGAAGAACTACTCGCCAAAGTACGCGAACTGAACAATGACGACGACGTAGACGGATTTATCGTACAGCTCCCGTTACCCAAACATATCTCCGAACAGAAAGTTATCGAAACGATCGACTATCGTAAAGATGTAGACGGATTCCACCCTATCAACGTGGGACGCATGTCTATCGGACTTCCCTGCTATGTATCCGCCACCCCGAACGGTATTCTCGAACTGCTGAAACGCTATGAGATAGAGACGTCGGGAAAGAAATGTGTTGTACTCGGCCGCAGCAATATTGTCGGCAAACCGATGGCTTCACTGATGATGCAGAAAGCGTACCCGGGAGATGCAACCGTCACTGTATGCCATAGCCGCAGCAAAGACCTGGTAAAAGAATGTCAGGAAGCAGATATTATTATCGCTGCTTTGGGACAACCCAACTTCGTGAAAGAAGAAATGGTAAAAGAAGGTGCAGTAGTAATCGACGTAGGTACTACCCGTGTTCCGGACGCCAGCAAAAAATCCGGCTTCAAGCTGACAGGCGATGTGAAGTTTGATGAGGTAGCGCCTAAGTGCTCATTCATCACTCCCGTACCGGGCGGCGTGGGTCCGATGACGATTGTATCATTAATGAAAAATACACTTTTAGCCGGTAAAAAAGCTATTTACAAGTAGAATATTGAAGGACAGTGAAATGTGTTTCACTGTCCTTTTCCTTCCCTTAATCTGACAGTTATGAAAACAATTACGACTCTCCCTCTCTTATTATGTCCGTTTCCTGCCTAAGTAACAATCATTCTCGAAAAGACATTATAATCCTCTTGAACGTATGAAAGAACTATTAGTATCCCTTCTTCTGGTTACACAATTCTCTTGTATCAGCAAAGCGCAAGAAAATGATACTACCACACAGATACTGACAACTGACAGCCTGCAAACAGACACCCTTTCGCTTCTTTTTGCAGGGGACCTTATGCAGCATCAAGGACAAATTAACGCTGCACGTACTGCGACAGGAGGCTACGATTATTCCAGCTATTTTGAATATGTCAAAGACGAAATTCAAAGTGCTGACTTTGCCATAGCTAATCTGGAAGTTACTCTCGGAGGAAAACCGTACAAAGGCTATCCCGCTTTCAGCGCTCCCGATGAATACCTGACCGCTATCCATAATGCCGGATTCAATGTACTGATAACCGCCAATAACCATAGTCTCGACCGTGGCAGAAAAGGCTTGGAACGCACTATACAATTAATAGACTCCTTAAAAATTCCACACGCCGGAACGTACCTCAACGCTGAAGAGCGTGAAAATAAATACCCTCTTTTATTAGAAAAAAAAGGCTTCCGCATTGCCATACTCAACTATACATACGGAACAAACGGAATCCCTGTCACTCCGCCCAACATCGTCAATTATACTGATACGACCATTATATCCAAAGATATCGAAGCAAGTAAAACAATGAATCCCGATGCAATTATTGCTTGTATGCATTGGGGAATCGAATACCAGTCACTCCCTGACAAAGAACAGAAGTTTCTGACCGATTGGCTGCTTCGAAAAGGAGTAAATCACATAATCGGTTGTCATCCTCATGTTGTGCAGCCTATCGAAGTTCGCGAAGACAGTCTGACAAACGGGAAGCATCTGGTAGTATATTCACTGGGGAATTATATTTCCAATATGTCCGCCCGTCGCACGGATGGCGGCCTGATGGTAAAAATGGAATTAGTAAAAGATAGTACCACCCGACTCAACCATTGCGAATATAGCCTGGTATGGACAGCCCGTCCCGTTCAATCAGGAAAAAAGAATCATCAATTACTACCAATTAATTTCCCCACTGACTCCATTTCCGTAAATGCACGTAACTCTCTGAGAATCTTTGCAAATGATGCGCGATCCCTCTTCAGCAAGCATAATCGGGGAATAAAAGAATATCTTTTTTATAAAAAAAAGTAGCAGAATCTTTTGGAGATTTAAAGATAATATCTATCTTTGCACCGCGTTAGAGAAACGCAGACATGGTGGATGTAGTTCAGTTGGTTAGAGCGTCAGATTGTGGTTCTGAATGTCGCCGGTTCGAGTCCGGTCTTCCACCCCCAAGAAATTTTAAAAGACAAGTCCTGTAAAGCGAAAGATTTACAGGACTTATTTTTTATTAATACAATCGCTTTATGGAAAACAACAAAAAACTGACTCGTTCCAGAAAGGAACGAATGATAGCCGGAGTATGCGGAGGTTTAGCCGAATACTTCGGATGGGACCCTACTTTAGTAAGAATAGTCTATGCACTAGCCACCATCTTCACTGCTTTTGCAGGAATTATTATTTATCTTATTCTATGGATCATTATGCCGGAAGAAAGGTATAGCGACGGATACGGTGACAGAATGAATCAACGTTTGCATTAGTATTGCTTTCATAGCCATCCGGAGCATTTACTTTAAAGATCCGGATGGAAATCTTATAGAAATCAGTACATTAATATAATTCGAGTCCGAACTCATCTTTCAGTTGCATCAGCGCCTGATTCTTCTGTGCCATCATCTGGAACTTCTCGACACGACCAACCGCCCGAACAGTTTCTGCAGGTTCACTTACCCGCACTGTCATCGCCACTTTGCTGTTCTTCAATCTTCCACGAAGATAAGTCTGTAATTCCGGAATCAAAGCTGTAAAATCTTTAGCAGCAATCTCATTATCGACCACTACTTCAAAAGTAGTCGAATTATTCAACAATACCGGACGTATCACTTGCATACGCTTTGCAATGGCCACCTGTTCTTTGGGTAACTGTCCCGCATATTCCTGCCAGTAATAATTCAAATCTCTGTCATTGAAAATAAAGTCTTCTTCCGGCTGTGTTTGCACCTGAGCAACATTGGTTTTGGCTGTATTCTGAGCAGCCTGATCACGTTGCGGATTTTTGATAGATACTCCCAAACTAGACATCTTCATCACAGGAATCTTCCGTTCCTCTTTGGAAATCGAAGAGATTCCAACACTCTGTGACGGCGCGGAAGCAGTATTTGCCGGAGCAGCAGCCCCCGAAGCAACAGATACCTGCGGTTGACGCACAGCAGTATTAGCGGCAGACGGCGCAATAGCCGGAGACGAAGCAGTATGAACAGTAGTCTGTTGAGCAGACGGTGCAGAAGCGACCTGCGGCTGCTGAGCTGCGGCAGGTTGGGTGAATACGGGTTTTATGGTCTGCTTAGGGCCACGCCCACCACTTACGTCATCCCCCTCGGTGGTAAGCTGGGCAACCTGTATCAAGGTCAGTTCCACCAGTAAGCGCTTGTTCTTGCTGGCACGGTAATTCAAATCACAATCATTGCAAAGTTTCATCGCACGGTAAAGAAACTGCAACGGGCATTTCTGCGCCTGTTCCTGATAACGCTGACGTATGCTCGCCCCTACTTCCAGTAATGGCAAGGTAGCTGCATCCTTACTGACCAGCAAATCCCGGCAATGAGAAGATAATCCGGTGATGAAGTGACTACCGTCAAATCCTTTATTCAGCACATCATTGAAAAGCAACAAGGCATCACTTACCCTGTTTTCTAAAAAACAATCCGTCAGACGGAAATAATATTCGTAATCGAGAACGTTCAAGTTCTCAATAACACTCTTATAAGTAATATTCCCTCCCGTAAAACTCACTACCTGATCGAAGATAGACAAAGCGTCACGCATACCTCCATCCGCTTTCATTGCAATGACATTCAGCGCTTCGGGTTCTGCCGTAATATTTTCTTTTGCAGCAACGTACGACAAATGATTCACCGTATCTTCGACACTGATCCGGTTAAAATCATAAATCTGGCAACGGGAAAGGATAGTCGGAAGAATCTTATGCTTCTCCGTCGTAGCCAGAATAAAGATAGCGTGGCGGGGAGGTTCTTCCAATGTTTTCAGGAATGCGTTGAAAGCGGAAGCCGAGAGCATGTGCACCTCATCGATAATATATACCTTATATTTACCGATCTGTGGCGGGATGCGCACCTGTTCCACCAATTGACGGATATCATCCACCGAATTGTTGGAAGCGGCATCAAGTTCATGGATATTATACGACCGCTGTTCGTTGAAAGCCACACACGATTCGCATTCGTTACAGGCTTCACCATCGGCAGTAGGCGTCATACAGTTGATGGTTTTGGCGAAGATACGTGCACAAGTAGTCTTTCCCACCCCGCGCGGTCCGCAAAACAAATAAGCATGAGCCAATTTCTGGGTAGCGATTGCATTCTTTAATGTAGTAGTCAGCGCTCGTTGTCCCACCACCGATTCGAATGTGGACGGACGGTACTTACGAGCTGATACAATATAGTTCTCCATATCCGGGATTCTCTCTGTTTTTTTTGATTTTTCGCTTTCAGTGCAAATGTACACAAAAAAGTGATAAGTAATAAAGGATAGAGAAAGAAGTTTTGAACCTAAAGCGGTAAGTTTTTAAGTTATTAGTTTTATCTTTGCGGATATAAAAAAGAGAAATTATGGATAAACTGATCACTATCTGGAGTTTCATATGCCGGCGCAAGTATCTTATCACCGTCGTTGCATTTGCTGTTATCATTGGTTTTCTGGACGAGAACAGCCTGTTCCGCCGTCTGGGATACGAACGCGAAATCAGCCAGCTGAAAGAAGAGATAGAAAAATACCGGGCGGACTACGAAGAGAACACCAAACGTCTCAACGAGCTGAACAGCAATCCGGATGCTATCGAACAGGTGGCACGTGAAAAGTATCTGATGAAGAAGCCCAACGAAGATATTTACGTTTTTGAAGATAATAAATGAAACAATTAGTACCCGCACTTTTCGCCGTAGGCGCAATCATGGCTCTCACAGGGGCTGCCGTATACATCACCGGATGGAACTATGCTCCTTATATCTATACCATCGGAGCCGGATTCATTGCTCTGGCACAAGTAAACACACCGGTTAAAGGAAAAAGCAAAATATTAAAACGTCTGCGTATCCAGCAGATATTCGGAGCACTTGCGCTGATACTTACGGGGGCTTTCATGTTTACCACTCGCGGAAATGAATGGATTGCCTGCCTGACTATCGCTGCCGTACTTGAACTTTACACCGCTTTCCGCATTCCACAGGAAGAAGCAAAAGAAGAGAAATAAAAAAAACCTGTTCAAAGCTTCTCAGTCTTGAACAGGCATCAATTTATTAAAATCATGAATGCCCTTAGGAAACCCAAGGGCCTAAAAAAACATTTTTATTTCTTAGCAGATGAATATCTGGCATTCAATCCATCTACAATTTCTTTTGTGATATTATATGCACTATCAGCATAAAGCAGATTATCGAAACCTGTGTTGCTGAAGATCAGGCTATATCCACGAGTTTTATTATATTCTTTCAGGAAAGCGTTGATAGAATCACGGAAAAGCAGACTGTTAGCATTATTGTCTTCCATCAGGCCATTTTGAAGTTTATTGCTCAATTCCTGCAAATCCTGTTCCATTTTAGCCAAACGATTGTATTCCTGCTGAGCTCTTTCGGGTGAAAGGAAAGCATTGCTTTCATATTTCTTTTGGAATTCCTGTTTTTCTTTGTTCAAAGCTGTCATCTTCTGGTTCAGCGTCATGCGAACATTTTCGCTCTTCTTTACCATAGCCTCATTCAAGTCAATACAGAAATTGTATTTAGCCAACAAGGTATCTATTTCAACATAAGCTATTTTCATTCCAGACAATTCTGCATTAGCCGAAGCCGGAGTAGTTGCAACTTGATTATCAGCTTTGCCGGCGCATTGTGAGAATAAAACGATAAACGCAAGTGCAGCTAAACCGTTCATGAGGTAGTTTATTCTATTCATAACTCTAAAATATTGTTTTTAATTAATTAGTTCATACTATCGTTCAAGGCTTTTTCCAACTCATCAATAGAAAAACGTGATTTCTTTTGTGCTTCACGATCCTGCGACTGCGCACAACCGATTCCTTTCTTACGCAACTCTTTATTACCGCTCACATGACCATTAGGGAACTTCCCCCCCTTCGTAAAGAATACTTTCACCCCCAATAATAGCAGGGAAATAGCAACTATTAACAAAGTTATCAGTATAGTCTCAACCATTTCTATTAATTTTGTGAGTGCAAAGATAGGCTTTAATGAGAAATGAGTTCAGATAAGTCAAGCAAATTAACCATATTTAGCAATAAGAGGAAGCAAAATGAACCTCCTATTCCTATTATAAAAGAAAAAAGCATGGAAAAAAAAGACCTTAAGCCGGCTGGCGTATTCAAGTATTTTGAGGAAATCTGCCAAGTGCCGCGTCCTTCCAAGAAGGAAGAGAAAATAATTGCCTACCTAAAGGCATTCGGAGCAAAACATAACCTGGAGACCAATGTAGATGAAGCAGGAAACGTACTGATCAAAAAGCCTGCCACTCCGGGCAAAGAAAACTTTCAGACTGTCATATTGCAATCGCACATCGACATGGTGTGTGAAAAGAACAATGATGTACAGCACGACTTCCTCACCGATCCCATCGAAACAGAAATAGACGGAGAATGGCTGAAAGCCAAAGGAACTACCCTCGGAGCTGATAACGGTATCGGTGTAGCTACCGAACTGGCTATCCTGGCGGATGACAGCATCGAGCACGGCCCGCTGGAATGCCTGTTCACCGTAGATGAAGAAACCGGTCTGACCGGAGCTTTCGAGCTGAAAGAAGGTTTCATGAGCGGTGATATTCTGCTGAACCTCGACTCCGAAGATGAAGGAGAAATCTTTATCGGATGCGCCGGAGGTATCGACTCCGTTGCAGAGTTTAGTTATAAAGAAGTAGAAGTCCCCGCAGGATATTTCTTCTTCAAAGTAGAAGTAAAAGGACTGAAAGGCGGACACTCCGGTGGTGATATTCACTTGGGACGGGGCAATGCAAACAAGATACTGAACCGATTCCTGTCCCGAATGGCTAACCGTCAGGATCTGTATCTCTGCGAAATAAACGGAGGTAACCTGCGCAATGCCATCCCCCGCGAAGCATACGCTATCTGTGCAGTTCCCGAAGATGCCAAACATGACGTCCGCACGGAACTGAATATCTTCACCAGTGAAGTAGAAAACGAACTGGCCGTTACCGAACCGGACCTGAAACTGGTTCTTGAATCGGAAACTCCCCGTAAGATGGCTATCGATCAGGATACTACTACCCGCTTGCTGAAAGCATTGTATGCTGCTCCTCACGGTGTATATGCCATGAGTCAGGATATCCCCGGACTGGTAGAGACTTCAACCAACCTTGCTTCTGTCAAAATGAAACCGAATCATATTATCCGCATCGAAACCAGCCAACGCAGCTCTATCTTATCTGCACGCAATGACATGGCGAATACGGTGCGTGCCGTCTTCCAGCTGGCAGACGCTGATGTGACCTTCGGTGAAGGTTATCCGGGATGGAAGCCGAATCCTCATTCAGCTATCCTCGAAGTGGCAGCAGAATCTTACAAACGACTTTTCGGTGTAGAGGCGAAAGTGAAAGCAATTCACGCAGGACTGGAATGCGGTTTGTTCCTCGACAAGTATCCGACTTTAGATATGATCTCTTTCGGACCTACTCTCACCGGAGTACACTCTCCCGACGAACGGATGCACATTCCTTCCGTTGAGAAGTTCTGGAAGCACCTGTTGGATATTCTGGCACATGTTCCTGCCAAGAAATAACAGTCAGGTAAGATATCATAGAAAAGATGATGGTGATAGCAGAAAAAGATTTGCTATGACCGTCATCTTTATTATAATGCTCTTTTTCGTGCCCTCTTATATCATAGGGCAAACTTCCCTTACCGAAAAAGAATCGTTCAGCAATAAACAATCTGTTTCCCAGAAGAAGTCTTCCGCCGAAGAACGAATTCCCTTTCGTGTCATGAGCTGGAATGTAGAAAACCTCTTTGACACTCACCACGATACACTAAAGAACGATAATGAATTTCTCCCCGACGCTATCCGTCACTGGAACTACACCAAGTACAAGAAGAAACTGGCTGATATGGCCCGTGTCATCACTGCCGTCGGTGAATGGAATCCACCCGCCCTTGTAGGTCTTTGTGAAGTAGAAAACGACAGTGTACTACGTGATCTCACACAACGTTCTCCTTTAAAGGAACTGAGTTACCGGTATGTTATGACAAGTTCTCCCGATCTGAGAGGGATTGATGTTGCTTTATTATATCAACGTGACCTATTCAAATTATTATCTTTCCGGTCTATCCCCATCCCCTCATTCAAGCATCATCGCCCCACAAGAGATTTACTGCACGTCAGCGGACTATTATTAACCGGAGATACACTTGATGTAATCGTCTGCCATCTGCCTTCCCGGTCCGGTGGAGCCAAGGAATCCGAACCTTACCGGCTACACGCTGCCCGAATACTACGCACAGAAGCCGACAGTCTGCTGAATATCCGCCTTCATCCACAACTGGTCATCATGGGAGATTTTAATGACTACCCAACCAATAAATCCATCAAAGAGATATTAGAAGCTACTGATCCCCAACAGTCAGTCACCTTCCCCAATCCCCGGAAACTCTACCATCTGCTTGCCCGAAAAGCAACATCCCGCCATTTTGGCTCCTATAAATACCACGGAAAATGGGGATTGCTCGACCATTTGATCGTATCCGGCAATTTACTCGATACTTCCTCTAAATTCTTCACCGGTGAAGACAAAGCAACTGTTGCCCGCCTCCCCTTTCTATTGACAGAAGACAAGAAATACGGTGATGATGAACCTTTCCGTACCTATAAAGGAATGAAATATCAGGGAGGAATCAGTGACCATCTTCCTGTTTACGCAGATTTTGAACTCATTTTATACTAGCCGAAATACAAGGAGGTTATAAATCCACTGTCAACCACTCCGCCGGACATAGCCGGAAAGAAAAAAAAGAGTTTTTTATGTTAATAAACGGGGTTCGATACAAAATTTACTTATTTTTGCAGGGTTTACAGCATTTACAAAAAATACCCCCAATGGAAACCTTTGACGAAAAACAACTTCTGAAGGCTATTAGCGAAGGAGATGAGAAAGCCTTTAAAACTTTCTTCCTATACTACTATCCCCGCATCAAAGGGTTTATCAACGGACTACTGCAATCGCAAGAAGAGGCCGAAGATTTATCGCAGGACATCTTTCTTACGTTATGGAACAACCGCTCATCCCTCCATACCATCAATAACCTTAAACCTTATCTTTTCCGCATTTCCAAAAATGCGGTGTATCGGCACATCGAACGCACACTACTGTTCAGGAACTATCAGCAGAAAGAAACCGAAAAGTATATCCCGCCACTGGAAAGCAACGAAACCGATGACAACATCCACCTCAAAGAACTCGAACTATTGGTGACAATGGTTGTAGAAAAAATGCCTCCGCAACGACAGAAAATATATAAGATGAGCCGGGAATCAGGAATGAACAACGAAGAAATAGCCCGCGAACTAAGCATCAACAAACGAACAGTAGAGAACCACCTTTCACAAGCACTTACCGACATCCGAAAAGCATTATTCATAACCTTTATTCTATTTTTCTAAAAAAAAGTAGAATAGAGGCTGTGCGTTATTAATCTGTTACGTATCTTATATATGTAACCACACCTAAAATGCGCTAATATGTCGAACGCTCATAAAATAATTAAAAACTTTACTTCCGATAAGTTCAGTCCGGAACTTAAAGAGAAGTTATGGAAATGGCTTGTCGACTCCAGTGAACAGGCGGAGAAAGATGAAGCATTGATGGAATTATGGGAAGATCAGAATTTCAAAGCCGATGCAAGTACTGAACGTTCCTATCAGAACTTCCGCAGGAAAATTGCGCCCCAACAGCGGAAGGCAACTGCAAGGTATACCTTGCGCAAATGGCTGCAGGTGGCGGCTGTATTACTGGTTCCCCTGCTCTCTATGGTGGCATCCTACCTATATATACAATCGAATGAAGAGCATACAGAACTTGTCGAGTACTATGTGCCCAGAGGCGAACAAAAACAGGTTACCTTGCCCGACGGCACCACAGCATACCTCAACTCAGGAACTTTACTGGTCTATCCGCAAAAGTTCACCGGGGATATCCGTTCGGTATATCTGATAGGAGAAGCTAATTTTGACGTAAAGAAAGATAAGCAACATCCATTTATCGTCAAGACCAACCATCTGAAAGTAAAAGTATTGGGAACTAAATTCAACGTACACGCTTATGCAGAAGACAAGAAGACAACCACTACTTTGGAATCGGGTTCCGTAGTCGTTCAGAAAGCAAACAATGAGGATATCATCACCCTCACACCGAACGAGCAACTGGAATATGACAACCCGTCCGGAGAATTTAATAAAAAGATTATCGACGCCTCTGTCTACTCCGGCTGGACCAGAGACGAGCTGAACTTTGCGGCAATGACTCTCAGCGATATTTTCATTACGATAGAGAGAATATACGACATACACATCATCGTCCCTCCGCATCTGGCTACCACCGATGTATATACCATCAAGTTCAAACAAAAAGCTCCTATCAAGGAGATCATGAATATCGTGACCAAAACCATAGGAAACATAGACTATAAAGTCGAAGACGAAAACATTCTCTTAATTTATTCACCCCTAAATAAGAAAGGAGGCCGATAGACAGAAAAAAGGGAGTCGATATTTCGCGGATACCAACTCCCCCAAATCAAAATTACTTCATTTAAATTAGTTGTGTACACTTAAATTAGTATTAATGATTAACTCACAAAAGTATGAAATTTTATAAATTGTCGGGCATAGGTTATCCCGTAAAAATTCATAAATTTTATATATTGTTATTCGCTTTATGTTTTTATAACATAGCCTATGGGCAAAATCAGCCAATAACGGTATCTATGAAAAACCAACCTCTATTAAAAGTATTCGAAATCATTGAAGATCAGACCGATTTTAGTATCGCTTATAATCAGACGAAACTGGACGTGAAACAAAAGGTCAGCGCCAATTTTGTCAGAGAAGCAGTCTCTTCCGTTCTGAACTCCGTACTCAAAGGAACAGGATTCACTTACAGACAGGAAGGTAAGCATATTATTATCATTCCTGTCCCGGCAAAGGCAGAAGCAGCCCCCAACAACACTACTTCTACCCAGCAGTCCATAAAAATACGGGGAACCGTAACAGATGCGCAGGGCGAACCTCTGATTGGAGCAAATGTTCTGGTTGACGGCAGCAAACAAGCGACCATTACCGACATGAATGGGGAATTCTCACTGGAAGTACCTGCCAACAGTAAGTTACGGGTTACTTATATCGGTTACGTCACACAAGAAGTAACAGTCAAAAACAAGACACTTTTCAACATACAGCTACAGGAAGATACCCAGACTATGGATGAAGTGGTAGTCATCGGATTCGGAACACAAAAAAAAGTGAATATGACCGGCGCTGTAGCCTCTGTAAATATCAAAGAGTCGTTGGGCGACCGCCCGATTACCAACGTTTCGGCTGCCCTGCAAGGAGTCGTGCCGGGACTAAAAATTGAATCGACAACGGGAACTCCGGGAGACGACATGACGTACAATATCCGTGGAACAACCTCCATCAACGGTGGTGAGCCTCTCGTATTGGTAAACAACGTACCGATGGATATCAACATGATTGACCCGCAGGATATTGAATCTGTCTCTATTTTGAAAGATGCCGCTTCCGCAGCTATCTACGGTGCCCGCGCAGCTTTTGGTGTGATTCTGATTACAACGAAGCAAGGTAAAAAGGACATGGCTCCCAGATTCAATTACAACAACAACTTCTCTTTCTCGAAAGCATCAGAGCTTCCGCAGAAAGCAAGTCCGCTGGAATCGGTACTGGCGTACAAGGAAATGGGATGGGCAAACGATACCTATGTAGACGGAAAAAACATCACCCAATGGGAAGGCTACATACGAGACTATCAGGCGAATCCTTCCAACTATCCGAACGGATATATTTTCGACGATCAGGGCAACCTGTTCCTTATGCGGGAGAATGATATGTTTGCCGATATGATGGATAACTTCGGATTCATGCAGAACCACAGTTTCTCCGTATCGGGAGGCAGCCAGCGTACCAGCTACCGACTAAGCCTGGGATATACCGGTGAGGACGGCATTCTGGTAACGGACAAAGACAAATTTGACCGTATCAATATGTCCAGCTTCCTGAGTGTCGACGTAAACAAGTGGCTAACTACCCAACTGGATATCAGATATGCAAACTCTACCCAGAACAAGGTGGAGCAAGGCGGACGAAACGGTGTCTGGGGAAGTGCCATGCACCTGCCGTCCTACCACAACATCCTGCCGTACGAACAAGACGGCATCGAATATCCTGCCGAAACGTCCGCTACTTTCGTACGCTACGGAGAACCGAGGGTGATCAAGAAGACCAACCTGCGTACTTTGGGACGTGTCATCATCTCTCCGCTGAAAGGACTGAAAATAACAGGTGAATATACCTACAACCGGATCACCGAGTACAACCGGATGTACGTCAACAAATACAAGTATATAGGATTCAACTTTACAGGGCTGCTGAACAATGTAGAGAACTCACGTTATGCCCTGACGCAAGGTTTCACCAATTACAACGCTATTAACGCATTCGCCAATTACGACTTTTCAATAGGTAAACATGATATCTCTATTATGGGTGGTTACAATCAGGAAGAGAGTCATAAGGAATCGCAATGGTCGCAGCGCACGGACGTATTACTGGAAAATCTGCCGTCGCTCTCCGGTTCTACCGGAACGGCATCCGTCACCGACAGTTTCGATGAATATGCTATCAGAGGTTTGTTCTACCGTGTCAATTACACTTACGACGGTAAATACATGTTCGAAGCCAACGGACGTTACGACGGTACATCCCGTTTCCCGAAAGACAGCCGTTTCGGTTTCTTCCCTTCTTTCTCCGCCGGATGGCGCATTTCGGAAGAAGCATTCATGAAGAATACCAAAAGCTTCCTGTCAAACTTGAAACTACGTGCCTCATGGGGCTCTATCGGCAACCAGATCATACTGAAGCCGGACAACACTCCGGAAAACTATCCCTACATCCCTTCTATGTCACCTTACCTGACGGAATGGCTGGTGGACGGACAAAAGACGACTACACTGAATGCACCGGCAATGGTCAGCAGCAGTTTCTCGTGGGAAAAGGTATATACACTGGACTTCGGAGTCGATTTCGGATTCTTCGACAACCGCTTTAACGGTACTTTCGACTGGTATCGCCGCGACACCAAAGGGATGCTGGCACCCGGTATGGACCTACCGTGGGTAGTGGGAACCACCGCCGCCAAACAGAACGCCGCTGACCTGAAGACGTACGGCTGGGAACTGGAACTGAACTGGAGAGACCGCATCAACAAGGACTGGAGCTACCGGATCGGATTCAACCTGTACGACTCACAAAGTGAAATCACGAAATACAATAATGAGACCAACCTGCTAGGCGACAAGATTTACCGCAAAGGCATGAAAATGGGAGAAATCTGGGGATATGTCACCGACCGCTTCTACACGGAAGACGACTTCAACGCAGACGGTACACTAAAACCGGGAATCCCCATTCCGAAAGGAGCAGGAAAAGTTTTTCCGGGAGACGTGCTGTATAAGAACTTCGATGACGATACCGAAACCATCTGGAGCGGCGAAGGAACCGCCGACAATCCCGGCGACCAGCGTATCATCGGTAACTCGACTCCGCGTTTCCACTACGGCATCACCGCAGGAATCAGCTGGAAAGGACTCGACCTCTCTATCTTCCTCCGAGGCGTAGGCAAACGGGATTATTGGCGCACCGACCAGATCGCATGGCCTACCGGAGGCTGGGGAAGCCTGTTCAAAGAAACTCTCAACTTCTGGACTCCGACTAACACCAATGCCTATTATCCGCGTGTGTATTCCAACGACGGGGTAAACACAAGCTACAACCACTGGAAACAGTCGAAGTATCTCGCCAACGCCTCTTACCTGAAACTGCAAAACATCACGCTTTCCTATACCTTGCCCAAAGTATGGTCCCAGCGTCTCTACTTCGACGATGTGAAAGTATTCTTCAGCGGAGAGAACCTCTACACGTGGGATCACCTGCCGGAAGGACTGGAAACCGATATGCTGTCAAAAGGTGCCTGGGAATATCCGTTCATGAGAAAATTCTCTTTCGGTATCAATGTTACATTCTAATAACCAATGTATTATGAGAAAATATTTAATCTTTATATGTACAGTTTTGTTAGCAAGCTGTCTCAATAACGATTTCCTGGAAAGGTATCCTTTGGGAGACCCGACTGCCGAAACGGCTTTTGAAACATACGACAATTTCAAGGCATACGCCTGGGGATTGTATGAAACCCTGCCTTCATTGGGCTATGGCTCGGAAAATTCTACGGACGACATCTCGTACAACCAGACAAGAGGAACCAGCGAAAGCAACTGGATCAGAAAACTGGTGACCATCCCCGACAAGAAAGACAATACTTCCTGGAACTATTACAGCTATATCCGGAGGGTCAACCTGATGCTCGACCGCATTGACGGTTCGAAAATGACGGATGTAGAAAAGGCGAACTGGCGTTCCGTCGGTTACTTTTTCCGTAGTTACCGCTACCTGTCTCTCCTGTCGGCTTACGGTGGCGTACCCTGGATTGATCATGTGCTGAGCGACGACGAAACAGAACTGATCAAAGGCCCTCGTGCCTCCAGAGATGAAATAGCCGGTCACATTCTGGAAGACCTGCAATTTGCCGAAAAGAATATCAACGTGAACGGAGAAGGCAGAAACACCATCAACAAGGCTTGTGTACAAGCTTTACTCTCCCGCTTCTGCCTTTTCGAAGGTACCTGGCGCAAATATCACGGACTCAACAACGCCGAAACTTATCTGCGGGAATGCAAACGGGTATCCGCCGAACTGATGCAGACTTATCCGAACGTGGCGGACTGCTACGACGATCTGTTCTGTTCACTGGAACTGAAAGATGTTACCGGTGTCATTCTGTACAGAGAATATTCGGATGCTGTCGGTGTAGTGCACGCTGTCAGCATCGGGGGAACGACCGCCACCTCCTTTTACAATCCGACCCGCGACTTAGTGGACAGTTACCTGTGCACGGACGGAAAGCCACGCTGGACGAGTGACGCCTATCTGGGTGACAAGGATATATACGACGAGTTCAGCAACCGTGACCATCGTTTGTGGCTGCACGTCACTCCTCCTTACCGGGTAGACCGTTCGGCTTCCAGCACAGCCTGGGACAATAAATGGAAATTTACGGATAACTCCAAAGACCGCAGTTTTATCGACAGCCTCACCGTCCGCATGGGAATCGGGTACGGCACCAGCAAGGAACGACAGAAGTTATTGCCATTCCGTCAAGGATATGACGGTGGTATTTTGGGTGCATCGCCTCACTTTGACTTCTATCTGGAGAACCAGCCGTGGTACAAGTCTGCCTTCGGATATAACAACTGGAAATACTATTGCTGCTACCTGAGCATGGGCAGCCAACGAAATGAAGAGACAGATATGCCTATCTTCCGCATCGAAGAAGTCATGCTGAACTACGCGGAAGCCATGTGCGAACTCGGCGAGTTTGACCAGACAGTTGCCGACGTCACAATCAACAAACTGCGCCCGCGTGCCAATGTAAAACTCATGAAAGTCTCGGAAATAAACTCAGCCTTCGACCCAAAACGTGATCTCGGAAATCCGGATTATCCCAACGACTACGAAGTGAGTCCGCTATTATGGGAAATACGACGGGAACGACGCATCGAACTGTTCTCCGAAGGATTCCGTTTCGACGACCTGAGAAGATGGAAGAAATGCCACTATGCACTGAAGAAGAAACTCGGACAATACGTACGTGCATCCGACTTCACGGCAGGAACCAATGTGACTATCGACGGCGGCGGCTCCGAAGGATATCTCGAATTCCATCCGAAACAGAATCATCTATGGCCGGATTACTATTACCTCAACCCTATTCCACGCAACGAACGGGTACTGAATCCCCAACTCGAACAGAATCCGGGATGGGAGGAAGGAAATTAACCGGTAATCCATCACCAACCGGATAATCCAGAACTAACCGGAAGAGGCTGTGGCAAATATTGGCTCTTCTTGACAGTCATCTCAATGACAGGACAAGCATTTCGTCATTAGCGTGGCTGAAAGACCTTGATATTTGACACTGCCTCTTCCCTTTTTAACTGTATTGATTTCGTAAGTTTACTCAAAAGAATAATTGAGTATTTGAAATTTATTCGTATTTTTGAGACATCAGACTAATACGGGTAATCCTTTTGCCGACTCTTACAAAATCTAAATAAACACACTGTACCCCATGAAGCACCTAATTTTTACAGCTCTCTTTCTTCTATCGTACACAGTCGCCGTCCGCGCCCAAATCGTATTTCCTACCCCCAATCAAGTGGAAATGCAGACAGGCAACCTGATTTTAGGGAAAAAGGTTTCTATGTACGCCGAAGACACTACCGCTTTTTATCTAAACCTTTTTCGAGAAGAAGTACTCTCCCGCACTCCCATCAAATGGCAAAAAAAAGAATCCAAAGCCGATATCTGCTGGATAACCGACTCATCCCTGCCCCCCGAAAGTTACCGGATCAGGATTCATCCGCAACAGATGGTAATCAGCGCCTCCGACAAAGGAGGATTCACCTATGCCGTACAAACGCTACGCCAATGGGTAGCCGGTTCAGCAGGATCTATCACCTTTGCCTGCGCAAGCGTGACGGACTATCCCCGCACACAGTGGCGCTGCTTCTTACTGGACTCCGGACGTCAGTTCCAAAAGGCTGCCACCATCAGAAAGTATATCGACATGGCTTCACTGCTCAAAATGAACTACTTCCACTGGCATCTGACAGAAGGACTGGGATGGCGCATCGAAATCAAGCAATATCCGCACCTCACCCGGACTGGCGGTTCGGTAGGCAAAGGAGAAGAACAGCAGGGATTCTATACACAGGAAGAAATACGGGATATCATCGAATATGCCCGTCAACGGAATATCACCATCGTCCCCGAAATAGATATGCCGGGCCATGCCGAAGCTGCTCTCTCTGCCTATCCGGAGCTCGGTTGTTTCGGATTGCCGGTAGAGATACCGCAAAGCGGATTTACCCAGAACATATTTTGTGCAGGAAAAGACGGAACTCTCCGTTTCCTGAAAAACGTACTGGATGAAGTATGCGCCCTCTTTCCTTCTCCCTACATACATCTGGGCGGAGACGAAGCCCCGAAAGGCAACTGGGATCAATGCCCGGATTGCCGGAAAAGGATTACCACAGAAGGACTCAAAGACAGTCACGACCTCCAGCTATGGTTCTCTGCGCAAATGGCAAACTATCTGAAGTCGAAAGGACGGAAAGCCATCTTCTGGGGCGACGTAGTCTATCATGACGGCTACCCGTTGCCGGACAATACCGTTATCCAGTGGTGGAACTATCGGGGACACAAAGACCTCGCGCTCAGAAACGCCGTCAAACACCATTATCCGGTCATTTGCAGTTCCAACTACTATACGTATCTGAACTTCCCCGTCACCCCGTGGAAAGGATATACGGAAGCACGTACGTTCGACTTGAAAGATGTCTATCTGAACAACCCTTCCGACAAAGCCATCAGCGAGAAAAATCCGCTGATACTTGGCATGAGCTGCGCATTATGGACCGACGATGGAGTCACGGAACGAATGATAGACCGACGACTTTTCCCCCGCATCCTCGCTCTGTCCGAACAGATGTGGCACGAGGGGGAAGCGCTTGACTTCGACCGGTTCTACCGGAACATCCTTCACCGCAAAGCATGGTTCGAAGAAGCTGGATTCGAATTCGGACCGGCTCTGAAAGAAGATGTAACGAAAGATTATAAATGGGATTAAAAAAAAGAACATCATGAACAAAAGAAATTTATTGATCGCAATACCCGCCCTGTGCAGCGGTTACCTGCACGGACAAACCCAACCCGCATCTCCCAACGTTATCTATATTTTAATGGACGATCTGGGATATGGAGATATCGGCTGCTTCGGACAAGACAAAATAGAAACACCCCATATCGACCGTTTATGCAGCGAAGGCATCAAACTGACACAACATTATTCCGGTTCCCCCGTATCAGCTCCGGCACGCTGCGTACTGATGACAGGTATGCACTCCGGTCATGCGCAAATCCGCTTCAACAATGAGTTAGCCGAACGCGGAGCAGTAAACAACTACGACTCGGTGTACGTTCATAAAGAGCTGGAAGGGCAATTCCCCCTACAGGCGAACACGATGACTATCGGGCGAATGATGCAACAAGCGGGATATACCACCGGATGTTTCGGCAAGTGGGGACTGGGATATCCGGGTTCCGAAGGAACTCCCAACAAACAGGGATTCGACCGATTCTACGGATACAATTGCCAGCGCCAGTCGCACACATACTATCCTCCTTTTCTGTATAATGACGAAGAACGTGTCTACCTGTCCAACAAAGTGACAGACCCTCACCGAAGCCCTTTGGATAAAGGTGCCGATCCGAACGATCCCGCCAGCTACGCTAAATATACGCAAAAGGAATATGCCAACGATCTGATCTTTGATGAACTGATGGGATTTGTCGATGCCAATAAACGCAAACCGTTTTTCCTGATGTGGACCACTCCCCTGCCGCACGTCTCGCTTCAGGCACCCGAACGCTGGGTACAGCATTATGTAGAGAAATTCGGGGACGAAAAGCCTTACACCGGACAAGCGGGATATCTGCCCTGCCGGTATCCGCATGCTACCTATGCGGCTATGATCAGTTATTTCGACGAGCAGATCGGCCAACTGATCGAAAAACTGAAAGCGGAACATCTGTACGAAAATACCTTGATTGTGTTTACTTCAGATAATGGTCCTACGTTCAACGGAGGCAGCGATTCTCCCTGGTTCAACAGCGGGGGACCTTTCAATTCAGCATACGGATGGGGCAAATGTTTCTTGCATGAAGGAGGTATCCGTGTCCCCGCCATTATCACATGGCCCGGCAAAATAAAACCCGGTACGCAAAGTGACCACATCTGCGCTTTTCAGGACGTTATGCCTACGCTGGCAGAACTGGCAGGCATCACTTGTCCGCCAACGGACGGAATCAGCTTTCTGCCCACATTGCTCGGCAAAAAAGGGAAACAAAAAGAACACACTTATTTATATTGGGAATATCCTGACCCAAGGATTGGCAACAAAGCAATCCGCATGGGAAAATGGAAAGGAATCATCACGGACATCCGGAAAGGCAATACGCAAATGCAGCTTTATAATCTGGAAACGGACATCAGAGAAGAACACGATGTGGCTGCGCAACATCCCGATATCGTAAAACGCTTCGAACGACTGATGAAAGAAGCTAGAAACGGTCCGGACTTTTAACGACCTTCCTTGCTAACTAACGGGACATACCGGAGCATCATCCGTAACATCCCTGCGAAAGACTTGTGCCAACGCTTTGGCACAACTATGCCAATAGCTTGGCACGGCCGTGCCACAGGCGTGGCACAGTTGTGCCAAGCCTGTGGCAAAGATGTCCCCTATAGAGTTAGTCAGAATACTGGTATACCTTCAAGTCGAACTTCGGCACCATCGCCAGCAAATGGTCGAAGATATCCGACTGAATCCGCTCGTACTCTTTCCACACCTTATTGCGGGAAAAGAAATAAACCTGAATAGGAACTCCGTACATGGTAGCCTCTTTCTGACTGATAATCAAATCCAAATCCTGATTCACCACCGGCAGACTGCAAAGATACCGCTCGATATACACCCGATAAACCTGTGAATTGGTGGGCACCACTCCTTCCTCCGGCTGATAATCCGCCATGAGTGGAATCTCTTTCCGATAACGGTCGAGCATCTCCGGCGTACAAAACTGGAGTGTCGTCAGGTCCAGTGTAATATTCTTCATCACCCGCCGCCCACCGGAATCCTTCATGCCACGCCAGTTCTGAAAAGGACTGCTGACCAGCGTATAAGGCGGAACCGTAGAAATCGTATTATCAAAGTTCTGAATCTTGACCGTGTTAAGCGTAATCTCCTGCACCGTACCATTCGCGGCACCGGAAGGAAGCGTGATCCAGTCTCCCGGACGCACCATATCATTGGCAGAAAGCTGAATACCTGCCACAAATCCCAAAATGGAATCCTTGAATACCAGCATCAGGATGGCTGCCGAAGCACCCAGTCCCGCAAACAGACTAGCAGGCGATTTATTTACAAGGATAGAGATAATCACAATCCCCCCGATAAAAAACAAAAGTACCTGAAGTACTTGAATGAATCCTTTCATCGGTCGGTTCTTCATTGTCTCCTTTCCATCGTAAATATCCATGATCATCAGCAGAATCCCATTGATAGCCAGCAGCAAAGAAAAGATGATATAAATGGCACAAGCCTTCTGCGAAATAACCAGCAGTTCCTTGCCACGCATGAAAGCCATCGGCAACAGGGCATAGACAAGGATGGCGGGAATCGTATGAATCAGATTATGAAACACTTTACGTTTCATCAGCAATGTATTCCAAAGATGCGGTTTCCTGCGGGTATACTGCCTCATTCCTCCCACCAGAATTGCCTGACAGAGATAGTCCACCCCTACAGCAATGGCTATCATCAGTATAGCAATAATTGTTTCATCAAAACGATCGGCAACCTTCGCATCTATCCCCCAATCTATCAGGATTTTGTTCATCCATTTTCCTAAATCGACTACTAACATAAGTTCTTTCTTTATATATCATTTATATAGAAAGATAACAGTGAAAACCTACGTTTGGTTTAAAAAAAGACTGGCGTCCGATTTACTAGAAATCAAGACCGCCAGTCCCACTGCTACTCTCTAAGCATTTCTTTTATAGTGGCAGACCGTAGCGTCCATCTACAATTTTCTCCAACTGTGCTGCCATCTTCTTTACCAGTTCCGGATTCTGACCCGCCACATTATTCTTTTCTTTCGGATCTTTCTTCAGATCGTAAAGCTGCGGTTCCTTACTGTTTCCCAACTCGATATTCACTGCTTTCAGATATGCCGGTCCATTTCCCGGACGGAGATATTTCCATCTTCCGTCTGTCACCGACAGGTTATTCTGTGCATTCTGAAGTACCAGCCATTCGCGTCCCTTCTTTTGCTTGCCTGTCCACGCTTTCAGCATCGGTTCACTATCCGGTGCCGCACCTTCCGGCAAGCGGACATTCAGCATTTCAGCAAAAGTAGCAAACCAGTCTATCTGACAGAGCAATGCATCCGAAACTGTTCCCGGACGGATCACACCCTGCCAGCTCCAGATACAAGGAATACGTGTACCCGCTTCGAACGAACTGTACTTTCCTCCGCGATAAATGCCGCCCGGAGTATGATCGCCTAGCAATTCCACTGCCTGATCCTTATATCCGTCGTCCACTACCGGACCGTTATCACTGGAAAGAATCACCAGTGTATTCTTATCCAATCCCAGTCGTTCGAGTGCATTCAGAATCTCGCCTACCGACCAGTCAAATTCGAGCAGACAATCGCCGCGAGGTCCCATGCCGCTCTTTCCTGCGAACTGTGGAGACGGAACACGGGGAACATGCGCATCCTGCGTGGCAAAATACAGGAAGAAAGGAGCAGACTTGTGTCCTTCAATAAAGGAAACAGCTTTTCCTGTCAGCATCTCCGCAATCTTCTCATCCTGCCAGAGAGCCGACTTTCCGCCCTTCATATATCCGATACGGGAAATACCGTTCACGATACTCTGGTCGTGTCCGTGAGAAGGATGCATTTTCAGCAACTCCGGATTGTCCTTCCCGGTAGGTTCTCCCGGAAAGTTCGCTTTGTAACTTACCTGAATCGGATCATTCGGATCAAGGTTGATCACCTGATCATTCTCTACAAATACACAAGGAACACGGTCGCCCGTAGCTGCCATGATAAAGGAATATTCGAAGCCGATATCATTCGTTCCCGGCTGCAAAGGCTTGTTCCAGTCTTGTTCTCCGCCCTTGTCGCCCAGTCCCAGATGCCATTTGCCTACGACTCCGGTGTTGTATCCGGCATCCTTGAACAGGTTCGCCATTGTATAGCGTTCCGGACGGATAATAGCCGCAGCGTCTCCGGCAGCAATACCTGTTCCGGCTTTGCGCCATGCATATTCACCGGTCAGCATCGCATAGCGGGAAGGCGTACTGGTAGCAGCTGCACTGTGCGCATTGGTAAAACGTACTCCCATTTTGGCAAGACGTTCCACATTAGGAGTATGAATAGTCTTGGCTCCGTTACAACTCAAATCGCCGTAACCGATATCATCCGCATAGATAAAAACAACATTCGGACGCTGGGTTTGTTTCTCCTGAGCAGTGGTCTGAGAAGCCAGACAGGAAGTTAACGCTAAAGGTAATATACCATAAAATTCTTTTCTCATTTTGTCTTTTGATAATTATTAGGTTAGAATGAATAAGTATCTATTCTCAAAGTGATGTACTTATTAAGTTAAAATTCAAAGCTTCGTCAAGGAGCTACGGTCACTCCGATTTCATTCATTTCTACTTGCGCCGTTGTAGCCGTAGGGGTGGTAGCTTCCAGCTTGATAAAGCGTGCCTTTTCCTTCTGACCGAAAGTGACAGTCTGCGGCAACGGATTATGCATGATATTGCTGAACTCACCGTTGGCAGGCACTTCCTTCCAGTTCTTGCCATCTGCGCTCACGTAGAATTTGTAACGGAAAGCCATCGTCGGTTTCGCTTCCGCTTTCAGAGGTGCATAAGTAAATGCGGAGAGTTCGACTTCTTTGCCCAAATCAATGGTCAACGGAGAAGCAGCCACCTGTTTCCATGAAGCACGAGGCAGATTGTTCCAGTTTTCCGTCCGGTTCTCTTCTTCCAAAGGGTCTGCATAGTAGGCTGCCACCTGACTGATGTGAGCCGTCAGACGACATTCGTTGATCTTCACCCGAAGCTGGGTAGCCTTTACTGCCGGAAAACGAACCATACGCTTATAGCCTACAGTCGTTCCTTTCGCCACTTCCTGCCAACCTTGTTCCGTCAATGCCTCTACGGTGAAAGACTCCACCCGTTGCCCTTTCGTGATATCTTCCTGCAACATCACAACGTTGATTTCCGACTCCGGTTTCAAGGAATAAACAGTTTCACTGCCGGAAACAGCCTCCCAGTCTTTTCTTCCTTTCTCTACCCGGTTGTTCGTAAATATCTTCTCCCGATAAGCAGCAAATTCGTTCAACCGCTGCACATCCGCTTCATTAATCAATCCTCTGCGGTCGGGAGGAATATTCAGCAAGAGCACCGAGTTATAGCCTACCGACTGGAAATAGATATCAGCCAGATGTTTTAAGGATTTCACTTTGCTGTCTTCTTCCGCATGATAAAACCATCCCGGACGGATAGACACGTCTACTTCCGAAGGATACCAGAATAACTCCGTTGCCTTTTCCAGCATCGCACGGCTTCCTAAATCTTCGGCTTTGCTAAAGACGCCCAGTCGTTTGTTGTTTTCTTCGGAACGAGCATAAATGCCCGGAGTCAGCACCGTTGCACTCCATTCCGTTTCGCGTCCCAATCCTTTTTCATTACCTACCCAACGGACATCATCGCCCATAATTGCCATCACCGCTTTCGGCTGCAACTGTTGGATAGTCTTGTAGAACGCATCCCAGTCATAGATTTGTTTCTTTCCGTTCGGTCCTTCTCCGTTTGCGCCGTCAAACCACACTTCGTGCACTTCGCCGTAATTAGTAAGTAATTCCGTTAATTGCCGAATAAAGAATTCGTTGTATTTAGGAGAATCTCCGTAGCATTCCGCATTCCGGTCCCACGGAGAGAGGTAGACTCCGAATTTCATATCATATTTATCGCAAGCGTTACGCAGTTCTTTCACTACGTCGCCCTGACCGTTTTTCCAAGGGGAAGAGGCTACCGAATGTTTCGTGGTAGCTGTAGGCCACAGACAAAAGCCGTCATGATGCTTTGCCGTGAGAAGTACCATTTTAAATCCGGCGTCTTTCAAGGTGCGCACCCATTGTTCTGCATCCAGCTCTGTAGGGTTAAAGATAGCAGGGTCTTCCTGACCATCGCCCCATTCGCGTCCGGTGAATGTGTTGATACCGAAATGCAGGAAAGCAGTCAGCTCCATTTGTTGCCACGCAGCCTGCTGGGGGGTAGGAACCAGCCTTGCTGCCATATCGATTTTTTGTTCGAGGGTTGCATCCTGTGGAAATTCAACATGCTTCACATAGTAGTTTTCTTTCGTCAGTCCACATCCGCCCAACGTTATCACAGAAGATAAAAAGAGAGAAGTAAGTAGTTTGTTCATCATAATAAATATTGATTTAATGCTAATGAGACAAAGATAAATATAAAGGAGCAAATTTCATGGCTTTCCCGAAGCGCTTTTCATTAAACTTCGCTAAATCCATGCCATTCGCTCCCCTATATTCTATCTCAATGCAATATTTCTATCCAAATGCAATCAGTTTCAGGCTATTTTACCGGATAAAGCGTAAATTCAAAACTCTGCTTTTTCACCGATACCAGATATTGCGGCAATACACCCGGTCCGCAGGTAGCCGTACCTACTCCTGCCTGTTCGGCATCCAGATGTATGGTTATCATTCCGTCACGCTCCAGTTCATTAATGTGGTGCGCCTTCTCTAATAATACATCCGAGAAAGGAATGATACTAAACTGGAAAGGACGATTCGATTCCATAAAGACACCTTCGCCTGCCTGATCCGTCAGTTTCGCCCAGCGTACATCTGTCCGGTTAGCTGTAGATTGTGGGGTAGCGTAATAGTGGAACATCCGTTCTACCGTCGTATCATACAGTCCTATCCTACCGGACTGGTTGCGGTCGATATACGTTTCATGATCGCCACGTCCCAGATAAGATACTTGATTATAAGCATCTGCCATGCGGAAGGTCAGCCCCAGACGAGCCATCGACTTCACAATCGCCGTATCCGGCTGGAAGGTGGTGCGAACCTTCAATGCCCCGTTCTTGTCGAGTGCATAAACAAAATCCGCCATTCCTACTTTCTGTCCTTTCCCATTAAGAATCTCAGCACGGACCGTTGCCGATG
Source organism: Bacteroides sp. B1-V-101 (assembly GCF_023656585.1). Taxonomy (NCBI): domain Bacteria; kingdom Pseudomonadati; phylum Bacteroidota; class Bacteroidia; order Bacteroidales; family Bacteroidaceae; genus Bacteroides; species Bacteroides sp. B1-V-101. The sequence continues at coordinate 147,100 of NZ_JAMOKH010000001.1, read as the reverse complement.
TCTTTTCTTCTTTCAGTGACACCACTTTCTGTGTCAGATTGTTCAAACCTGCCTTGCGCCACAGACGGGCTCCGTTCCTATCCCGGTTATCATTATCCGTAGCCGGACGGAACAGGCTCAAAGTGATTGGTGCAGCCAGCAATTCCTTTCCATCCAAAGTCAGGGAAGAAAGTGCCCCGGTATTCTTGTCCACAACGAAAGCTGTTTCTCCCGCCTTCTGTGGACGATAAGCCGTCGTATTCTTATTACCGGCAAGTACAAACTGGTCGTATGCCACTTCCCAGTCGGTATCCACTAGCGGAGTGGCCTCTTTACGGCTCCAGCTTAGGTTCAGATAGGCTTCCCGAACGGTATTCGGAAGTTTGACGGCACCCAAAGTGACATCTACCGTAGCGTGCGGCTCGCAGTCTACTTCCTTCGTGCCTTCGGCAAGTACGGTTCCATCCTCCCCTTTCACATTCCAACGCAGGATATATTCATTCAGATTAGAAAAGTCATACCAGTTCTTTATGCAGACTTTCAGATTCTTCCGGTCTGACAAAGTCGCTTTGATGTTCTGATATATTTTCTTCACTTCGAGTAGATGAGGATGCGGTTCACGAACAGCATTCACCAGACCGTTGCCACAGAAATTACCGAAGCTGGGGATTCCTTCCGGTCCGTAATCGCCTCCACAAGTCCAGTACCATTTTCCGTTTTTGTCTATTTCACGGAAGTTCTGATCCACCCAGTCCCAAATGCAGCCACCTTGTGCCATCGGTTCATTTTCAAAGACATCCCAGTATTCTTTCATTCCACCGCAACTATTGCCCATTGCGTGCAGATATTCGCAGAGTATGAAAGGACGGTAAATATCCTTCTTACCCACGTATGCCTTAATTTCGTCCACACTGCGGTACATACGGCAATAGATGTCCGTGTTGTAATTCAGTTCAGCACGTTCATATTGCACGGGACGGCCTTTCTCTACCGATTTCAGCCAGTCGTAAGTACGTTCGAAGTTGATACCGTTGCCGGCTTCATTGCCCAGTGACCAGATCACGATAGCCGGATGATTCTTGGAACGTTCGTACATACGGTGTGTACGGTCCATGTGAGCGGTCAGCCAAGTACTGTCTTTGGCAAGGGAGGCAGGCCCGTATCCCATGCCATGCGATTCGATATTCGCCTCATCAATCATATACAGCCCGTAGCGGTCGCAAAGCTGATACCAGTACGGATGAGTCGGATAATGTGAGTTACGCACCATGTTGATATTATGCTGTTTCATCAGGCGGATATCCTGTTCCATCAGTTCTTTGCTTACGGTACGTCCCAGTTGCGAATGTTCGTGACGGTTCGTCCCTTTCACCAGCACCGGAACACCGTTAATACAGAAACGTCCGTCCTTGATTTCCGAAGTACGGAAACCGACTTCACAACCGGTCAGTTCGGTTACTTTTCCTTGCGCATCTTTTAATTCGAGTACCAAGGTATAAAGGTTAGGATGCTCCGCATTCCATGCTTTTACTTCTGCAATCTTCTTCTCATCGAAAGCGATAAAGTTACTCAGTCCACGGGACTTGATGTTAATGGCATCCTGCAATACTGCCTTTCCGGAAGCATCCTTCAGTGTATAAGCGATAGAGCTGGCAGTAGCAGAAGGGCCTTCCACCGTCACTTCCAGATTGAAGATACCTTCTTTGTATTTCTCTTTATCAAGGGAAGCACTTACTTTATAGTCAGCAATATACTGTTTGGGAGTGCTATACAGATAAACATCCCGTTCGATGCCACTCAGACGCCACATATCCTGACATTCCAGATAAGCACCCGAACTCCAGCGATATACTTCCAGAGCTACCACATTCTCTCCTTCACTCAGTACATCGGTAATGTCCCATTCGGCAGCCGTCTTCGATCCCTGATTATAGCCAAGCAACTTTCCGTTCACCCATACATAATAGAAAGAGATCACTCCTTCGCAGCAGAGCACTACCCGACGTCCTTTCCAGTCGGCAGGCACCTTAAACGTGCGACGATAAGAACCTACTTCATTCTCAGCAAATGGAACCAATGGCGGATTCTTCTTGAAGTTGAACATCTTGTCGTCAAACTCATAAGTTTCGTTGACATAGATAGCTGTTCCGTAGCCTTGCCGTTCCCAGTTGCCGGGAACATTAATATCCGCCCACCCTCCGGTATAATAAGAGGGCTGGTAAAAGTCCTTCGGACGGTTGTCCGGGTTCTTCACCCAGTTAAATTTCCACTTCCCGTTCAGACTCATATAATAAGGAGACTGTTCATATCCTCCCGGCTTTCCAATATCGGAAGCGTCGGCGTAAGGCCATACATAGGTATGAGGAGCGAGTTTATTCAGTCCTACCGCATACTGGCTCTGCCACTCCGGCAAAGGCTGTTTCTGAGCCGAAGCGAAGGTAGCAGTCAGTGCTGCCATCAAGATTAAAAACGTTCGTTTCTTTAATTTCATCATTATTATATTGTTTTTTGGTGACTGGTTATTCAATGATCAGTTCATCGAAACATACTCTTGATTCTTGTCCGGGACGTACATGATTTGCCGGACATTCTCCCGCTCCTTCCGTTGTAACCCGCACATAACGGGCAACGGTTCCTCTCATATCTATCGACAGGTCTTCGATGAAAGTTCCTTCACGGAATATCTCCTCGGGAGTATATTCCAATTCGTTGATATCCCGATAAGTCGCATTATCGTCCGACACGGCTACCCGGATTGATTTCGGTTTGTGCACTCCCATTCCATAGTTAGTGATACAACCGATTGTCAGCGTATTCATTTTCTCCTTTTGCAACAGATCGACGGTGAAGGAAATACGGTCGCTACTTCCCCAACTGCACCATTCAAAGTCCGTTTGCTTCAGACTTCCTCTGACTCCGTTGTTCAGGACGGCTTCATTCACTTTATTACCCAGCAACGGTTTTGCCGTAGCCTTGTTCCAGTGTACCGGAAGCGTCAGTGTTTTCCCCATCTGCTGTCCATCGGCAAACGTTGCGGCATTGACTGTTTGAGCTTCTTTTACCAACAATGGTTGTTCATAGAGCGGTGAAGCGGCGGTCGGCTCGCTTCCATCCATTGTATAACGGATTTCCACATCCGGACGGACACATTCCAGTTTTACTTTCAGTGCTCCGTCTTCCGGTCTCACGGTATGCTGTATATTGTACATCGAACGGGCATACACTATCCCTTTGGCTGCGAGATGTTCATTAAACGAATCCATGCCTTCCAGGAACGAAGTCCAGTCTTTCTTTTCCGGTTGTGTCCATGCCACTTCCGCCAATGCCGCCAGGCGTGGGAATACCAGATAATCCACATCCTCCGGCTTATTACAGAACTCTGTCCACATACAAGCCTGTACGCCCATCAGCAAATCCGCATATTCCGGTTTCCAGTCTTTCTGAACCGGCTCATAGTCATACACATCTTTCAGCGTATTATTGCCGAAATACGTCAGCGGCTCAAACCACTGCGGTCCTTGATAACGAATCAGGTACATGATGCGTGCGGGAGTCATGATGAAGCGATGTCCCTTCTCGGCAGCCTTCAGTGCAGCCTGTCCGTATCCCTGCCAACCCAGAATAATGGCATCGTCCGGCAAAAAGCTACTGTTCGTCAGCTCATCCCAGCCTATCACCTCGCGCCCTTTGCTACGTACATATTCGCTCATCCGATTCATGAAATAACCTTGCAAATCCTCTTCATTGGCAATCTTCTCCTTTTTCATCCGTGCCTGACACAGCGGGCATTTCTCCCAATAAGTTTTACGGGCTTCATCGCCACCGATATGGATATATCGGGAAGGGAACAATTCCAGAATCTCATCCATCACATCCTGAAGAAAGGCATAGACACTGTCATTTCCGGCACAATAGATGATCTCGGAATTTCGTCCTCCCAAACCGGGGAGCACTCCGATATATTCCTTCACTACCGGACAAGCTAAATGAGGATAAGCTGCCAATGCCGAATTACTGTGTGCCGGCATATCGATTTCCGGTACCACTTCAATCTGACGTTCAGCCGCATAAGCCACCATTTCCTTTATTTCTTCCTGAGTATAGAAACCTCCTACCGGAGTGGGTTCTCCGGGTTCCGGATTCCGCCGGGCAGGAAAAGGCAGGTCCGTACGAGCCACTCTCCATGCACCTACTTCCGTTAAACGGGGATATTTCTTGATTTCCACACGCCAGCCGTTATCATCTGTCAGATGAAAGTGAAGCGTGTTTATTTTGAGCATTGCCATACAATCGATAATGCGCAATACATTCTCTTTGGGAATAAAGAAGCGTGACGCATCCAGCAATAACGCACGGTAACCAAAACGCGGTTCGTCCTGAATACTCACTGCCGGAATACTCCATTTTACTTTTTTATCCGACACTTCCTCTTTTTCGATGGATGCCGGAAGTAACTGGCGAATGGTCTGCAAAGCATAAAAGAATCCTTTTGCATCCGATGCTTCGATAATGATTTCTTTCGGAGACACTTGCAGCGTATATGCCTCACTTTTCAAGGTTGCATCCGTCTGGAAACGAACATTTCCCTTTTCCGCATCGCCTACCGTCAACTTCGGAGTAAAGCCTGCCGCACGGGTAAACAAAGCTATAAAGCTGCGTGCCACTTCCGCCTGCTCCTCGTTCTCTACGGCAAATACCGTTTTACCGGAGAAAAGGTAGTTCCCGCTGCCCGGCACTATTTGCGCCGGGCGTGGAACCAAGGGTATGTCATGTGTCAAGTTAGTATCGCTACATCCGGCTACTATCGAAGATAGAAAGCCTATCAGTAATATTAAAATCGTTCTTGTCATTGTATTATTCGGGGGTTATTCCTTGTCCCTTTCCGGAGAAAAGCGGACGGGATCATTATATTGTTCCTGTAGTTTCAGCAATTCGTCTTTCAGTTCCTTTACTACCGGTTCATACTCAGCCTCACCGTAGAGGTTGTGCATTTCCGACGGGTCTGCCTGCATATCATACAGTTCCCACCAGTTGATATCATTATAGAAATGAATCAGTTTATAGCGTTCCGTACGTACACCATAGTGACGTTTCACCATGTGTTCGGCAGGATATTCATAGAAGTGGTAATACAGAGACTTTCTCCAGTCCTTCGGATGCTCACCCTTTAACAGAGGCAGCAGTGATACTCCGTGGATATCTGCGGGAATTTCCGCTCCTGCCAGTTCAAGGAAAGTAGGTGCATAGTCGATGTTCTGTACCATTTCGGTGATATCTCCCCTGCGGTCGAAACCTTTCGGCAGACGCATGATAAGTGGTGTGCGCATAGATTCTTCATACATGAAACGCTTGTCGAACCAGCCGTGTTCGCCCATGTAGAAACCCTGATCGGAAGTATAAACTACCAGTGTATTGTCCAGCAACCCTTTTTCCTTCAGATAGTCGAGCACACGTCCTACGTTATCATCAAGAGACTTCACGGTTTTCATGTAGTCGCGCATATAACGCTGGAACTTCCAGTTGGCCAGTTCTTTTCCTGTCAGATTCTGTTTGTAGAAATCATCGATAATCGGAGCATAGAACTTGTCCCATGCGGCACGCTGTCCTTCGTCCATGCGTCCGAGGAATCTTTCATAAAGTGATCTCAGGCGTGATTTCTCATTCGGACGAAGCATCTTCAGGTCGTAAATCATATCCATGTCCTTCACGATACTCATTTCCTGAGCAGCCGCAGCAGGGCGACCTTCATAGTCGTCAAAGAAATTATCCGGCAACGGGAATGTCTTGTCCTCGTAGAGGGCAAGGTTACATGTATCCGCCATCCAGTTACGGTGAATCGCCTTGTGATGAATCAGCAGGCAGAACGGTTTCTCCGGATCTCGCTTGTTTTCCATCCAGTCGATAGCATCATCGGTAATCAGATTCGTGATATATCCGTGTTTCTGGATGGTATCATTATCTTGTGTAATAAAGGCAGGATTATAGTAATCCCCCTGTCCGGGTACTATCTGCCAGTAATTAAATCCGGATGGCAAACTTTCCAGATGCCATTTGCCGACCAGCGCAGTCTGATAACCTACCTTTTGCAGCAGCTTCGGGAATGTCTGTTGAGAACTGTCGAATACGCAAGTCGTATTATCGTAGAATTTATTGGCACAGCTATGCTTACCCGTAATCATACAGGCACGGCTGGGACCGCTTAATGAATTGGCAACGAAGCTTTGAGTAAAACGTACACCATCCACCGCAATGCGGTCAAGATTCGGAGTTTCCATGTAGCGGGTGTCATAGCAGCTCATCATCTGGGCTGTATGGTCGTCTGTCATAATATAGACGATGTTCAGCGGCTTTTGTTCTGTCGTTTTCTGCTTGTTTGTACAAGATGCAAGGGAGGCAACGGCGGCTACTCCTGCCAAAGAATAGAACAAGTTTGATTGCAGGTTTTCCATAATGATTAATTTATTTAGATTACATGGCAAAGATAGGGAAGATATGTAAAAAGTATGTCTACAAATAGCTAATGTATTTACAATATTCTCTATTTCCACCCGAATTAGCAGTAAATGCCGGAAGTAAATCGCTGTTGCACGATGGCCTTCCGGCATTGAACTTATTTCATACTATTGAAAACGGTTCGTCAATATGACAGATTAATAGAACTGGTAGAACTTACCAGGAATTGAGACTTTATAGTCTCTATTCACAAGTTCATTCGCTTCCCGTTTATAGTTATCATTTACATAGAAACGAATCCAGTCTATTATCATTCTTGGTCCTTCTGTTGCATAATTTGCAGGATTAATTGACTTCAGTTCAGTATCCCAACCTGCCGGAAGTTCAGAAGAAACACTATTACCTTCTCCGAACAAGTCCATTCGCATTACTAAATAAAGACCTTTCGCTCCAACTGATGTTCCCGTAGAAGCTTTGGTAAAAGGCCATGAATCCAACATATCCCTTGTGACTTCCAAGGTTGTAGAACCATTAATACCTAACTTTATTGTATTTTCATCGACTAGTTCGACCCAATAAATATTATAATCTTCTACTTTAGGAATAGCAGATACTACGCTCTTCGCATCACTGACAACCTCTCCCCTCACCGATTGGGTGATTGCAGAGCCGGAAACATTCTTAAGTATACAGATTGATTGCTTAGCTTCTTTACATGTAGTAGCAGTTGCTGGATTCTTCACCTCTATCATCGGTACAAATCCTGTTCTATTACCTCCTAAACGAACTTTCATTTCAATACGCATACCCGGATATATACGTGTAACATTTTGTGCCCACATCTGCCCTAAAGACTTACAGCAATGTATTCCTGCTGTTCCATAATTAGTACCTTCTACACCTACACAAATATTCAATTCACCTTCATCAGTAACTTTTGCGTATTTGGTCCAATCAATCTTTAAAACATTTCCTCTATTGGCATCCGTTGCATTACCTAATTTTTGATAATCTCCCGATGTTGAATTTTTATGGAACTCAATAGCATAATCAAACTTCCACTGACTGCCCAATTCGGCATTCGGATGTGCTGTTCCTTCGTCCATCTTAGCTGTTTCTTTACCCGTAAACCAGTCATCATCATAAGAAACAAACATGATGTTCGGATTCTCATATACAGTAGTCATATCATACAAATCAGGATCAGCCATTGATTCCAGGTCTGTCATGGTAATAGTCAATGCAGGAGCAGTCATCGGATTGGAAGAAGAATTACTTTTCAGATTCAATACCAACTGCAAGTCGCCTGTCATTTCATAGTCCTGTTTGATAGTCACAGCAGCACTTTTGACCGAAGTTCTTCCTGCAGGAATAGTTAAAGTAGAAGGTAGATTGTCATACCTGCCCTCTTCCCCTTCCTTCGGAGTAATAGTGACTTCGAGTGGCACAGAACTCGGTTTGTCTACTTTGGCAACCAATACAAACTTACCGCCTTCTGTCACCACATTTTCTGTATTATTTTCCAGAGACATGGATATCCGATAATAATCAGATACCTTGATTCCCTGACTGGAATTAGCCATCTTATAACCACGTGCGAAAGCAACAAACTCCATCGTAGTAGTACCAACTAATCCGGAAGTCTTAACCGGAAAATCCACCTGAATCTGCTTCTCTCCTTTCGGGAAAGTAACAATACTACTAAATGGTTCGAACACATTCGCTACATCTTCCGTTCCGGCTTTTGCCGTAAAGTAAATATCGAAATCTTCGTTAGCTACCACCTCATTACCATCAGCATCTGGTTCCACTTTAATATCTACTTTCAAGTGTTCTCCCATCACAAACGCCTTTTCATTGATGCTCATTGTCAAAGGTACAGCTTCCGGCAGAGGACGATACTTGGTCTCATCCTCACATCCTGTCAAACCGATGGTCAACAAACATACCGGAAGTATTTTATATAATATGTTCTTCATATCTTTATCTATCTAATTATCATAAATGAATCTTGTTCCATTCTCCTATTTCCGTTGCCAGCCCGGATTCTGTTTCAACTCATGATTCAACGATATCTCACTCGGAGGTACCGGCAACAGGTAATCGCGGTTAGCATCAAACTGATAGCCTCTCGGAAGAAGTTCCTTCTGTGGGTCGAGCCAGCCGTCTGTAGTCAGAATCGTTTTCAAGTCCGCTGCGTTTTTAGGATCGAATGCTTTGTACAATACACCGTCTGTACCAAAATAAGCACCGGTTCCACGTTTTCCCTGAATCAGTTTATGAGCTCTCCAACGCATCAAATCATCAAGACGAAAACCTTGCAAAGCCAGTTCTGCACGTCTTTCCCGACGGATTTCCTGCAAATTGGCAGAAATGGTATAACCAAAATCGGTGAAATTAGGATCGATTTCAGACGGGTCTTTGTACGTCACCCCAGCGCGCTCGCGCAATGGTTTTAAAGTTTTTTCCAAAACAGCAGGAGTACATTTTCCCAATTCTTCCGCAGCTTCCGCATAAGCCAGCAGAGCTTCCGCATAACGGATCACCGGAAGAGACGTCTCGCCCTGACCGCTTACATATGTAGTATCGATACTCATACGGATGTGATAACCGGTAGCATTACGCGCAGGACCGCCTTCAGTCAGATAAGGGGGGCGAACTATCTGTTTGTTTTCTTCCGAATATTCCTCTACCAGCATCGCTTTCGATTTTGATTCCGGTGAGGTTGACTTAAACTTACAATTTGAATGCATAACCGTCGCCAGCAAACGTCCGTCACGGCCTTTAAAAGTCAAATTGAAATCTTTAAAAATGCCGTCAGCAGGATTGATAGGTGTTCCGTCAGCATTCAAGTAATTATCAACCAACGACTGAGATAAACCTGCCGGTCCGCTGTTATCTACATAACCCGCTCCCAGATTACTGCTCAGATTATGAATCACACCATCTGCTATCGAATATTTCTTCCAAAATACAACCTCTGTCATATCCGACAGGTCTTTCGAGTTGAATACATGCGCATAAGCATCTTCTATATTCACTGCATTCTTATCGGTAGCTTTTGTGTTCAAAGCAAGTCCCATACCAAACAGTTCATCGCCCAGTGTCAGCACCTGTCCCAGTAAGTCTGCCGATTTATCTTCAGCAGCGGCAAAGTCTGTTCCTTTGTGATATTTCTCCCAGGTACCTTCATAAAGGGCCACTCTCATAGCCATAATAATAGCGGCCTCCTTACACACTCTCAAACCTTTATACTGGCTACGCGAGTGAAGTAATCCCTTAGCTGTATTCAGATCGTCAAGAATAAACTGCGCCACTGCGGAACGGTCACGCGGAGGAATCTGCAAACCGCCGACAGTTGCATTGCCGTCCCAGAATCTATCCATCACAGGAATACTTCCAAATCTGGTCAGCAAATAAAAATGCCAGTATGCACGGAAAAAATAAGCCTCACCTTTCATTGAAAGTACATCTTTCGTCTCTTCTGTTTCCGGCACTTTATAGTATTCAAAGAAATAATTCACATTACGCAGGTTCTGATATCCTTTCTGCCATTCCGTAGTACCTCCTCCGTTTTCCTGCAATTCTCCGTTCAGACGTTTGTCATAAACCTCCGCAACGATATTATCACTGTTCTTCTCTTCTCCACGAACTCCCATATCGTAAGTCCCGAAAGAAGGAAGTGCTATATACAAACCGTTGATATAGTTGTTCACGGCACTTGCATTGGAAAGGAATGTCTCACTATTGGGTGTTGTCAAAGGCTCTCTGTCCAGGAAGTCCGAACATGCCGACATCATGAAACTTGCCCCAACCACTAATAATATATATATTTTTTTCATCGTCATTCTCTAATTAAAAGGTGAAATCAAGTCCGAATACGAAGTTACGGTTCATCGGGTATACCATACCGTTACCATTCTGCTTCATAGGAGAAGTCAGACCCGGAGCCGTATTTTGAGCATCACCGCCAGCCGACATATTCACCTGATTCAGTGTTTCCGGATCAAATTGTTTCGGCAGTTTCGTTACGGTGAATAAGTTATCGCAAGTCACATATACTTTCAGATTGCTGATACCAATATGTTTCAGTTGTTTTTTGTTGAAGGTATAAGCAACCGTCAGATTCTTCATACGCATGTAAGCAGCGTTCAACAGATAACGTGTGGTGTTATATCCGGTATTCACCAAAAAGTCTTTGTCATCCTTCCAGCCGGTCAGACGCGGCAAGTATCCATTCGGATTCTCTGTGCTGAAATAATCGAGATGTTCTTTGAAATTGTAGTTGTTTCCACCAAACATATAGTTACTTCCGGAAATCGGAAAATCTCTCTTAGCCACACCTTGCAACAATGTAGATACTTCAAAACCTTTATATCCCAGATTCAAGTTGATACCGAACGAATATTTGGGAGTCGTATTACCAATAATCTGCAAATCTCCGTGATCAGCCAAAGTACCTTTACCACCGTCTACTCTACCATCCCCATTGGAATCGATATATTTTAAGTCACCGCGACGCCAAAGGTCATTCGACTTGAACGCTGTCAGATTTACATTTCTCAGGTAATCATCAATTTCACGGTTCGACAGGAAAAGATCGTCTGCGCGATATCCCCATATTTCACCAATATCCATACCTTCATAATAACCTTTATTGGCAGCCAGACCTGTATGATTATTGTAAATGATACCTTCAGGATTATTATACTTGGTCACGACAGCCTTGTAGTTAAATACATTGAAACCGACTCCATAGCTAAAACCACATTTCAGTTTATCATTCCAACTTACAGAAAGTTCCCAACCACGGTTACGCAAAGTGGCATTGTTCACTTTAGCACGGTCATCCGAAGCAATGCCACTGATGCTTGGGATAGACTCTGCCGGACCAATCATGTCACGTGTCGTACGTTGGTAGAAGTCGGCAGTTAGTGACAAGCGGTTTTTTAATAACATTAAGTCAAAACCTAAGTTGGCATTATCCACTTTCTCCCAGGTGATGTATGGGCTGATCATTTTCGGAGTCTTGGCAATTGTTCCTTTGGACGCCGTGGAAGACGAAATTCCAGGCAGCAGCCAAGCGTTGGTCCCTTGTGCATCCAACGGCATTTGAGCAATGTAATCATATAGACCTGCACCATTCTGATTTCCCAGACGACCATAAGATACACGTACTTTCAACTGAGACACAGGAAGTGCCAATTGCTGGAAATAAGGAGTGCGTGCAATATCATAACCGGCAGAGAATGACGGGAAGAATCCCCAACGGTGGCCTGGAGCAAAACGGGAAGAACCATCATAACGTCCGCTGAACTCCAGAAAATAAATATTATTGTAGTTCCAGTTCAGACGAGTATAGAATCCCATCGTAGCCCAGTGTGAACGGGCTTCACCTGCTATCACATTTCCGCTGGCATTATCAAATGAATAAATATCGTTACTCAACATACCGTCTTTATACATATATTCTTCCGAATACTCCTGCAATTCCATCTGGTAACCCGCCATTGCCTTAAAGAAATGATCTCCCCACTGGTGAGTATAAGAACTTGACAGATTAGGCGACAGATAATAATTAAACATGCTACCACGTGTGTAAGAGCCGAAATACATGTTTTTCCAGCTAATGCCCGGATAAGCAAATCCTTGTCGCTGATTAGTAGCATCGCCCGGTTTGAAAGTGCCTGCAGGAGTTTCGTACTTCTGGTCATCTTTCATTTTCAGGTTATTATTTTCAACATCAAAACGTATTTTCATTTCTCCGGTGATATCCCAACCTTCCAAAGGAGTTACGGTAGCCGAAAACGACAAGGCATCCGAAATACGGTTTCTCTGATAATTGGAATTTTTCAGATACAACATTTCATTCCAGCTAGGTATATTATATTCTGATTCAACTGGCAGTTCAGTCACCTGAGTCGGACGGTGGCTACCGATCTTATTATACAGAATCATCTGATTAGCCATTGGGCGTTTGATCATCTGCAAAGTAATATTGTTATTCAGGTTGAAGCGCAGCCAGTCACTTGTCTTAAACTGCAACTTGGTATTCAGGTTATATTTACTCAGATCATCCTGTACCTTATCCAGCAAACCTTCCTGATAGGTGTATCCCATACCAATATAATAGTTTACTTTATCAGAACCTCCCTGCACGCTCAAATTGTGAGAATGGCGGACAGATTTGTCTTTGAAATAATATTCAAACCAGTCTGTATTACCGTATTGATTATAATAAGCACCTGCCCAGTCATCACCGGTGGTATTCGCTTCAATCCCCGGGAACTCAGCCGAATAAGGATTCTGCATAAATCCCTTAATCTTCTCAATTGTCTTATCCGAAATCTTTTGCAAACCGGATGAAGCTCCTCCATTATCATACTGTTGGTTATTATACGCAGCGTATTCCAACGCATTCATCATTTTAGGCATATTGATAGGTGCACTGAAACCTACCGTGCCACGATAAGTAACACTGGCTCTTTCTTTTTTACCGCTCTTCGTTGTTACCAGAACCACACCATAAGCAGCACGCGCACCATATACAGCAGAAGCAGAAGCATCTTTCAGTACACTGATACTGGCAATATCGGCCGGGTTCACATTCTGCATGCTCTGCTCCACTCCATCCACCAATACATAAGGCTCGCCACCGTTAATAGAACCGATACCGCGAATACTGAATTTAATATCGGCACCGATTTCACCACCGACACCACCGCCTACTGCATCCGAAGCAAAGTTCAAACCGGCTATATTACCTTGCAAAGCACTGGTAACATCCGTCACAGGACGATTCACAATCGCGTCATCTTTCAATGTAGCGACAGCTGCCGTAATGGTATTTCTTTTTTGTGTATCCATACCTACCACCACAACTTCATCCAGCACCTTAGCATCTTCCTTCATCACCAGTCTGTTACCTTCCTGTTTAGTGACTTTTACCTGCAATGGGGCATATCCCACATATGTAACAGAAAGAGTGCTTCCTACTTTTCCTTGAATAGAGAAATTACCGTCAATATCTGTAATCGTTCCTCCGGTTACACCTTTTACCATGACTGTAGCACCGATAATAGGTTCTCCCATTTCGTCTACCACCTGTCCCTTTATCAATTTTTGTTGTGCCAACGCACCCAGAGGAAATAATAACAGGAGCATCAGAAACAGAACAAAGCGTTCTTGTTTTCTCACGAACTTCTTTTTTTCCATAATATTATATTTACTAATTAAGATTCTATTTTATTCTACAGTAGGATTGGCATAGTAATCAAGCTCTTCTTTCACTGCTTTCAACAAAGACATCTCATGCGTCACGTCTACGTCTGTAGCCAAGTCCCAGCTCATGATTCCTCCAAAACCATTCTCACACACATATTGTGTCTTCTGGCGAATCGTATTCTGGCTGTTGAGCGTATAGTTCTTTCCTTCATAACTCCATGTGTCTGCAGAAGTATTAGTCAGGTTACCCTTACCGACAAGATCAAAATAAGCAGCCTGCTCGCCGGCAGTACCCGTAGTCCCGTAGAAAGGTACTCCCATGACCAGTTTATCCTGAGGTATTCCATAATCGACTGCAGCTTTACCATCCGATTTGAAACGTTCCATAGAGAAAAGTTCTACTGAAGGTCCATAGCATTGCAACGAGATAAAATCGACTGCTGCAATAGCTTCCGCACTTATTTTGTAAGAAACAGGATGTAGGGATACGGTCAAAAATACATCTTTCCCCAATACTTCACGCAATTGCACGATGGCTTTACTGTAATTGGCTAAATCAGTACCTGAATAAGCCCATTCAAAGTCGAGGTCCGCACCATCCAGATTATATTGCTCGATCACCTTCTTTACGTTATTGGCAAAGTTAGTACGGGCAGTTGCGTTGCCGACCATTTTCAACCATTCGCCGCCAGCAATACCCAAACGTATCTTCCGGTCACCTGCCTGTCCATTCAAGGCAGTACGAATCTGCTCCAGACGAATAGCCCATGTATGCGAGTCCTTACCAGGTTTTGCAGCGTCATCATATTTCCAGTAAGCAAGTGTTTTCGTGTTATTCCAATTATCAAAAGAGATGGGATTTCTTCCTAATGTACCCATCAGCAGACTGTTCACAAATGTTTCATCCAGATAACCTTTCAGGTTCTCTCCCATCACAAAGTCAGCACGGGTATTAGGAACCGAAGCAGGCAGAGAGCCTGTAAAGTCAGTGGCAGTATTGTTCGTATCTATATATAACTTAGCAGCGCCACCATCATAAGTCACCGCTACATAATGCCATGCTCCTGATTTCAATGCGCTATTCGTCACTGTGGCCGTAGCACTTCCGACAGTCAGTTTCAAATTACCTTCCGTTGCTCCCAACTGGAAAGCGATGACAACAGAACCGCCGTCTACCTTTTTAAACAAGCAAGCTCCGTCCACCCACTCGCTGACATATATATAAGTACCGAATGTGAATTTCTTGAATGCTCCGTCCGGTGAATGCAACAGACCGTCGCCGGCGTTCATCTTGCCGGTACCATCCAATTTGAGTACTCCGTTGCGTCCATTATAAGAAGCAGCATACGTTGCTGCCCCTGTAAGTGTTGCATCATTCACGGGTAAGTCAAAAGTCAGATCACCATCAGCATAAGGACGTGCCGTCAGATAAATCAAATCGTTGCAAGCACCCATACTTGCTCCCGAAATTCGATTCGTTTCAAAAAAATCACCACGGATATAAGAACAGTTGATAAATGTTTTATCTGTAGGATCAGGATCATCGGGTTCTTCTGTTTCGCCCGGTTTTCCCGTAACTGAACCTTCGGGAGGAGTACCGGTAGGAACATCTACCCATTTTGTGTCTTTGCAAGCTGTCAACATTCCAAAAAGGAAGAGACAAAGAAATAGGAATTTGCTTCTCATAAGTTTATTAATTAAGATTACCTTTTATATAAGTAGCGAAGTCTTTCCTGACATTCACTGCCACAAATTTAGGTTATATCTAAGATTTAAGATGTTCGATTTTGGCTATGATTCTTCCAAAAATGTCTAAAATAGTCCATTTTATCGCATTTTTCGAGGTCAACAGACATTATCAGACAACTTTCGAGACAAAAAAAGAAAGGCGGCAATATCCGTTTCCGAATATCTCCGCCTTTCATTAACTCTAATTACCCGAATATACTCATGATACTATATTCTCTCTTAAAAACTCTTCCGCCCGTGCCAACGTCTCCGGCTTGCCGATATCAATCAGTTCCAGCTTTTCCGTAAGATAACCGCAATAATCCGTTTGCCCGCAGGTAGCCAGATAAAAGTCCATAATAGAGAACTTGCCTTCCCAGCACGGCACTTCCATCAACTGGAAGACAGCAGGCGAAAAAACATGGATACCGCTAAAGGCATACTCTCTATACAGCGACTCATCATATAGGAAACCTTCGGGCCTCACCTGTCCCGTATCTTTGTTGATCCATCCGCACAATCTTTGTTCCGCATCAAAAAGCAGATAACGGGAAGTTTTACGCCGGCTGGCGAGCAAGGTGGCTACACTTCCGTTCCGCAAATGAAAGTCATACAGTTCTTTCAGATTCATATCCGAAAGAATATCCACATTATGCACAAGGAAGGGTTCATCGGAATTTTCAAAGAATCGACGGGCTTTTCTGATTCCTCCCCCCGTATCGAGCAGCAGGTCCCGTTCGTCGGAAATATGCAACGTCAGTCCGAAATCATTGTTAGCTTTCAGAAAATCAATAATCTGCTCACCGAAATGATGGATATTAATCACTATTTCGGTAAAACCGGAAGCTTTCAGTTTCAAAATCACATGCTCCAGCATCGGACGTCCGACCACGGGAACAAGGGCTTTGGGCATCGTATCGGTCAGTGGTTTCAGCCGGCTACCCAACCCGGCTGCAAATATCATTGCTTTCATTACACAGTTGCCTCAAAAGTACGTTCTATATTCTGTTCGCGGTGCACCAGCTCCACTTTCACGCCAAATTTGCGGTTCAGGTGCTCTGCCAGATGCTGCGCCGAATAAACCGAACGATGCTGTCCTCCGGTACAGCCGAAGCAAACGGACAAATTACTGAAGCCACGTTCCATATATCGCTTCACCGAAGCATCTACCAACGCATAGACAGAGTCGAGGAAACGGAGAATTTCACCATCTTCTTCGAGAAAACTGATCACCGGTTCGTCCAGTCCCGTGAAAGGTTTGTAGCGTTCGTACTTACCGGGATTGTTCACGGCACGGCAGTCAAAGACATAACCGCCGCCATTACCGGTAGGATCATCGGGAATCCCTTTCTTATAAGCAAAACTCATCACTTTGACGGTAAGCTGCCGTTTCTTGAGATCGTCGGTGAATTGCTTGAGTTCGGTAAGTTCGCGTAGCACATTGCAAAGATACGGGTATTCAGGGTACGCCTCTTTGAGCAAGTCACGCAGGTTCTGGATAGCAAAAGGAACACTCTGGATAAAATGAGGTTTCTTCTCAAAATACCCCCTGAAACCGTAAGCTCCGAGCACTTGCAATGTGCGGAAAAGAACAAAATGACGAAGCTGACTATAGAAATAGGGCTCGTCGATAGGCTGATATTTGCGCAGGACATCGATATACTCCTTCAGCAATTCCTGACGGAGACTATCGGGATACTTCGCCTTTGCCTGCCACAGGAAAGAAGCGACATCATAATAGAACGGCCCTTTTCGTCCGCCCTGAAAGTCGATAAACCACGGTTCACCGTCTTTGATCATCACATTGCGGCTCTGAAAATCGCGGTACATAAAAGTAGCGGAAGAACTGCGCAGCAGCACATCACTCATCTTCTGAAAGTCGTCCTCCAGTTTATCTTCCTGAAATTCCATGCCGGTAGCCTTAAGGAAACAATATTTGAAGTAATTCAAATCCCAAAGGATAGAACGCTGATTGAACTCCGGCTGCGGATAGCAACGGGAAAAGTCGAAGCCGTCGGCTCCGGCAAACTGTATGGCAGGAAGCAAACGGACCGTCTTGCGGAGCAACTCTTTTTCCTCTTCGGAAAATACGCTGGTAGCACGTCCTTTCTCGATTGCATGAAACAAAAGGGTATCTCCCAAATCTTCCTGAAGATAGTAACTCTTATTTTCGGAGACGATATGAACTTCGGGTACAGGCAGGCCGGACTTGCGGAAATGGGCTGCCATATAAAGGAAAGCATCATTCTCCTCGACAGACGTGCCACATACGCCGATCAGGGTTTTCGCACCTGTCAGCCGGAAGTAGCGGCGGTTGGAACCGGAAGATGGTAATTCTGTTATATTCTCTGCGGGAACTCCCGTATATTCCTGATATAGTTTCTGTAGTTCTTCGGTAATCATAGTCGTACATTTTCGAGCAAAGATAAAGATTATAGATAAATTAATATCATCTTTGCTCAAAACTCTATATCATTTTATTCAATATTCATCCGAATGTATTATCTTTGCTTCTGTTTACTCGACCTAATTCAATGAAAGCAAGACTCTATATCGTCCTATGCATCGCATTTATCACACAAATGGCCGGTGTCCTTCCTTTACAGGCGGGGCATTACTATTACAAGCAGATTTCTCTGAAAGAAGGACTACCTTCCACCGTCCGGTGTATCCTTACGGATGAACAGGGATTCGTGTGGATAGGCACCCGCTCCGGTCTGGGACGGTTTGACGGCCACGAACTGAAGAAATACATCCATCATGCAGACGATCCGCATTCGCTGCCTCACGACCTCGTTCTTCAGATTGCAGAAGACGAACAATACAATATCTGGATCTTGACTGATAAAGGGGTGGCACGCTACCAACGGCAAAGTGACGACTTCTACCTGCCAACCGACGAAAAAGGAAAGAACATCACCGCATATTCCACCTGCCCTACCCCAGAGGGGTTATTATTCGGAGCCAAAAACAAAATTTACTTTTACAGCTACCGGGACGGTTCTTTCCGCCTGCTGCAGGAATTCGACCAGACACCGGATTTCAGAAACTTCAATATCACGATACTCAGCCTTTGGGATGAAGAAACTGTACTCTGTTGCAGCCGCTGGCAAGGGCTGCTCCTGCTCAACCTGAAAACCGGAGCATACAGCCGCCCGCCTTTCGACTGCGGAAAGGAGATTATGAGCATGATCATCGACTCGAAGAACCGGATATGGATTGCCCCCTACAATAACGGGCTCTACTGTTTCGACCGGAACGGAAAACAACTGGCATCATACACCACCCGCAACTCCTCGCTGAGCAACAATGTCATACTCAGCCTTGCCGAACGGGAGAACAAACTATGGATCGGAACGGACGGAGGCGGTATCAACATCCTCGAACCGGAAACCGGACAGCTTTCCCTGCTGGAACACATCCCCGGCAGAGACAACTATTCGCTCCCCGCCAACTCCATCCTCAGCCTCTACAACGACCGTAACAACAATATATGGGCAGGAAGTATCCGGAACGGACTGATCAGCATCCGCGAAGTGTCAATGGTGACCTACACGGACGTAGTGCCCGGCAACGACCGTGGACTGAGCAACAACACCATCCTCAGCCTCTATCAGCAGTCCGACGATAAAATATGGATCGGAACAGACGGAGGCGGAGTCAACCTTTTCAATCCTCTCACGGAGAAGTTCACCCATTATCTCTCTACGTGGGAAGACAAAGTGGCATCTATCTGTCAGTTCACTCCCGACAAACTACTGATCTCGCTCTTCTCACAGGGAGTGTTCGTCTTCAATCCGTCTACCGGAGAGAAACAACCGTTCACAATCATTGACGACGAAACGACCACCCGCCTCTGCAATCGGGGAAAAGCGGTCAACCTGTATCAAAACAGCCCCGACAACGTGCTGCTGCTCGGCGACCACGTCTATCAATACGACCTGAACAAACGCACTTTCCGGATTGCCACCGAACAGGAGGGACAGGACATCATCGGCGCTCTTCTGCCCATCACCAATCACGAAAACTATACCTATCTCAACGATACGAAACGTATCTACCAACTGGACAAACGGAACAACCGCCTGACGTCTCTGTTCCGTTGCTTCAACGATACGGTCATCAATTCCGTTGCGCGTGACGAATACGGAGACTTCTGGATAGGGAGCAACTACGGACTGATCCACTATAATCCCGCTACCAAAGTACGTACTCCCTTTACCACCACGCTATTCACGGAAGTAACGCTCATCGTGTGCGACCAGCAGGGAAAAGTATGGTTCGGAACGAATGACATGCTTTTCGCATGGCTCATCAAAGAAAAGAAATTCGTACTGTTCGGCGAATCGGATGGTGCCATTCAAAACGAATATCTTTCCAAACCCCGTCTGCTGAGCAGCCACGGAGATGTCTACATGGGCGGCGTCAAAGGACTGCTGCATATCAACAGCAATCTGCCGCCGGCTACTTCCGAGCTGCCCAAACTGCAATTATCGGATGTCATCGTCAACGGAGAATCCGTCAACAATGAACTGTGCGGTGACCCGACCGGAATTTCCGTTCCCTGGAACAGTAATATAAGTATCCGTATCATGTCCAAAGAAGAGGATATCTTCCGGCAGAAAGTGTATCGGTATCAGATAGAAGGGCTGAACGACCAGCAGATCGAATCGTACAACCCGGAACTGGTCATCCGCTCGCTTCCGCCCGGCGATTATCAGATTATGGCTTCCTGCACAGCAAAGGACGGCAGCTGGATTCCCAGTCAGCAGATACTGGAACTGACCGTACTCCCTCCCTGGTACCGCACATGGTGGTTCACGCTGGGCTGTGCCTTGTTAGTAACCGGAATGATTGTCGAAACTTTCCGGAGAACACTGAAACGAAAAGAAGATAAGTTGAAATGGGCCATGAAGGAGCACGAGCAACAGGTGTACGAAGAAAAAGTACGTTTCCTGATCAATATCAGCCACGAACTGCGTACTCCACTGACACTGATCCACGCTCCGCTCAGCCGCATATTGAAGTCCTTATCCCCGACAGATACCCAATACCTGCCGCTGAAAGCGATTTACCGGCAGTCTCAGCGAATGAAGAATCTGATCAACATGGTGCTCGATGTGCGCAAGATGGAAGTGGGAGAAAGCAAACTGCTCATACAGCCTCACCCGCTCAACGAATGGATCGAACATGTATCGCAAGATTTCGTCAGCGAAGGGGAAGCAAAGAATATACAGATTCATTACCGGCTCGATCCACGCATCAAAATAGTGAGTTTCGATAAGGACAAATGTGAAATCATTCTGAGTAATCTGCTGATCAATGCACTGAAACACAGCCCGCAAGACACGGAAATCACCATCACTTCAGAACTGCTGCCCGAAGAAAAAAGAGTACGCATCTCCATTACCGACCAAGGTTGCGGATTGCAGCAGGTAGACACACAGAAGCTCTTCACCCGTTTTTATCAGGGCATGGGCGAACAGAGCGGAACGGGCATCGGCTTGTCTTACTCCAAGATTCTGGTGGAACTGCACGGCGGCTCCATCGGCGCACGGGACAATTCGGAATCGGGAGCCACCTTCTTCTTCGAACTACCGCTGAAACTGGAATCGGAAGAGATCATCTGCCAGCCCAAAGCATATCTGAATGAATTGATGAGCGACGACAGCGGCAAGCAGTCACAAGAGGAAGACAGCTTCGCCACCGCCCCCTACAGCATTCTGGTGGTAGACGACAATCCCGACCTGACGGACTTCTTAAAGAAAGCACTGGGAGAATACTTCAAACGTATATTGACTGCCTCTGATGGTGTAGAGGCACTTCAGCTTATCAAAAGCCATACTCCCGACATCATCGTAAGTGACGTCATGATGCCCCGCATGAACGGATATGAGCTTTGCAAAAACATAAAGGAAGACATTGCGATCAGTCACATCCCCGTTATCCTGCTGACGGCAAGAGACGACAAACAAAGTCAGATGAGCGGCTACAAAAACGGTGCGGACGCCTATCTGACCAAACCGTTCGAAGTGGAAATGCTGATGGAACTGATCCGTAACCGACTAAAAAACCGTGAACATACCAAGAAGAGATATCTGAACGCAGGACTGATCCCCGCTCCGGAAGAAAGCACCTTCAGCCAGGCAGATGAAACGTTCTTGCTCAAACTGAACAAGATCATTCAAGAGAATTTGGACAGTAGCCGATTGGATATTCCTTTTATCTGCAAAGAAATCGGCATGAGCCGGGCCTCTCTTTACAACAAACTGAAGGCACTGACGGAGATGGGAGCCAATGACTATATCAATAAGTTCCGGATGGAGCAGGCAATTCTACTGATCACCGGCACGGAAATGTCATTTACGGAAATTGCGGAGAAAGTGGGATTCACTACTTCCCGTTATTTCAGCACGACTTTCAAGCAGTACACGGGCGAAACACCGACTCAATATAAAGAGAAACATAAGAGAGAGACATCAAAAACAATTAATCAATAAAACCCCTAATATATAAATTTCTTAACACATTATTTTTATGAACTACAAATTATTTTCTTTAGTAAGCGGTACGCTTATTCTTTCCAGTCTGTCTGCCAGCGGACAGAAAAACAACACAAAGCCGAATATCCTCTTCATCCTCTGCGATGACATGGGATATGGCGATCTGGGATGCTACGGTCAGCCATTCATCCGCACCCCCCATCTGGATGCGATGGCAAGCGAGGGTATGCGCTTCACACAGGCATACGCAGGAAGTCCCGTCAGTGCTCCTTCCCGAGCTTCATTTATGACAGGGCAGCATACAGGACATTGCGAAGTACGGGGCAACAAGGAATATTGGACGAACGCTCCCACAGTAATGTATGGCAACAACAAGGAGTATGCAGTAGTCGGTCAGCATCCTTACGACCCCGATCACGTTATCCTGCCCGAGATAATGAAAGAGAACGGATATACCACCGGTATGTTCGGCAAATGGGCGGGAGGTTATGAAGGTTCCTGCTCCACTCCGGACAAACGCGGGATAGACGAATATTTCGGCTACATCTGTCAGTTCCAGGCCCACCTTTACTATCCTAATTTCCTCAATCGCTACAGCAAGGCATTAGGCGACACAGGCGTAGTACGTGTCATCATGGACGAGAACATCAAGTATCCGATGTATGGTGCCGATTATCAAAAACGCCCGCAATATTCGGCGGATATGATTCACCAGAAAGCAATGGAATGGCTGGATGAGCAGGACGGCAAACAACCGTTCTTCGGAGTGCTGACTTATACCCTGCCCCATGCGGAACTGGTTCAGCCGGAAGACTCTATCTTAAATGAATATAAAGAGAAATTCAATCCTGACAAGAGCTACAAAGGCAGCGAAGGATCGCGATACAACGCGATCACGCATGTACACGCACAATTTGCAGGAATGATTACGCGACTGGACTACTACGTCGGAGAAGTACTGAAAAAGCTGAAAGAGAAAGGACTGGACGAGAATACACTGGTCATTTTCTCCAGCGACAACGGCCCTCACGAAGAAGGCGGAGCTGATCCTACATTCTTCGGCAGAGACGGTAAACTGCGTGGCTTGAAACGCCAATGCTATGAAGGAGGTATCCGTATCCCATTTATCGCCCGCTGGCCGGGACGTGTACCTGCAGGTACAGTGAACGACCACATCTGCGCTTTCTACGACCTGATGCCTACTTTCTGCGAGATCATCGGCGAAAAGAATTACGTAAAGAAATATGCGAACAAAGACAAAGAAGTAGATTACTTCGACGGCATTTCCTTCGCCCCGACATTACTGGGAAAGAAAAAGCAGAAGGAACATGACTTCCTTTACTGGGAATTTAATGAAACAAATCAGATTGGCGTACGCATGGGAGACTGGAAGATGGTAGTAAAGAAAGGGATACCTTTCCTTTATAATCTGGCAACGGACATTCATGAAGACAACAATGTGGCCGACCAGCATCCGGAGATTGTAGAAAAGATGAAGGCAGTAATCTTTGCACAGCACACGCCTAACCCAAACTTCTCCGTTACACTACCGGAGAAGAAATAAGGTAACAAAAGTTTATCATTTAGGCACAGATTTCGCGGATTACACGGTTTTCAGAGTTGAGTAATTAAAAAACGTGTAGTTCCGCGAAATCCGTGCCTGACTGTTATCAATAGCCGAATAATCCGTTATTGATCCGAGAATTTCCGTGCGGATTCTTTTTCTTCCTCCTGTCTCTTCCTATACCGGATATACCGCAGTGACCACTCATGCATTTTCTTCAGAAACTCCTCTTCTGTGAGCGTATCATAGTAATAATTAAATATACGCTCGTAATAGTTCAAACACTTATCATCCCTTTTTTTAGCATTTCGTAAGTTCCCTTACTCATGCCTATAGCTTGACACATGGCTGAAATACCCACTTTCTCACATTTAAGTACCTCTTCGATAAAAAGGCCGAATGCAAAATGATGATACTCTTTTTTCATTTTTTCTTGTTTTAAACGTTAATAATAATTTAGTTGTTATAAAAATATTCACATTAGTTCGGATATGTCCGAACTGCCGTTATATCATTTTGTCCTAATTTTGCGCTGCGTTTCAAAAACAGAACCGCATTATTAAAAGAATTAACGATAAATGTTATGACAAACAATTTCAGAATGTCTTATTTCATGCCCCCGATTGCTCCCATCAGGAACGAACAAGGACAAACCGTTACACCCGCCACACTCACTCCCTTCTGCGAAGTTTCGGTCGAACAGGTATATCAGATGATCACCTGCAACGAAAACCTCAAAGCACTGACCGAACAAGTGCGAAGTGCCGGAGACCTGCGAATGGCAAAAGCCTCTTTACTCCCCTACGTAACCCCATGCGGCATATTCATCCGCCGGAGTAGTAAATTCTTCGCATCGCCTTCCGGGCTCGTAGTGGTAGATATAGATAACCTCGACTCCTATCATAAAGCTGTGGAAATGCGTCGTACACTGTTCGACGACCCTTTCCTCTGTCCCATACTTACATTCATCAGTCCCAGCGGCCGGGGCGTGAAAGCATTCGTACCTTATAGCAAACTTTACGCAGACGATCAGACACGGAACGCAAAAGAAAGCATAAACTGGGCAATGCAATACATAGAAATAACCTACGGAGCAGAAATGAACGACTCCACAGAAACTCCGCCAAAAGCCGTAGACACCTCCGGCAAAGACATCGTAAGAGCCTGTTTCCTCAGCCACGACCCACAAGCACTATTCAGAGAGTATTGAACAGTCAATCTTGAATAACCAACAGTGAACTATCTATTATCAATTATCCATTAAGAAAATGACCAATATTGAATCTTTACGCCTCATCACTGAGGCAGTCGAAACGGCAGGTACCGACATTGCACCCTCTTACGCCGAGTACGTACAATTAGCATTCGCCATCGCAACAGACTGTGGCGAAGCAGGACGCGAGTTTTTTCACCGCCTGTGCCGGATATCCGCCAAATATCAGCGTGAGCATGCCGAACGAATGTTCTCCAACGCCCTTATAAAGCAGCATGGAGAAATACATCTGGGAACGGCTTTTCATCTCGCAGAATCGACAGGAGTGAAAATCTGCCGGGAGGAAGTTATGAACAGCCGAAAAAATGCAGAAAATGCACTAAATGCACCCTACAATTTTCCCACACACAGGCGCGCGTATAATAAGGTGGAAGAGGAAGAAAACGACAACGACGAAAACACCAATGCTCCAGAAGAACTCTCGACAGACAGTGATCCTCTACAACCCCTGCCTACTTTCCCCGAAGCAGACTGGCCTAAAATCCTAATGCTCATTATGAGCTATGCCACTTCTCCCACACAACGGGACATACTCTTGCTCGGAGCACTGACCGCACTAGGAGCTACGATGGAACGCTATGTGAGATGTTCCTATTCCGGAAAATACCAGTCTCCTTGTCTGCAAACCTTCTTTGTAGCCCCTCCTGCTTCGGGAAAAAGCGGACTTTCACTTATCCGCTTGCTCGTGGAACCTATTCATGACAAAATTCGCCAACAAGTGGACGAAGAAATGAAAGCCTACCGGAAAGAAAAGAAAAACTATGAGTTGCTGGGCAAAGAGCGTGTCAATACAGAAGCACCTCAGATGCCTCCCAACAAAATGTTTCTTATCTCGGGCAACAACAGCGGCACCGGCATTCTGCAAAATATCATGGACGCCAACGGAACAGGACTCATCTGCGAAACCGAAGCGGACACCATCGCCTCCGCCATCAGTTCCGAATACGGCCATTGGAGCGACACGCTCCGCAAAGCCTTCGACCATGACAGACTGTCCTACAACCGACGTACCGATCAGGAATACCGGGAAGTGAAGAGAATCTTTCTTGCCGTCCTACTTTCGGGGACACCCGCACAGGTGAGAGCCCTCATCCCGTCGGCGGAGAACGGACTTTTCTCCCGCCAACTGTTCTACTACATGCATGGCATCTATACATGGGCTGACCAATTTGCGTGCGGAGAGATAGATCTGGACGAAATCTTCAGGTCCATAGGCAGGGATTGGCAACTAAAGCTGGATATACTGAAAGAACACGGTATCCATACGCTTCGCCTCACCGACGAGCAGAAAAAGGAATTCAACGCTCTCTTCTCCGATTTGTTTTTCCGTTCGGACATTGCCAACGGCAACGAGATGAGAAGTTTCATAGCCCGTCTGGCTGTCAATATCTGCCGCATCATGTCAACGATAGCCATGTTACGGGTGTTGGAAATCCCCCAACCCTATCAGCTTAAGAGTTCTGACAGATACGCTCCTGTTCCGGACAAGGAAATTCCCACAGATAACGTCAAGGACGGCATTATTACCCGTTGGGATATAACTATCACTCCTGAAGACTTTAAAGCTGTTCTTGGGCTTGTAAAGCCTCTCTATCGGCATGCCACGCATATATTATCTTTCCTTCCATCTTCGGAAATCCCACACAGGGCCAATGCCGACCGTGACGCCTTCTTCGATGCGTTGGGTGACGAGTTCACCCGTACACAGTTGACGGAACAGGCTACAGCTATGGGAATCAAACCAAACACCGCACTCTCCTGGCTGAGACGTCTCGTAAAAAAGGGCCTCTTTGTCATGAAAGAAAAAGGGACTTACGTACGCGCACGTGTGTGCGTGTGTTAGAGATGCCCCGTAAAAGTGCATTTTTGCATCGGTTGATAACTTTGCGTCATAGGGAAATAACGTTTTGTAGAAGCTAAAGCACCGCTTTAGATACCGTAAAGCTATGCTTTAGAAGTCGTAAAGCATAGCTTTAGCTAGGGTTCTCCCAGCGCATCCACGATCGCCCTCACCTCCAACGGAGTGTAAGAACGGTGCTGCGGCTGATAACCTAAATCGGACAGGCGTTCCTGAAGACCGGGGCAGCGGACAATCCATTTATTCATTTTGCGGTAAGCAGCAATGCCGGTAAGTTCGGGAGAATAAAGCTGTGCCAGTTCCATACGACCATAAGCACGTATTTTGAATTCTATCATGACAAATAAGTTTCTGTTTTACAGTCACAAAAGTAACAAAATATATTCACATTACCTACATTTTATCAGGGAATAACAGACTATAACCGACAACAATTGCACATTACCGACTGTCACTGTACACAACCGATTTTCCCGAGTCACAGCATACTATCTTTGTGTCATCGAAAGGGAGAAATCCTCACGAAAGTATGTTTAACTCTTTAAAATTATTATTTTATGATTCGTTACAAAATTTATCAGAACCAACAGAAGAAAGGCTTGAATGCGGGCAAATGGTTCGCCCGGGCGGTAAGCGACGAGACATTCGACCTTGCCAAACTTGCCGAACACATGTCGAAACACAATTCACCGTATTCCAGTGGGGTGATCAAAGGCGTGCTCACTGATATGGTGGACTGCATCAAGGAACTGCTGCTCGACGGCAAAAGTGTGAAAATTGATGATCTAGCCATCTTCGGTGTAGGAATCCGAAGCAAGGCTGCCGAAACGCTGGAAGAGTTCTCGCTGGAGAAGAACATCACAGGTATGCGGCTCAAAGCACGTGCCACTGGAAACTTATCAACGACCAATCTGAAGCTCGACAGCCAATTGAAGCAGCAGGCGGAGTATCAGAAACCGACAACGCCCGGAGGAGGAGGTTCCGGTTCAGGCAACACTCCCGATCCGAAACCTAATCCGGACGAAGGAGACGAAGAAGCACCGGACCCGACTGTTTAAGTCATAACCTGAACACTGGCAAAGTCTTTAGCTTATCACAGCTAAAGACTCATTAAAAATCAATATTTTTTTCATTTAAAATCAAAAACTATGAGTAATTCATCATCCCGTTCCGTTTGGAGTTTCATTATCAAAGTAATCATCACTGTTGCTACTGCTGTAGGTGGTTTGATAGGAGTACAAAGTTGTATGTAAACTTATGCGGACCATCACACTGATTATCATTCATTGCAGTGCCACGCCGGAGGGAAAAGCCCTCTCGGCGGAGGCTTGCCGACAGGATCATATCCGACATCGGGGATTCCGTGACATCGGTTACCATTTCTACATCACACGTGATGGGGAAATACATCCGGGACGACCACTAGAGAAAGTCGGAGCACATTGCCGGAATCATAACGCACATTCCATAGGAATCTGTTACGAAGGAGGACTGAATGCAGAAGGACAAGCGAAAGACACACGTACGCTAGAGCAACGAGGGGCGCTGTTAGCTCTGCTCCGTGAGCTAAAGAAAAAATTTCCAGAAGCGTTGATTATAGGACATCATGATTTAAATCCGATAAAGGAATGTCCGTGTTACCCTTGCGTAGAAGAATACAGGGAATTGTAGGTTAGTATCTATAAGCACTCATCGCTATGCAATGAGTGCTTTTGATTTTTATAAATACATTGCAATTTTCCCTGCTAGAATTTCTTGCCAAAACAAATATTTATAAATGTCTTCACCAAGATCTTAAAATCAAACCACCATGAGCGATGCTGCAAATAAAACAAATCATAGCGAAGACGACGCAACATTTTATCCATCGTATCCGTGTACCCATTATATAACGTAGCATACGAAGTAACACCCGGTCGTATCTGATACAAAAATACGTAACGAGGATCGTGTTCCATTATCTGATCAATGAAATATTTCCGTTCGGGACGAGGACCAATAAAAGCCATCTGCCCGCAGAAGACATTCCAAAGTTGCGGCAATTCATCCAAATGATGTTCACGCAAAAACTTACCCACTTTAGTCAATCGTTTATCTTTCCCACCCCTATATAGCGCAGGACCCATTTTTTCCGCATCCCAACGCATACTGCGGAACTTATAAATATAAAACGGACGGCCGAAACGACCGATACGTTCCTGTTTGAAAATAGCCGGACCACCATCTTCACGTTTCACAGCTATATAACAGATTAAAAATAAAGGAGAAAAAATAATCAGTAATATGCCCGCAATAATGCAATCCCCAATTCGCTTTACATTGCGCTCAAAAGCATTCATTCCGTCGGGAATGAAAGTTGTTTGTTGTTCCATAAATTATTAATTATAGTTTGGTTAAAGACTATTTTCTCAGAGCTTTTTTATACAAGATTGCTCGTAAAGTATTGGGCATCATCCTAGTAATCACCCGTATAAAGACATTATAGAGATATTCAGAGGAAGTTATGAATTCTAAATTTCTTAGTTGATTTTGAAAACGTAGTTCCGTTGTCACATATTTTAAACCGCCTCTCCGTTTAAACATAGCCGGTGAAAAGCGAAAATATAATAAGCTCTCTTGGATATTGTAAAATTTAGCACCGTTCTGTAGCATACGTATCCACAGATAGTAATCCTCAAAAAGAGGGAAATGTTGATATCCACCTGCTGCTAATACAGCTTGCTTACGAAACATAATTACCGGATGATTTTCTGGATTACGCTTCTTTGCAAATTGACAAATATCATCATGAACCTCAGGTAACTTTCTTGTAGAAATAATATTTGAAGTAGTTTCTTCAAACTCATCGATCCATGCTCCTACTACATCTAATTCCGGATGCTCTTGAAAAACCCTTATTTGTTTCTCAAAACGATCAGGTTTGGCAATATCATCTGTATCCATTCGGGCAACTAAATCGTAGGAGCAATGCTTTAAGCCTTCATTCAGTGCTTTACCAAGTCCTTGATTAACAGGTAAAGAAACAATCTTCAGTTCAGGGTATCTCATCACATATTCAGCAATAACTTTATCCAACTCCTCTGTTAAAGGACCATCTTTTAATAAAACGACTTCTGTAGGAGGTAACTTTTGGCGGAACACACTAGTTAAACTTTGCCGTAAAGACAAAGAATTCTCCTTGTTATAAACAGAAATTAGCACTGAAAACATTTAATTCGAATATTTGATAATTTCCTATCTAATTACCTAGAACTATAATGAAAAGTAAGTGACGGCAAAACGCAAAATAGAGAAATAAGCTTTATATAAAACGATCTTTTATTATACGAATTATACGGATAACTTTATTATGCTTAACTCTCCCTATAGTCAAATACAATGCCTTATGAATGTTTTTTTTAACAGAATATTTCAATCCCCGTTTTAACCATTTACCATCAAAATGATGAATACAATATGTACTCTCTTTTATATCTATTTTACCAATATTGTAATCTTTAGGAGAAAAATAATAGTATGGCTTAATATCCAATCCTTTACCTCCAACTACTGAGTTTATTAACAGAGGGACAGGCCGAGTATCCAATCTACCATTTGATTTTATAAAAGGTCTGTCTCTATAGTAATCCAAACATTCTTTCACCCAAGAACTTCCTTTTTCAGCTCCTATTACAGCAGCTTCAATATCACCACCTGCCTCTTCGCCCAAAAAATAGTGTTCACCTAATAACGGATTAAAAGATTTCAGAACTTCTACATCGGCATCAAGATATATTCCTCCATAATAATATAATGCATAAAAACGAATATAATCAGCAGCAAAAGCATATTTCTTTTTTTTAAAGGATTGTTCTAACCACAAATTAGAATGAATATCAATCTTTTGAGTATCCCAAAGAATAATTTCATAATCTGGTAAAATTAACTCCCATGATTTTATACATTTACAAACCAACTCAGGATATGTTTCACCACTCAACCAACAAAAATGAATAACCTTCGGTATCATAAAAATAATACTATAAAAATAGAATATCAAAAGAATAAGGTATCCCCCAATTACTTT
The DNA here is from genome assembly GCF_023656585.1 of Bacteroides sp. B1-V-101. Lineage (NCBI taxonomy): Bacteria > Pseudomonadati > Bacteroidota > Bacteroidia > Bacteroidales > Bacteroidaceae > Bacteroides > Bacteroides sp. B1-V-101. The sequence continues at coordinate 116,452 of NZ_JAMOKH010000001.1, read as the reverse complement.
TTATAAGAAAACTCAAGAAACCCAAACAACAACCTACTAATACTATAACTTGAGAAGTCAGCTTAAACTTTCGTAAGTAATAAGGAAAAAGAACCACTATATAAGGGAAAAAATAAAGATACAAGCGACGTGCAGGCATAAATAAATAGAAAGTATTATATAATACTAGCCCAATAATAACCATATTTACAAATACATACTGCGTTTGCACTCGCTTAGTATATAATAACAAAGTAAATCCCCCCAACAAATTATAGAAAAGTTTAAGTATCCCAGTATTTATACCTGAATCAAAGTCCTCTACAGTATATTGATATCGACCTAATTCCATCAAAGAAGGCATAACATAGCTAACAATCAGATTTAACAAATAAGTCCCGCCAAAATAACTGATGCATAAGATGATAGCTAACAGCCAATTAGAATATCTAAAACGACTTAACAAAATGAATGGAAAAATTACCAACACACTATAATGGAACAAAGCTGCTAGCAAAACACACAATAAATATTTTATATTCTCCCCGTTCAAAAAAAAAGTAAATGCTACAAACAACAAAGATACAGCTACATATTGCCGAACAAGATTCATAGAATCAAAATAGAATCCACACAAAACAAACAATAAAATGGAAATATAAAAATTAGGAGACATCCTCCGAATCCCAACATAAAATCCCCCCATTATCATTAATGAAGTGAGAAAAAAGAATGCTCGTGAATTCAATCCTAAAGTATACAAAACTTTATTTATTATAAGCCACACAGGCTCTATGGAATAAGTATATACAGAATAAGGGTCATTATAAATATCTTCATATACAGGATAATCCACTCCCACATTATAACGCAATCCCGCAATTATTACCAACCCCCAAAATACAATTATATTTAAGTTAATTTTCCTAACCAGTATACTCTCTATACTCCAAACTCCGAGTATAACAGATATTATAAAGAAAATAAGCCCAATCATTGCACTTTAATTTATCACTATATCAAACAGTAATTAATGAAATTAGCTGTCTACCAAAGTGATACACTTTTTTCAAAGTTTTATATATGAACTTTCGTATATAAAAGGGAAAAGCCACAAAATTTAGCAACAATTTTTCCTTTAAAGTAATTTGTATTTCAAAAGCTTCTTTTTCTATTTGCAAATAAAATGCATCCTTTTTATTTAAATTTGGGTCATCTAATACCCCCATCAGTAAATGAATATGCGCATGAACGATACTTTCTTTACATTCTTCTTCTAAATGATGATCCGTAATTGATCTCAACAAAAAACTATTAAATAACTTCTCATACTCCCAAGTATTACGAAAACGATGCAAACAACTATCCGAGTACTGAATATAGTCATAAACATGTCTATCAATAATCCGTATTTTTTCGGATTTTATTGCCAATCTCACATTCATTATATAATCTTCACCTCTGCGAATTGTAGGTGGCAAATCCAATATAGAAGGATCAAACAAACTCTTCCGAAAAATTCTGCCCACAGGAGATAAAGGCACTTTATGTTCCAATAACGCTTTCAGATAATTCACAAAATCAAGACATCGTTCTTCTTGACAATTCCTTTGTAGAATTCTCCCATTTATATCTACTAAATGTATCCGTCCAATAACAATATCAACATCAGAAGTATGCCCATATAAATCACAAAAAGCATTTTGGGGTAAAATATCGTCACCATCAACAAAGCATATCCAATCACCTTTAGCTTCTTCTACTCCTCTCCGTCTTGCTGCTGTAACTCCCGCATTTATTTGATGAATAACTCGTATACATTTCTCCTTACCCGCATATTCATCACAAATAGCTGCGCTGCCATCTGTACTACCATCATCGATGATCAATAATTCAAAATCCGAAAATGATTGACACAAAAGACTTTCTATACATCTCCTCACATATGGAGCAATATTATATACCGGTACAATGACACTAAGACATACATTCATAACTATAATATTAATCTTCTACATAAAAGTTACCGTAACCATCTTTTCATTCTTTCAATAAAAGATAGAATTATTGCCGCCCCCCAATCCATAGAATGAAGCCAACACCAAATTATTATCTTATCATGAATTGGTAACACCGAATGACTAAAAACTAATGAATCAGCTTCTGAGTATAAATTTCGATATACATTACGTTGCTTACCTGAAGAGTACCTCAGTAAACAATATTTTGCCCGCAACTTCAGATATAGCAATTCTAAATTATACCTACCATTTTTGTTTTCTAAAAGGAATGACTCAATTACATTTACAACATCTATTACATTCTGCAAAGACTCTGTTTTCCAACATTTAGTATAAGCATTAATATTAATTTGAGAATAATGATAAAAAGCTTTATGTATAGATACTATATTTTCAGCATAAAATACCAACCGTGGCATTATGGACACATCCTCCCACATATCAACTCCCTCTTTATACCAAAAAGATAAATGTTGATATAACTCCCTTCTTACCAATTTATTCCACATACCATTATGTAAACAACCTTGTAATATTTTTATCAAATATTCTTCTTTTTCCCTGGGTTCTCTTTGAATATGATAAATCCGTTTATTAGAATATTCTGCATAATAATCACAAATGACGATATCCGCATTTTTTTCTAGTGCTTTTTCATACATTTCCTCATACATATCTAATTCCACCCAATCATCACTGTCACAATGTATAATATACTCCCCTTTAGCTATCAGCAAACCACTATTTCTCGCCATAGCTAAACCCCGGTTTTCTTCATGTTCTATTATTTGTATTTGTAAATAACGCCGAGGGTAGTCCTCAATTACTTGCCGTAAAATTTCTACACTTTTATCTGGCGTACAATCATTAACAAATATAAATTCCATATTTTCCAATGACTGCTCAAAAAGTGAACGAGCACATTTTTCAATATATGGTTCTACTCCATAAATTGGTACAATAACACTGACCAAAGGATTTTTATTCATGTCTAAAAATTAACCTTCTAATTTTTTCTTTTCCTCTAAAAATAAATCGAGACAACTTATATTTTTTTCGAGAAGCAAGCCAATATATTAAACAGATATCCCAACGTTGAGCAATCTTCCATATATCTTTGTCAAACTCTGGCCATAAACAATGAAAACGATTGTAATCCCTTACTTCTTCCCTCAAAACCAAATAAAACTTCACACCAAGTACCAGAGATATAAAGTGAAATTTAAATTTATCAAAACTATTATTTTGCACAAAAAAACTTTCAATATTTCGACAAGCATAAATCATGTCATCCATTTGTTTAGTTGTTACATCCCGTATTATTGAAGCAGAATTATACTGTACATAATGATAGAATGGTTGAGATACATATGCAATCTTACCAGCATAAAAACATAATGAAATAATAGCAACTATATCTTCCCACATATTGATACCATCAAAAAATCGCACATGACCTAATGAATATAGTTTTCTATTTATCAATTTATTACACATTGACCCATGCAATTTTCCTTCTAATAATTCAACAATGCACTGTATATTATCATTAGAAAAGTGTTGTCGATGTATAACTAAACGATCTACATAATCATAATAAAAATCGCATCCAACAATATCCGCCTTGTCATCAAAAGCCTTTTTGATCATCTTCTCGTACATTTCCCTCTCCACCCAATCATCACTGTCACAATATATAATATAACTACCACGTGCATTATCTAATCCTGTATTTCTCGCTGTTGCTGACCCCTTATTCTGATCATGCTCCACTATTCTTACTTGCCGTGCACGGTTGGGATATTCTTTTATTATCTCCCGCAAAATAACCATACTAGAATCAGGAGTACAATCATTGACAAATATAAACTCCATTTCTTCCAGAGTCTGCTCAAAAAGTGAGCGAGCACACTGTTGTATGAATTTTTCCGCTCTATAAACAGGAACAATCACACTTACCAAAGGAAGACTTTCCATTTTTCGCATTTTATCACCAGCTCTTTTCGTTAGTATCTTCTCAACATTTATACATCTTATCTTAAGGATGCTTTCAAAAATTCCAAGGCTCTGTCTCTCTCTCTTCGTAAAATTCTATTTACTTGGGTATAATCTATAGAAGTATATATCAGTTGGTCTGTTATATCATCAAAAGTATATACCAACCTGCTTTCCAAACCTAGCATTCTTAGCAAAGATGTAAATCTCCCTAATCCCCTTTCTTTATTAGCAATTACAATAAAAGGCTTATTAAAAATAATAGAAAAAACTGTTCCATGAAAAGAATCTGTCACAACATATTCAGCATCCATAAATCCTCGAAGCCATTTTGTAACAGGAGGAAAAATACAATTACTTATTTTTTTTGGACCAGTTTTCTCAAAAGCAAACTTAGGCATCACAACAATAGGAGTCAAACCTAATTTATAAGATAGCTCCTGAATTATTCTCTGTTTCTCTTCGGATTGGTCTAATACATATGTCATCAATTTACTGTCAAAAGCGGTTACCTGTTCCTTCTCTACCAAATAAACATAATCCTCTTTTCTCAACAATAATGTAGGATCTAATAAACAGACAGCATTCACTCCTAAATATTTGCTACATAATTCCACTCCAGAATCTTCTCGAACAGAAATTGCATCAAAACTTTTAGCCAAAGCAGCACATTGTTCCGTTTGTTCTGCAGTAAATTCCCATTCTGACGTACCAAACGAAGCAGCATAAGCAATTCGTTTAACTTTATCTCCCATTGTAAAATCTAAAAAATAATTAGGTAGATAATAAGAATAACAAGGTCTCCACACTTGATCGCTTCCTACAATATATGCATCAAAAGCATATCTTCTTAAAACTTCTTTTGTATTAGAAGTTACGGGATCAGTAATAGTTATATAATTACGAATAAAAAGTTCAGTATATTGGGAAATCACTTTATTTTGTTCATCTGTTCCATAATATATTCCCCTTATCGGAGCTAATATACGTTTAATAAACAGCTTGAACTTACTTATTAATGACAAAGAATTCTCTTTCCTATTTTCTGTCCAAACTTCATGTCCCATACGCTTCAAGACCACTTGTAGGGCATAAGTTTGAAGTAAACCACCATAATTTGTGCAAAGCGGTTGAGTTAAAATACAGATACGCATATTATATTGTAGTTCAAAAAAGTACTTTCACAATACATTTTTTTAATTAGTTCATTTATTATATTGAATACGACTCCTTATCCAAGAAAAAGCACGATGTATAAAATTAGGATTCATTTTTCCACAGATGCGCTCTATAGAGTCAAAACCTTCATGTTGAAAAGATAACCAAAATATATTTCGGAACTTAGGAATTGTAACACTTTTTTCAAGACAAGAATTAGCAGAAAGCGTATACTCATATGGAGTCTCAAATCCATCAACCATAAGCAAAGAATATATTTTCATACCATATGATGTATTAACACAAACCAAACTTACCCCTTTATCATCATCATATGTATGGTAGTAGTTTTCTACCCCCCAGTAATCACCAATAGTTATATCACTTCCACTTTTAAAATTCCTACAAGGACAATTATAGCAAGATGGTCGTAAATAAAGATTTTTAAGAAAGCCTTTCATAAACACATTATTCTTCAATGATTCTGTTAATAATATTGTTGGCACGTTTTTATTAATATTGGAATATCCCCATATAGTAAAACTAAAGTTTTTCCACCCTAAGCGCTTATCACGAAACTGTATATTTGATATTCGACTCTGATCTTTATTCAATATTTGATCCCGAAGATATTTTCTCCAAACACCTGGACTAGGGACTCCATGACAAACCAAATCTACAGTCAATAAGTTATCATATTTTTTTCTTAAATAATAATTCAATCCGGCAATTTGACAAGGAGTACCAGAAAATAGGACTTCTCTACTTTGTTTCAAAAAAAACTCTACTTTCTTATAACTATCCCCTATTTGACTTTGAACATATTTTGAACCTCTAAAAGCAGCTATGCCTTCCTTTACTTCCACATAGTCATGTATTACCTCCCATTTCTCATTAAAACGCGCACCAAACACCACCCCTCCTCTATCAATTATATACTCAGCCAACAATGAAAATACTCCGCCAGATGAACTTTGACTACGAATATCTTCTTTCTTATTTTTTGCCGCATAAGTCCGTAGTGTTTGATGAGGATTACCTTGATGAAGTACAGGACATACATTTTCACATAAATGACAATTTACACAAATATCTTTATTTATTTCAGGATAAAGAAATCCTTCGTTATCTTCATACATAGAAATACAACATTTGGGACAAATTTGTACACAAGCACTACAACCACAACAATCCTCTTTATTTATTATTTGCAGCATAAATATTTATATTTTAAGCTAGATAAGAACTGTTTTACTAAAAAATAGCCAGGAATCAGACAACACAAATAATCTAATTTTCTTGTTAATGATAAAGTCACCTGATAATCTTTTTCCAGTCTTTTTCTTATGATTCGAGCATCTTCTTTTCGATGATACTTTAGACAAACATTCAAACGTTCTAATAAATACTTCTTACGGATATCATATATATATTTTTCTCTTTCATCTAAAGAAAGAAACAACATATTATTTAAAGTACAAATTAACGTATTCTCATAAGATTGCAATTTATCACATACCCCTTCAAAGGTCTTATACTGTCCCCTTGAATGGGATTCTTCTCGTATTACAACATTATATAAATAGTCTCCAATCGTTATACACCTATATTGATATAATAAAGGAAGCATTAACTGCCAATTCTGCCCTGCATTCTTTTCTGTATATATCTCCCTATTTCTTATACATTTATCTAATATTGACATTTTAACCATATAATCGCCAGGAACAAACCAAAAATGTTTTTTTCCAAACAAGCAATCCTCAAATAAATATTCATTATATATTTCTATTACATTAGGCGTTTTATGATCAAGTGTCAAAGTTTCTTCATTTAAGTATATAGGTAAACATCTAACCATACTGACAGAATCATCACTTTTATCTAATATTGAAACCATTTTAGATATAGCAGAGGAATTAGCATAAAAATCATCACTATCAGGCCACACAAGATATTCACCTTTTATAGACTTCAATGCACGATTCACCGCAACAGATTGCCCTTCATTTTCTTGAAAAATATAGATTAAAGTGTACCCTCTTTTATCAAACTTTGTAATATAATTCTTTACTACTTCTTTAGTATTATCCACAGAACCATCATCTATCACATACATTTCGAGACATGGATAATCTTGTTCAAGAATCGTCTCTAATAATCTATGAATAAATTTACCAGAATTATAACAAGGAGTTATAACACTAACCAACTTACTATTCATTACTACAATAGTCTTAATTTTAATAGTTTTCTTTCCCGATTAGTCATCAAAATGAAATAAGTAGTAACCAAAAGAAGGATAGTCGAAAATAGTCCCACACAAATCAAACGTGTCCATCCAGCATCAAACAGTTTACTAAAAAAATAAGTTGCAAAGAAAGTTAAAGATCCTACACAAACTGTTCTACACAGAACAAGCCAAGCATACTGTTTAAAAGAAAAACGTGGAATATATAAATGTAAAGTCCAAACATTAGACAATAATCCAGCCAAAACAGCAAAGATATTATATATATAGGCTAATTGTGGTTGACTTCCTACATAAAAAGCTATGTATGCAAAAGGAATTACTGACAAATAAAACGTACCATTAATAAGACTAGGTCTCTTTATTTTTCCAGTAGCATGTATTGCACTAACGACTACGGATGATAAATTTGCAAATAAATTAAACAATAGAACATAACGACATAATATACCAGCATATATTGGTACTTCACTCAACCATAAAGTCAAAATGAAATCTGTTTCGATTAAAAGTGGTATCGTAAATAACAATAAAAGTATTGAGGTATACATCGAGGCTTTATATATTAAATTTATCATTCGATTATAATCCCCTACAGCATAACTCTTTATCATTTGGGGACGAACCACCGATAACACACTACCAGCAAAACTCATAACGGCAGTCTGAATCTGACTTGCTATTCCACTTGCAGCATTTAAAACAGCACCAAAAAACATATTCAGTAAAATGTTTACCCCTTGTGTTCTTGCTAGCACACTAGCGTTACCATATAGATCCCACCCAGAGAAAGTAAACATAGAATAGATCAGTTTTTTATCCCCGAATAAGCAAAAACGGCAACTGTCTATTTTCCTTATACAATATGTTCCATATATAACTGAAATCAACAAAGTACTAATTAAAAGGAGTAATCCATAGATAATAAGTTTATCAAATGTTATGTAAATCAACGATATAACAATAACTAATTTCAGCAAAACATTTATTATTTCAATACATGCGTAAACACTCATTCGTTCATAAGCCATAATCATAGCAACATAAGGAACCTGAATAATCGCTATCATACTGGTAAATATAGAAAACTGATAAATTATATTAGCAGCTAGTATTCGGTTCTCTGGAATAACCAATTTATTTTGCAAAAACCATAAACCTAAAGTCTCACTTAACAGCATAAGAAGCAGTGCTATTATCAAGTGTATAGTTAATGCCGACGAAAAAGTATTCTGTAAATGTTTCCAATTATTCGTTCCTATTTCGTAGGCAAAAAAACGTGATACAGCCCCACTCATTGAAGTATTCAAAAATGAGAACATAGATATTACCCCTGCAACTACATTATATATACCAAAATCTTCTACCCCCAAGGTATTTAACACAACTCTTGAAGTATATAAAGATATTACCATTGAAAACAACATGCGGATATACAAATAAAATGTATTTTTAGCAATACGTTTATTTTTATCATTATCCTCTATCATTCTTATATTTTTAATTATCCACTAATTAATTTGACAGAATCCATACTATTTCATTAATTGCAAATACCAACTTGTTATTCAACAAACAAAATAAGACACATAATTCAAATATTCTCAAAAAAACGAGTAAGTCAAATACTAATAATTAACATTCATTTCTTGTCTGTTTTTTCAACCAATCTAAAATATTTCTACCTAACAGTTCCCACCCTACTGTTATGAACAAAGAAAAAAATACAAATAGCAAAACATAAATTTTCACTCCTATACCTGAAGGTTTTAATGGTACGACAGGTGGCTCTACTACTGCAAACACTGGCTTTTCTTCTTGTACTTTTGCTCTGGCTATTTGCAACTGATTGATCACCTGACTATAAACTTGATATGCTAAACTCATATCATTCTGTAAACGTTCCTGCTCAGCACGTATACTTTGAAGAACCAAATTATCATGTGTATCTACATACTTAGCATATTTTTTTTGAGCTGCATAATATTCCTGTTTACGCTCTTCAAACAATTTTTCCAAATAAACACAATCTTCCTTCGCTTTTGAAGTACGATAATCTATAATATGCTCTTGCAAACGATGGACGACAGAATCTGCCACAATCGCAGTTATGCTAGGATTTTGCAAGGAAACACTAACATTAGTTATAGCCGTTTTTTTATCAATTGCAGCCGTTATATTCTTCTTCAACACATCAATCTGCCCCTTTACTTTCTTATTCAGAATAATTATCCCATCCTGAAATTTCTCTGAAGAGGACTTCCTTTCATTAATAAACAAGGATTGCACTCCAGCAATAATTCTACTAGGCGCTCCTATAATATAATTCCACCAAGGAAAAGATTCTGTATTGAGATAATCAGACAATCTTTTTACCTCTCCATTATCTACAACCTCCATATTCAACAATTCAAGCAGAAAAGGAGTAGATGCCACAATATCAGATGATAAAGAAGCATTTAATGCATCAGTACCACTACTAAAACTACTTCCCCCACCCAAAAAAGAGGCAGCCAGCCCACTAAGTCCATTACTTCCCTTATCACTACTCATCTCTGGAGAAAGCATTACAGTGACCGTATATTTTTTAGGAATACTTGCCCATACAATAATGCCAATCAACAAACCTATAATAGCTGCCTTATAAAGCTTTTTACGAATTGCTATAATCCTACTGAAGATATCCAACAAGTCAATCTTCATTTCTTCTGGTTCCCTTTCTACTGATTGTTCAGACATAATTATCTTAATTCTTTATCAAATTAGCAATAGAAGCAATCATCATTCCCAAAGAACTGAAGGAAGTAGCATAACCTAAAATATTAGCTATGTTCCCTTTCTTCTTAGCCTTACTAGGCACAATAATCTCACACCCCGGCTCAATCTGTTTCTTACCACTACCCTTAACCTTCGTCACCTGACCATTCATGTAAACAATGAACTTCTTACTCTTCCTTGCATTATCAGAACAGCCACCGGCCTGATTCAGGTAATAATCCACATCCTTTCCCTTCATATAAGAAACCGTATTCGGAACCATGACAGCACCATTGATAGTTACAGTATTAGTATTCTTAGGTATAAAGACCACATCACCTTCACGTAGGACAAGGTCGGCACTACCCTTAGGATTAGTCAAAGCCTTCTCCAGATCAATACCTACCGTAAAGGTATCCTCAACACCAATACCCAAAGAGTCAATCATGGCTTCACCCAATTGCCTGCTCATCAGGCGAATCACATCACCCATACGTTTCTTCTCACCCGCACTTGCCACACGGGTCAGCTTTGCACCACGAAGATAAGCAAGACTCGTAGGGCCACCTGCTTTATTCACCAGATCGGAAAGACGTTCCTCACGGTTGGTCATGGCATAATTTCCTCCGAAAAGGATTTCACCATCAATGACTACATTCTGTTGTGCCTGATAACCCGGACTGCGACGGACATAAACTTCGTCATAAGGCTGAAGGATAAAACCGGGCTGACCGTCAATGACAAAACCATCCTTTAAAGAGAAGGTATACATCTGACCGATAGTATCATTATCCGCGATACTACGGGGATTCTTGATTCGTCTCGACACATCAATGCGGACAGTGGAGGCGGCTTCTTTCAAGCCACCGGCCTGGATGATCAGATCCTCAAGTGTCATGTTATCAGCATAAGGATAGGAGTCAGGGTGCGCGACCTCACCGTGAACTGTGACATTGCCACGGTCTTCCAGATCGTGAATGCTCGGGATGTAGAGAATGTCATTCTTCATCAGGGCGAGGTTCGGGGAAGTACCGTCCATGATAGACCTGATGTCTATCTGAACAACTTCACTGGTCAAATCCTCACGCTGGCGATAAAGGACGGCACGATTCAGGAAAGCGTCACCAGTCAGGCCCTGGGCTTCATGGACAAGTTCGCGGATCGTATTCAGTTTACCGCTGAGCTGGTAGATGCCGGGACGATAGACAGCGCCACGGATTTCCAGTTTGTTTGTGAAGCGGTTAAGGATGGCTTCGGCTGTTACAACGTCGCCGTTACGCATTGTGTAGATGCTGTAGTCCATATCCTTGACCGTGTTGACCTCATATTCCTCACCATTCTGACGGACAACACGCAATGAACGGGTGTAGGCATCGGCTTCAAAGCCGCCGGCATATTTGATTAAAGTGGCAAGGTTCTCGTCTTTCTTCATTTCGAAACGCATAGGGCGTTTTACCTTGCCGCTGATCTTTACCAAGACATCGTAGGCGGGGACGATAACCACGTCACCTTCCTGAAGGCGGATGTCATCCTGCGTGTTGCCTTTCATGATAAATTCATAAACATCGATGGTGGCGATATTCTTTCCGTTGCGTACCAACTGAACGTTTCGGAGGCTGCCGATATCACTCACGCCGCCTGCACGGTAAAGCGCATGGAAGACGGTAGAGAAGGAAGAAAGGGCGTAGGTACCCGGCTGCACGACCTCTCCCATCACATTGATCTGGATAGTACGGATATTACCCAAAGTCAGACGGATGTCGGAAGTAGGGTCGGTAGTATTGTTCAGACCGTTATAGATCTTATTCAGGGCGCCCTTCAGATACTCGTTGGCGGCGGAGACTGTCATACCGCTAAGGTTGACAGGCCCGATCTTCTGAATATTGATGGTGCCTTCAGGAGAGATCTGCTGGCGGATCGTATTCTGGCTGGCACCCCAGATATCGATGATGACTTCATCACCGGGACCCAGACGGTAATTGGCAGGAGTGGCAAGGTTGACACTAGGCTCGAACGTCAGGTTGCGGGTATTGAAGATGTTGCGCCCGAAAACCTGGTCCTCACGGGCCAAATCTTCCGTAGTCGGATGATCCTCCAGCATGTCGGAAGTATTCTCCTTAGTCTCTTCACGAAGGCGGGACTCGTTGATATCCGTACCCGTGGATTGGGAGGTGTTTACATTGTTCTGCTGCTCATAGAGCTGCTTCACACGCATAGCCTGTTCCTTGGTCACACCTTTACGCGCAAGCTCGGAAGCAAGCTGCTTCTGTTCCTTGCCTTGCCGGATGCCGTCCTTTACATATTCCAGTACCTGTGAGTCACTCATGGACTGGGCCATAAGCGAGCCACTTCCCAGCATAGAACAAAAAAGTAGAATGCTAAAAAGTCGTTGTATTTTCATTGACAAATAAAAAAGTTAGTTGGTTTCACACAGTTCCTGTATACCGTGACAGACCGCAGACAACTGTTGTTTAAGAAGAGAAGGGGGAAGAACATCAAGGAGGGTCAGAGAACGCTGCAAGACAGACCGTTTTCTATCCTCGTCTTCCGGATTGGCGTACATCGACACATTATATCCCTGAAGGATGGCCAAACACAGGGTAGCATCCTGTTCCGGTGTCTCCCCCCGTTGTGAATATAAATCGTTTATCTGTTTGTGGATGGATCGTTGTAAGGCGGAAAGGTCATCCAGATACACGCAGCCTGCACTCCCCCCACCAGGAAGCAGCATGCGTACCAAATTTAATAAACCCTCTATGTTTTCCTGTAAAATAACAGCATCCATATCCCTCGCCTTAAACAGGCGCCATAATAGGCTCTACATAACCGACAGGCATATCCACACAGGCACATCCCAGCATATTCAGGCGAACGGCGATCTTACTCTTGCCATCCACATGAACCAGTTCGCCAACAAGACCCGTCAGGGGGCCTTTAATCACGCGGACCTTTTCGCCACGGGCCAAAGGGGCACTGTTCATGCTGATCGATTCTTCAGAATAATCAAGCATGAAACGGAAACGGGCCATCTGCTCGTCAGGAATTACGGCAGGACTACTCTCGCCGCGCATCACCATGTAACGGCTCACAGTAGAAAAACTCAGGACTTCCATGCGTTCCCTAGGGTCAACGTGTACGAAGACCATCATAGGAAGCAAGACGGAGGTGACCAGCTTGCGACGGTCGCTCCATTGGTGGAACTCCTGTTGAACGGGAACGAAATTCTCGATACCCATCTTGTCCAGATGCTCGGAAACCTTCTTTTCATGGTGCATCCGAACCAAAGCAACATACCAGCGTTTTGAGTGTGCTACGCCTTCCCCTGTCCCATAAATAGGCCCAGCATTGAGTGATTTCTTTTTTCTTAAAATCATGTTTTTTTACCCCATGTTTATCCGTTACTTCTTAGGTAACTCACAAACAAAGGACAAGCGAAACAGGGAACTTTTTTCAACGAAAACATCGGAAGAGGACTGGTATTCAGGAAATAAGGCAGAAGTGAAGGTGTCTTTCATAAATTGGAATAAAAAAAAGACATAACACGGATATTGTCATTTTCCGTCTGTTATGCCGACTTTTGATTCATTTTAAGAAATTAATTTCATTTTTGTTTGCGTATTTTCATAAATATGTCCATCTTTGCGCCATGAATCATTCCGTTACCTAAGAAGTAACACACACCAATAAACACTGTATATCAGGATTCTAAATCACACATACAGGCCAGAACCGCACCTCTTAACGTAAGACAAATTCATCCGGTTTACCTCCGTACGCTCTTTCAGCTCAAAGCCTTTCAGATAAATCTGCGTGGTCTTGATCGACTTATGCCCAAGCGACTCGCTGATCATCTCGATAGGGACACCACGGTACTTGGCGGTGGTAGCCCAAGAATGGCGCAGCGTGTAGGAAGTGACGGGGAAGTTGAGACGCAGCCGCTTTGCCAGGGATTTCAGGCAGTAGTTGAATCTCCGGAGAGCGGACTGGTATTCACGGTAAGCTTTCTCATCCTTCCTTTTCTTATCTCCCTGAAGGATGCCGAAAAGGTAGTCGGGACAGCCGGGACGGGGAGACCGCCGGTTACGGAGCTGCTCGAGCATCTCCTGTGCGCTGTCCAGAACCTCAACGCTCATGGGAGTCTTCGTCTTGACACGATTGTAGCGCAGCACGTTGCTATCAAGAGCGGATTTCTCCAAATGGCTCAGATCGGCGAAAGACATCCCGCAAAACTGGAACATCAGAGCGGCGATAGCCTGGGTACGGCGGAGACGGTCAGAATGGGGGTCTTCATAAAGAAGCCTGCGAAGAGCGACGACGGGAAGCGCCTTTTTCTGACGAACGTCCACTCCCGTATAGACCTCATGAAACAGGCGGTGGACATAAGGAGCGCTACCCGCCTCCACACCACGATTGTAGATACTACGAAGCATACGCATATACGTGGAAATCGTATTGGGCTTCAGACCACATGCGTAAAGATGCTGTTCATAACGGCGAAGGCGGTCACGGGTGACTTGACGGAAAGACACACTATGGACACCACAAAACTTGCTAAAAGAAAGAAGCGCGTTCTGATAGACATGCGCCGTAGAATAGCGGCCCTCCTCGCGCAAACGGCCGATATAAATATCGGCACAACGACTAAATCCATTTTTATTCATTATTTACATCACTAGTTTTATTACAACCTACAAAGTAAGATGAATAAACACGATATCTTAGTTTTATCTTGTTTGACTATATTAAAATTACTAAAAAAGGACTTCTGACATATTTTATGTCAGAAGCCCCTTTAAAATAAATTCTTTGAGAAAATTTAGTTTCTCAAACCCAATTATCCATTCACCTTTTTATAATCTTCCAAAAATTTCTTCAATCCCGAATCAGTCAGCGGATGATTCAACAACCCTTTGATAGCACTCAACGGACAGGTAGCCACATCTGCTCCCATCTCCACACACTCGATGATGTGCTTCGTATTGCGGATAGAAGCCGCCAATACCTGAGTCTTGTAATCATAGGTGCGATACATACGTACAATATCACCGATAAGCCCTACCCCGTTTTCGCAAATATCATCCAGGCGTCCGACAAAAGGCGAAACGTAAGTCGCTCCGGCCTTTGCAGCCAGCAATGCCTGCCCGACGGAAAAGACCAATGTACAATTGGTCCGGATTCCTTTTTCTGTAAAGTACTTGATAGCTTTGATACCATCAGCAATACAAGGCACCTTGACAACAATGTGCGGATTGAGTGCGGCAAGCTCTTCCCCTTCGCGGATCATCCCTTCATAATCCGTTGCTATTACTTCCGCACTTACATCAGCATTGACAATCTTACATATTTTAATGTAATGTTCACGCTGATTCTCCGTACCTTTAATGCCTTCTTTCGCCATCAGCGAAGGATTGGTAGTCACTCCGTCAAGTACTCCGAGGTCATACGCCTCCTGAATCTGCTCCAAATTGGCTGTGTCAATAAAAAACTTCATAATTCTATTTTTTAATGGTTAACTATCTGGTAATCAAAGATAAGAATTATTTCTCATCTTTCCTAGATCAGGCAATGGTTATTGCCGGATCGAGGTAGACATCCTGAATAGCGTTTAATAATTCGACACCCTTATTCATCGGCTTCTGGAAGGCTTTACGTCCGCTGATCAATCCCATACCACCGGCACGCTTATTGACAACTGCTGTAATGACCGCATCACGCAAATCGGAAGCCCCATGAGATTCTCCACCGGAATTGATTAATCCGACACGTCCCATATAACCATTTGCCACCTGATAACGACAGAGATCAATCGGGTGTTCCGATGTGAGTTCCGTGTACATGCGTTCATCTGTCTTTCCGAAACCAATCGCTTTGAAACCACCATTATTGGTAGGAAGTTTCTGCTTCACAATGTCCGCTTTGATGGTAACTCCCAAACGGTCAGCCTGTCCGGTAAGGTCGGCAGCAGCATGATAATCGATAGCTCCCTTCTTGAAATCGCTATTACGCAAATAACACCACAGAATGGTAGCCATACCAAGCTCGTGAGCATATTCGAAAGCCTCGGCAATCTCTACCAACTGGCGGCGACTCTGTTCCGAACCGAAATAAATGGTTGCTCCTACTGCTACGGCTCCCATATTCCAAGCTTCTTTCACCGTGCCGAACAATACCTGATCGTATGTATTCGGATAAGTCAGCAGCTCATTGTGATTCAACTTTACCACGAAAGGTATTTTGTGCGCATATTTACGTGCGACTGATCCTAGAATACCGAATGTGGAAGCTACTGCATTACAGCCTCCTTCGATAGCCAGCTTCACAATATTCTCCGGATCGAAATAAATGGGATTCGGTGCAAAGGATGCGCCGGCTGTATGCTCAATATCCTGATCGACAGGAAGAATGGACACATAACCCGTATTTGCCAAGCGTCCATGCCCTAAAAGGGTTTGCAGGCTATTCAATACTTTTATGTTTCGGTCCGAATCAATCCAGACTTTATCAATGGTATCCGGTGAGGGTATATAAATCAACGACTTATCAATGGTCTTACAGGTATGGTCCAGATAATAACTGGTCTTATCTCCTAATAAATCAACTACTTTACTCATAACTTTATTTTTTTAATGTATAACAATTTATATACAGGCGATGAAGCCTGCTATTTTTTCTTCCCCTGATTGGCTACCGCTTCCATCAGCTTACGAATTTCTTCCGGATTGCCCAGGAAGTAATCGTTGGCAACATTCAGGTTCTCGTCGAACTCGAATACATAAGGAACGGCAGTAGGAAGATTCAGTTTGATGATATCTTCATCAGAAATATGTTTCAAATGCTTGATGATACCTCGCAAACTATTGCCGTGCGCGACAACCAGCAAGGTATGTGCATCTCTTAAAGCCGGAAATATATCCGACTCCCAGTACGGCATAATACGGTCGATGGTATCTTTTAATGATTCGGTACGCGGCAGCTCCGCATCGGGTACTTCGTGATAGCGGAAATCGAAACGCGGATTTCTCAAATCGCTTTCGGAAAGCAGATTGGGAGCAATATCATAACTGCGGCGCCATATCAGCACTTGCTTTTCTCCGTATTTCTCAGCTGTTTCCGCCTTATTGAGTCCTTGCAGGTCGCCATAATGCTTCTCATTCAGACGCCAGCTCTTCTCGACAGGAATCCAGTCCAGATTCATTTTATCAAGCACGCAGTTCAAGGTTTTGACTGCCCTCTTCAGATAAGAAGTATAGGCTTTATCGAAGTTGAAGCCATATTCCCTCAACGTAACGCCCGCCTTTTCCGCTTCGGCAACTCCCTTTTCCGTCAGGTCTACATCCGTCCAACCTGTGAAACGGTTTTCTTTGTTCCAAGCACTTTCTCCATGACGAAGTAATACTATCTTTTTCATTCTTAATGATCTCCTTTCATCTTTTTATATATACAACATTTTGTTACTCTACAAAGTTCACGAAAGAATCAGCAGGTATCAATACCTAAAAGTGATGGTTTATTGAAAAGAATTCAATAAAAATGATTATTTTTACGGACTAAATGAATATTCAACCGCCAGTTAAAACAAGTCAGACATTGGAAACAAGCAAACAGAAAGAATACACATTCCTGCAAAAACTGCTGAATAAAGCGAATATGGGATGGTGGGAAGCGGACTTAAAAACAGAAAGTTATGTATGTTCCGAGTTTATCTCCCGATTACTCGGGATAGACGAAGACGGAGTGATCAGTTTTGAAGATTTCAATAAACGTATTCTAAGGGAGGATCAGCACCATACTACCAGCTACTCTTTCGATAAATTGCAACAGAGCATTGAGGAGGTGTACCTGCTCCATACTCCCCACGGGGAAGTATGGATTCGCAGTAAAATATGCTTTCAGGAAACTGATGAGGAAGGAAACACCAAAATATACGGAATAGCAGAAACTCAAGATGGTCCCCACATGGCTTCCGCCTATCAGGCACTGCAAAACAGTGAACGTATCCTGCACAATATCTATAAAAACCTTCCCGTCGGCATTGAACTGTATAATAAAGACGGTTATCTGCTTGACTTGAATAAAAAGGAACTGGAAATGTTCCATATCACCCATAAAGAAAAAGTTATTGGTATCAATATCTTTGAGAATCCGGCACTACCCGAAGAAATAAAGCTAAAGATCAGAGATAATGAAGAGGTTGAATTCACCTTCCAATATGATTTTTCAAAAATCAAAGGATATTATGAATCGGAAAAAACATCCGGTTTCATTAATCTGACAACAAGAATAACAACACTCTATGATCATGACCGGCAGCCCATCAATTATCTGTTGATAAACGTAGATAAGACGGAAAACACCATCGCCTACAACAAAATTCAGGAATTTAAAAATTTCTTTGAACTGGTAGGAGATTATGCCAAGGTTGGATACGCTCATTTTGATGCGTTAAGCCGCAATGGTTATGCCTTAAGCAGCTGGTATAAAAATGTAGGAGAAGAGGAAGGCACGCCCCTACCGGAAATTATCGGTATCCATTCTCACTTTCATCCGGAGGACCGGGCTGTTATGCTCGACTTTCTGGCGAAAGTGGTCAAAGGCGAAAGTACGAAATTATGCAGGGATGTACGTATCCGCAGAGCCGACGGAAGTTATACGTGGACACGGGTGAATGTGTTGGTCCGCAACTACCGACCGCAGGATAATGTCATCGAAATGCTGTGTATCAACTTTGATATTACCCAACTAAAAGAAACCGAACAAATGCTTATCAAAGCCAAAGAGAAAGCCGAAGAAGCGGATCGTTTAAAATCTGCCTTCCTTGCCAACATGAGCCACGAGATACGTACTCCGCTCAATGCGATCGTCGGTTTCTCAAGTATGCTGGAAGAGGCGGAGGATCAGGAAGAAAAGCATCAGTATATCACGATCATAGAAGATAATAACAAGTTGTTGCTTCAGCTTATTTCCGATATCCTCGACTTATCGAAAATCGAAGCGGAAACTTTCGACATTATTCCTGAAAGGGTGAATGCGAAACAGCTTTGTAACGATCTGTTTCAGGCTATACAAATGAAAACTAGTCCGCAAGTAGAACTCCGCCTGAAAGATAATTTACCCGAACTGACGTTCACCAGTGACAAGAACAGACTTTATCAGGTATTACTGAACTTTGTGACTAACGCATTAAAATTCACTTCCGAAGGAAATATCACCATCGACTACCAAATAGACGGAAACGAAGTGAAATTCTCCGTTCAGGACACGGGAATGGGGATAGAGCCGGAAAAACAGGAAGCTATCTTCACCCGATTTGTAAAGCTCAACAGTTTTATTCCCGGTACGGGACTCGGACTGTCTATCTGCCAAAGTATCGTCACGCAACTGGGAGGGAAAATCGGTGTGGAATCAGAACCAGGAAAAGGGTCCTGCTTTTGGTTCACCCATCCAATTAATTAAAAAAATCTTTTTTAAATTGCTCTGTCATCCTTCATTATATTCAGAATGGCAGAGCCAAACATTATTTTTCAGACAACAGTCCATTTCATCGGTTTCTCTTCAGGAAAATACGGTCTGTAATAGTGCCCGGCAACTCTGATTCGTAGTGAGTCACCATAATCATCGTCTTGTCTTTGCGATGGCAGAAAGCTTCAATAATCTTCTTTACCCGACGACGGTTGTAAGTATCCAGACCATGAAGCGGTTCATCCAGAATCAGCAGCTCCGGGTCCTTCACAAAAGCACGTGCCAGCAATGCCAGCCGTTGTTCTCCACTGGAAAGTTGCAAAAAAGGTTTGTCTTTCAATTCCGCAATACCAAATATATCCATCCACCATTCGCAGATGGCCATTTGTTCCGGCTGGGGACGTTTGTACAGCCCGATGCTGTCATGAAGCCCACTGGCCACGATTTCAATAGCCGGCAGATTTTTGAGATAAGCACGATGCATCTCCGGACTTACATAGCCAATATGCTTTTTAATTTCCCAAATACTCTCCCCTGTACCCCGCTTCCGCCCGAAAAGGCTGATGTCACAAGCATATGATTGTGGATTATCCGCGCAGACAAGGCTTAACAAAGTAGATTTTCCGGCTCCGTTTTCACCGCTCAATGCCCATTTCTCACCACGTCGCACCGTCCAGTCGAGCTCTTTCAGAATAGTGCGGTCATCATACCGGATGCTGACTTTATTCAATTTGACCACTTCATCAGAATCGTAATTATTGCCACCATAGGGCAAATCAACGATACGTTGCTGTAACTCATCAAAAGAAACAGCTACATCCCTAGAACGAAAAGCTTCCAGATAGGCCTCACGTTCCATTTTGGAGTACACCGTCATTTTATCCACAGGAATTACGTGGGTAATAAATGAAGGAATATCATCCAGCATTGACAATACCAGAATAATCTGTACGGACGACATCTTTGTCAAGCGATCGAGTAAAGAGAACAACAACTCGCGGGTAGGTGCATCCAGCCCGATAAACGGATTATCCATAATCAATACGCGGGGAGCTGTCAACAGAGTTTTGGCCAGCTGGAACTTACGCAGTTCTCCGCTGGAGAGAAGAATTATTTTCTTATCGAGCATCGGTTCTATGCGAAAAAGTTCAAATAGTTCTTGTTTCAGTTGTTCATCCTTAATTTCTCCCAGCATTTCACGAACATCGGGCGCTTCGTCCTGATCGTGGGCGTTCCAGCGTTGCTGATAGTAATAATTAGCATCTGCAGCCCCATAAGTGTCACGGAAAGCGATATACTTCACATTATCATAGACGGTCTGGGTGGCAGAAGGAGAAAAGTCATATTGCAGCGTCCCTTCACGCAATGGGTATTTACCGATCAGCGTATCGACAAAAAGACTTTTTCCTCCCCCGTTGGGCCCTACAATTGCAATGTGTTCTCCGGCTGAAATCGTTGCCGTGATGGGTGCAGCTAAACGCACAAGCGGGTTGCGTGCCACGCCCCCCGCCATGTTGAATGTATTCTGAATCATATTCTTCTATTCTGTTCGATTATCAAAAGACTGAATTTACTTATATAAAATCAAAGCTGACTGACCGGGAATAATAACTTCCGGTCCGTTTTGTATGCCTAATCCACGTACATCTATCACTCCGTCTTTACATACCACTGTATATTTACCAACCGGAATAGTAAGCCTGGCAGGAGTAGGACGAGAATTAAATGCGACGATGATATCTTCCCAATGATCTCCATTTGCATGGTCTTTCAGACGGAAAGCAATCAGGTTGCTTCCTTCCACAGGAAGAAATTCCAGATGTTTTCGAACCTGTCCTGCATCTCCCATGCGGAAGGCCGGATGAGATTTACGCAGATCGATCAATCGTTTATAATACATGAAGACATCTCCGTTGGTGGTTTTGCGCCGCCAGTCGATGGCATTCACTGCATCCGGGCTCTTATAACTATTGTCCACGCCTTGCTTATCACGCATGATTTCTTCTCCGGCGTAAATAAACGGAATACCTTGTGAAGTAAAGACCACAGTCTGTGCCAGTTTATCGAGACGTATAAGTTGTTCGGGAGTGATGTCCGGCATGCTTGCCTTCAGTCGGTCTACCAAACACAGCCCGTCGTGACAGGAAACATAACTGATCATTTGCACAGGCTGTTTCGCCCACGGCTTTTGAGTATAATTAACCGAATCGCACTGTACTTGCGGATGCTCGATAGCGCCTGCTATACCGAACTTTATGCTCATCTCCCCTCCCGGAATTCCGGCAAGAAAAGCTCCTTTGCGCTTATCACCTACAGGTCCGCAAAGCCCGTCACGCAGCTCGTCAGAAAAGACAGCAACTCCGGGTATCTGTGCTATATTTCCCTTCATTGCCAAGGAGTCAGCCGGATACTGAGGCGCCTCGGCAGCCCACCCCTCTCCGTAAATGCAAATGGTAGGATCGACCGCATTCACAGCCTTCCGTATCTCGTTCATCGTTTCTATGTCATGAATTCCCATCAAGTCGAACCGGAAGCCGTCAACATGATATTCTTTTATCCAATAAAGGACGGATTCTACCATAAACTTACGCATCATAAGGCGTTCGCTGGCAGTCTCGTTACCACAGCCTGAGCCATTTGCCAAGGTTTTATCTTCTTTCTGGCGATAGAAATAACCGGGAACGGTGCGCTCGAAGTTACTCTCATCGGTATTGAATGTATGATTGTACACCACATCCATTATCACACGGATACCAGCTTTGTGCAGTGCCTGTACCATCTGCTTGAATTCTTTCACACGAGTGGCGGGCTGATAGGGATCAGTGGCATAGGAACCATCGGGTACATTATAGTTTTGCGGATCATATCCCCAGTTGTACGAATTTTCATTCAGTCTGGTTTCATCTACCGAAGCGTAATCAAAAGAAGGAAGCAGATGCACGTGTGTCACGCCCAGTTCGATCAGATGGTCGATACCTGTCAGTAACTTGTCGGAGTTCATCGTTCCATGTTCGGTCAGTGCCAGATATTTTCCTTTATTCTTCACTCCTGAAGTAGAATCGACCGAAAAGTCACGGTGGTGCATCTCATAAATAATCATATCGGCGGGAGACTTCAAAGGAGGTCGGGTGTCACTCTCCCAACCGTCCGGATTGGTGGATTGCCAGTCGATAATGGCGGCCCGCTTCCCGTTTACTCCGACAGCACGGGCGTTTATTCCGGGAGTATCTCCCTGCCACTTGTCATCGATCTTCACATTGAAAGTATAGAACTTGCCAATAAGGTCCTTACTTACCACAGCTGTCCAGGTTCCTTCTTCCCCCGACTGCATCTTTACCGTTTCATAGGCATGTCCGCCCTCGCCTGCCTCATAAAGCATCAGACGTACTTCATCTGCCGTAGGCGACCAAAGAGTAAACTTCGTTGCCTCCGGTGTATACTCCATTTCAATCAGACTTCCTGTACGGACCGGATATAATTCATAAGACATATATTCCTTTTTCGCAGTAGTACAACTCATTACTGTCGTCACCGTAGTCACCCCTAATATCGCTAAATAATTGGTTCCCATTTTCATACTAAACCTCCCCTGCGGTACTCACACTACCTTCGCACTTACTTGTTTATTACTTTTCTCACTCCCAGCCTCTTTCATTGCGGGTTTATTTTACTTTATCGGGATTTTTCGCAATAAAATCTTTCCAACTGCTATATCCTTTTTCCATTGCCGGACGTCCCATTTGCAGAAAATGACAATAGGCTGCCGCCAAACCGTCCGTCGCATCCATAAAGGTAGGCATCTCTTCTTTGGGAAAATGCAGCATACGCTGCAGCATATCCGCTACTTGTTCCTTTGATGCCTGTCCGTTTCCGGTTATAGCCATCTTGATCTTCAAAGGAGCATATTCTGTGATCGGAATATCACGGCTCAATGCCACTGCCATCGCCACTCCCTGAGCACGTCCCAACTTCAACATGGACTGTACGTTCTTGCCGAAAAAAGGAGCTTCGATAGCCAGTTCGTCAGGCAGATAGCTTTCGATGATACTTAATACCCGTTCGTGAATATGCCGCAGCTTCAGATAATGATTGGCAAATTTACGTAAATCGATAATTCCCATCGCGATCATCTCAGGCTTAGTCCCTTTCACGCGCAAGACTCCATATCCCATGATGGTCGTACCGGGGTCTATACCCAAAATAATCTTTTCTTTTACCGGTTGAATCACTCTACTATCTCCATCAATGTCGGAAAACCGACTACTTTATCCTTGAATATTTTCGTAAGTTCGTCATTCAGCCGCACTCCCTGTTCCATGTGCCAGCGATGCAGCAATCCACTACTCTCTACTTCCCATTGCAAAGAATAAGAACTTCCGTCGTCCCGATGACTCAGTATCCGACAGATACGCGGTGCTTTCAACGTCCCGTGTTTCTGTACTTCAGGTATATAGCTTTCCTTTATCCAAATCAAAAAATTATCGTGAACAGCATCGTCCACCTGAAAAGTTGTATTATAAATCAGCATATCATCTGTCCTTTCAATAAATTATTTTCCGCAAACATAGCAATTATTTCAGAATATTCCATTATATTTGCGCCAACAAAAGCAAAACGTTGACAAACGTTATATCAGTGGCATAAAAATGGGGCGTTAGCTCATCTGGCTAGAGCGCGACACTGGCAGTGTCGAGGTGATCGGTTCGAGTCCGATACGCTCCACAAAATGAAAAGAGTAACTTATGATAAGTTACTCTTTTTTTTATTTTAAACCTGTGATTGGCTTTGTAGCCAAGCTTCATTAAGACATTTATATTACCCCGAAATGTTTCAAAGCCTTGTAAAGTCCATTATTGTCCACCGTATCAGTGACAAAGTCGGCAACTGACTGAACTTTTTCGGACGCATTTCCCATCGCCACTCCTATTCCGGCGGCCTTCAGCATGGGGATATCATTACCGCCATCACCGCACGCCATTATTTCAGAAACTTTAACCCTGTAGTAATCGGCAAATAACGAGAGGCCGGTTGCCTTACTTGTCCCTGCAACATTAACATCAGCAAATAAAGGATGCCAGCGTGTTGCGGAAAGACCAGACAGAAGCGGCATTACTTTTTGTTCTGCTTCCTCATCAAAATAAAAACAAAGTTGACAGCATTCTTTTCTTTCAAACATCTCTTCGATGTCGACAACCGGCGGAACCGGATGCTCAACAATTCCGGCAATCTGTTCGACAGTCGGGGTAAGGCGATTGACAAATACACCTTCATTTAATTCGAGAGCGACTGCAAAATCAAATTCCCGTGCAAGCTCCATTGATTTTCTAAAATCCTGTGCAGGTATTGCTACTTTTCTTATCACACTTCCGTCACGCAATACACACTCTGCTCCATTAAGTGCAATAACTCCATCATACGGCACAGCATCAATCTCATGAAGATCACTTGCCGCTCTACCGGTAGCAATCACAATCTTAATTCCACTATCATGTACTTTTTTAAGAGCATCTATAGAGGATTGCGACACCTTATGAGTTTCAAAACTCAACAAAGTTCCATCTACATCAAGCAATAATACCTTTATCATACTATCTATATTTTTGGGCTACAAAGTTACTGAAAAGTTTCTCATGGCCTACAACGATAAGCACGAGATCGTGTTAAAAAAGATATCATATATACAATAAAAAAGGACCTTTATTCAAGGTCCTTTTTTATCACTTCATCCATTTCTTTTATTCGTTTCTCACGATCCTTGATGGGACCGTCTTTCGTATCACCTTTGAATACATTATCTGCACGATCGGTAACTTCAGTGCTCCATTCTTCAAACTCATTCTTAGCCGGACGGCCATTCGGTTCGATATTTTCCTCAGCAATCGAATCGTGTCTGTTAATCATATCATCCATATCTTCTCTTTTTTTATTGGTTACAATGATAATACAATATAAAAAGAGAAAAGTTCCGGGCGTTAATGTTTTTTGGACAACTCGCGTTCGCGTATCTGCAACTGTTCTTTATACAACTGGGGACGGAAAGGGACATAAAGGGTATAATCACTTTCAACCGCCTTGCCTCCCACCAGTGCCGGTGTCCAATTTGGCATTTCCTTCACAATGCGAAGAGCTTCTTCTGCAAACTCCGGATGAGTCGATTTTAATATATGAGGACGAAGAATCACTCCCTCCTTATCTATAGTAAACTCACACAAAGCATATCCCGAGACATTGTCTTTAAGCAATTCCGCAGGATAAATCATTTGTCCGGCTACATATTCCCGTACACAAACATCAGCCAAGCAGGGTAATTCTTCAATTTGCTTTCCCGAATGCGTTTTGAGCTTCGGACCAACAGAATAAATCCCCACATACATCGGCTTTTTGTGAGCGTCCGGCTGTTCTTTGGTACGGTGCTCCAGCTCTTTCAATAAAGCGGTTGCTTCCTCCGCCAATGCTTGTTCCGAAATATTTTCTCCCTGAGAAAACATGTAAGTCGACTGACAAACCAACACAAGCCGCTCCATCAAAGTACCTTTCATGGGTGACCACTTCCGTCCCATCATCTCTTTTCCTTTCGCATCTGTCGATGAGAAGTAATAAACAACTCCATCCAGTCCGGCTGTCGAACCGTCCAAATCCTGTATCTGGCTGGTTACCAGACGGGCGATAGCTCCCAAAGACTGGTATAAGGACTGACTGATCTCCACTGATTTAGTTTCCACTTTCACCGTTCCTTTCTCTGCCTGCCAATAGGTACGCGACAAAGTATTCGCAATCAACAGACAACGTCCGTTCTTCTTCTCTACCGACATTGCATATTCCGGTGAAAAAGAAGGAATGGCTACAAAACGCGCGTAAGGACGCTGTTGAAAACCTGTATTAAGCAAAGAAAAGACATTTCGATAATACTCACCCAACTCACCCGTATAGGTAGTAAAAGGCTTCACCGGCTCCAGATAGTCGATCTGAGCTGACAGGCGAAACGATAAAGTCAATAGCAGAAGAGAAATAACAATCTTTTTCATAAGTGTTCCCCGATTTTCGGTACATTCGGCAACAAAGATACAAATTATTTCGATGGTTCGTGATAAAATTATATCTTTGCACGGTTTTTACTAAGAAACTGAATAACAATACATCAAAAATATGATAGCTAAGATTGAACAACTTCTGAAAGAGGTGGAAGCTTTGCACGCCTCCAATGCCGAAGAACTCGAAGCTCTCCGCATCAAATACCTGAGTAAGAAGGGAGCCATTAACGATTTGATGGCGGATTTCCGTAACGTAGCTGCCGAACAGAAAAAAGAAGTCGGCATGAGACTGAATGAACTGAAAACTAAAGCGCAGGACAAAATCAATGCGTTGAAGGAACAGTTCGAGAGCCAGGATAATAGTTGCGACGGTCTTGACCTGACCCGCTCGGCTTATCCGATTGAACTCGGTACACGTCATCCGATTACAATTGTAAAGAACGAAGTCATTGATATCTTCGCACGTCTGGGATTCAGCATCGCCGAAGGTCCGGAAATCGAAGACGACTGGCATGTATTCTCGGCACTGAACTTTGCCGAAGATCATCCGGCACGCGATATGCAGGACACATTTTTCATCGAAGCTCATCCGGATGTAGTACTCCGTACTCATACTTCTTCCGTACAGACCCGTGTGATGGAAACTTCCAAACCTCCTATCCGCATCATCTGTCCGGGACGTGTATACCGTAACGAAGCTATCAGCTACCGTGCACACTGTTTCTTCCATCAGGTAGAAGCGTTGTATGTAGACAAAAACGTATCATTCACCGACTTGAAACAGGTATTGCTGCTCTTCGCCAAAGAAATGTTCGGCACAGACACCAAAATCCGTCTGCGTCCGTCTTATTTCCCATTTACAGAACCAAGTGCTGAAATGGATATCAGCTGTAACATTTGCGGTGGTAAAGGTTGTCCGTTCTGCAAGCATACCGGTTGGGTGGAAATCCTCGGTTGCGGTATGGTAGACCCGAACGTACTCGAATCAAACGGCATCGACAGCAAAGTATACAGCGGTTATGCTCTCGGAATGGGTATCGAACGCATCACGAACCTGAAATATCAGGTAAAAGACCTCCGTATGTTCTCCGAAAATGATACACGCTTCTTAAAAGAATTCGAAGCGGCATATTAAATAGAGCACAGAATTTACCAGTATGCCAATGTGCCAATAAAACCATCTGATGGTAATTGGGACATTGGCATTTAATCAATATACCGATTACACTGAAACGGGATGGCTTATCACCGTTCCGATCAGCAAATTGAACGTTCACTTATTATGGCAAAGGATAGACTCATTACTCCCGGTTATTGTTTCATCTTGGCAGCCAACTTCCTGCTCTACTTCGGTTTCTGGTTGCTGATTCCTGTTTTGCCGTTCTATTTATCCGAGTTCTTTCAGGCAGGAAATTCCACTATCGGCATCGTGCTTTCCTGTTATACGGTAGCTGCACTCTGCATCCGCCCGTTTTCCGGCTATCTGCTGGATACGTTTGCCCGTAAGCCGCTTTATCTTTTCGCTTATTTCATCTTTATGCTGATGTTTGCGGGATATCTTATCGCCGGCTCGCTTACCCTATTTATTATATTCCGAATTATTCATGGAGTCTCTTTCGGCATGGTCACGGTAGGTGGAAATACAGTAGTCATTGACATTATGCCCTCTTCCCGCAGAGGTGAAGGGCTGGGCTATTATGGACTGACCAATAATATCGCCATGTCCATCGGACCGATGTTCGGACTGTTTTTACATGACGGAGGGGTTTCTTTCGCTACAATATTCTGCTATGCGCTCGGTTCCTGTATGCTGGGATTCCTGTCCGCAAGCCTGGTGAAGACACCTTATAAACCACCGGTAAAGCGTGAACCGATTTCACTCGACCGTTTCATTTTATTAAAAGGAATGCCTGCGGGACTTAGCCTGTTGCTACTTTCCATCCCCTACGGAATGACCACCAATTATGTAGCTATGTATGCCCGCGAAATAGGAATCCATACACAAACAGGTTTCTTTTTTACCTTTATGGCGATCGGTATGGCCATTTCCCGTATATTCTCAGGAAAGCTGGTGGACCGGGGAAAGATAACCCAAGTAATTGCCGCCGGACTCAATCTGGTTATAATAAGTTTCTTCCTGCTCGCATCCTGTGTATATCTGATTCAATGGAATGATGCTGCCTGCACCATTCTCTTTTTCGGAATTGCCCTGCTGATGGGAATCGGATTCGGAATTATGTTTCCGGCATTCAATACTCTGTTCGTAAACCTTGCCCCCAACAACCAACGGGGAACAGCTACTTCCACCTACCTGACCTCATGGGATGTAGGAATTGGTATCGGTATGCTGACCGGAGGATATATAGCCGAAATCTGTTCGTTTGACAAAGCATATCTTTTCGGTGCCTGCCTGACAGTAGTTTCCGCTGTCTATTTCAAATTAAAAGTAACGCCTCACTACCATAAAAACAAGTTAAGATGAGAAAGAAAGAACGTTATGAAAAAGTAATCGCATGGTTTCAGGCAAATGTTCCTGTAGCCGAAACAGAATTACATTACAATAATCCGTATGAATTACTGATCGCTGTAATCCTTTCTGCACAATGTACGGATAAACGAGTAAATATGATCACTCCGCCTCTCTACAAGGACTTCCCGACTCCGGAAGCTCTTGCTGCCAGTACGCCTGAAGTTATTTTCGAATACATCCGGAGCGTATCTTATCCGAATAACAAAGCCAAACATCTGGTAGGAATGGCTAAAATGCTGGTTAATGACTTCAACAGCAAAGTGCCCGACAACATGGATGACCTGATCAAACTTCCCGGTGTAGGAAGAAAGACCGCCAATGTGATTCAGTCCGTCGTTTTCAACAAAGCAGCGATGGCGGTTGATACCCACGTTTTCCGTGTCAGTCACCGCATCGGACTGGTGCCGGACAGCTGTACGACTCCATTCAGCGTAGAGAAAGAACTGGTGAAGAACATTCCGGAAAAATTAATACCCATAGCCCATCACTGGCTTATTCTGCATGGTCGTTATGTTTGTCAGGCACGTACGCCGAAATGTGACACCTGCGGTTTGCAAATGATGTGCAAATATTTCTGTAACACTTATAAAGTTACAAAAGAGGCACCAAAAGCCAAGAATAAATAACGATTTAATAGCAAGGAACCGAAATAAATAGTAACTTTGCGGTCGATCAAAAAAGAGAATATTAAAAACACTTTTAAATAAAAATAGAGTATTATGCAGACAATTGACAAATTCAATTTTGCCGGTAAAAAGGCATTTGTTCGCGTGGACTTCAATGTACCCCTGGACGAAAACTTCAACATTACAGATGACACTCGTATGCGTGCAGCTCTTCCTACTTTGAAGAAGATTTTGGCTGACGGCGGTAGCATCATCATCGGTTCTCACCTGGGCCGTCCGAAAGGCGTTGCCGACAAATTCTCTTTGAAACATATCATCAAACATCTGTCTGAACTGCTGGGCGTTGAAGTTCAGTTTGCTAACGACTGCATGGGCGAAGAAGCCGCTGTAAAAGCTGCTGCTCTGCAACCGGGAGAAGTTCTGTTGCTCGAAAACCTTCGCTTCTATGCTGAGGAAGAAGGCAAACCAAGAGGTTTGGCTGAAGATGCCACAGACGAAGAAAAGGCTGCTGCAAAGAAGGCTGTCAAAGAAAGCCAGAAAGAATTCACCAAGAAATTGGCTTCTTACGCTGACTGCTACGTAAACGACGCATTCGGTACAGCTCACCGTGCACACGCTTCTACAGCTCTGATCGCTAAATACTTCGACACTGACAACAAGATGTTCGGTTACCTGATGGAGAAAGAAGTAAAAGCTGTTGATAAAGTATTGAACGACATCCAACGTCCGTTCACTGCTATCATGGGTGGTTCTAAAGTTTCTTCTAAAATCGAAATCATCGAAAACCTGTTGAATAAGGTAGACAACCTGATCATCGCAGGTGGTATGACTTATACATTCACCAAAGCAATGGGTGGTAAAATCGGTATCTCTATCTGTGAGGACGACAAACTTGACCTGGCTTTGGATCTGATCAAGAAAGCAAAAGAAAAAGGTGTAAACCTTGTACTGGCTGTTGACGCTAAGATCGCTGACGCTTTCTCTAACGACGCTAACACTCAGTTCTGCGCTGTTGATGAAATTCCTGACGGATGGGAAGGTCTTGACATCGGTCCTAAGACTGAAGAAATCTTCGCTAACGTAATCAAAGAATCCAAAACTATTCTTTGGAACGGTCCTACAGGTGTATTCGAATTTGAAAACTTCACTCACGGTTCACGTACAGTAGGTGAAGCTATCGTTGAAGCAACCAAGAACGGTGCATTCTCACTTGTGGGTGGCGGTGACTCTGTAGCTTGTGTTAACAAGTTCGGTCTGGCTAGCGGCGTATCTTATGTTTCTACAGGTGGTGGCGCATTGCTCGAAGCAATCGAAGGAAAAGTTCTTCCGGGTATCGCTGCCATTAATGAATAATGAATTTATAACAATGTAATTTTAGATACGAGGGCAGTTCTTTGTGAAAAGAGTTGCCCTTATTTATATCTGACCCATCAACTAAGGCATGAAGAGAGCAGCACTCATATTCTGTATCCTCCTTTTCTTCCTTTATTCTTGCCAAAGAAAAAAAGGAAAAAGTGTCTTTATACCTTCAACAGAATTACAACCACTCACACTGGGAATGCTCCCGACTCTAGACGGACTGCCTTTTCACATAGCTAAAGCACGAGGAATCTACGATTCGCTGGGATTGGATTTAACCATCCTTTCTTTCAATTCCGCCTATGACCGCGACGCAGCGTTCCAGTTCAAATCACTGGATGGCATGATCACCGACTATCCCAGTGCAGTAACTCTACAGGCTATCCACCATACCGACTTAGGAATCATTTTGAAACATGACGGTTATTTCTGTTTTATAGTCTCCAAAGAAAGCGGTATCAACCAACTTCAGGAACTCAAAGAAAAAAATATAGCTGTTTCACATAATACGATTATCGAGTATGCAACCGGACAGCTACTGAACAAAGCGGGAATCAGTCAGGCAGAAGTGAACAAACCGGAAATCGCCCAGCTCCCTCTTCGCCTGCAAATGCTGCAATACGATCAGATTGACGCATCCTTCCTCCCCGACCCTGCCGCATCCATCGCAATGAATGCCCGTCACCGGTCTCTGATCAGCACACAGGAATTGGGAATTGATTTCACTGTCACCGCTTTCTCCCGAGAAGCCATCAACGAAAAAAGAAGAGAAATCGAATTATTAATCACCGGATATAATCTGGGAATAGACTATATAAAAATGCACTCGCAAAAAGAATGGAAACAGGTATTGATAGAGATCGGCGTTCCGGAAAACCTGACCGGCCTCATTGCACTCCCTGTTTACAGAAAAGCGGAGCGCCCCTCAGCCGATGCCCTGGATAAAGCAGTAACATGGCTGAAAACAAATAACCGGATATCTCAGACATATTCCGGATACAAAAATCTGATAGATACAACTTTTACAAAAACAAATTCAACAACAATCAAATAACAACTAATCACATGCGAAAAACACTCTTTCGACTCTCAATGATCGCGTTCACCCTGCTTAGTATGCAGAATACGCTCACCGCACAGGAGAAAACGCCGTTGAATCAAGTAGTCAATACACTGAAAGAACGAATCAGTCTTGCCGGTTATGCACAACTGGGCTATACATACGACGATGCCGCCAATCCCGACAATACATTCGACATCAAACGGATCATCTTCATGGCACACGGTAAAATCACCGACAGATGGACATGCGATTTCATGTATGATTTCTACAACGGTGGTATGCTGCTCGAAGTATATACAGACTACCGGATCCTCTCCGGACTTACAGCACGTATCGGAGAATTTAAAGTTCCTTACACCATTGAAAACGAACTGTCTCCCACAACGGTAGAGCTGATCAACTGCTATTCTCAGTCAGTCTGTTATCTGGCAGGAGTCAGCGGCAGTGACAAATGTTATGGAATGACTTCCGGACGAGACATCGGTATGATGATTCATGGAAAACTATTTCATGATCTCCTGCAATACAAGTTTGCCGTCATGAACGGACAGGGATTAAACACCAAAGACAAAAACAGTCAGAAAGATGTAGTCGGCAACCTGATGGTGTATCCTAACAAATGGCTGTCTGTAGGAGGATCTTTCATTCGGGGAACCGGACACGCCATAGGTGACTCCCAATATTCGGGAATCAAAACAGGAGAAAATTACGCCAAGAAACGCTGGAGCCTGGGAGGTGTTGTTGCCACTTCCGCATTCAACTTCCGTACGGAATATCTTGCAGGAAAAGACAGAAACGTAAAAAGCGAAGGATTCTATGCGACAGGCAGCGTACGTTTATTACAAAATTTCGACTTTATCGCCTCTTTCGATTATTTCAATCCGAACAAAGCGGCAGATTTCAAACAAAATAATTACATTGCCGGACTGCAATACTGGTTTTATCCCAGATGCCGTGTGCAGGCACAATACACTTTTTGTGATAAAAAAGGAGACGGACAAAAGGATTCTAATCTGATACAAGCACAGGTGCAAGTCAGATTCTAACTTTTTGGCATCCTTTTTGTTCTATTACCTATAAATAATTGAACCATTATGAATGAAAAAACGATTAATGAACAATACGCCTATATACGCACTCTGCTTGAAGAAAAAAGACTTAAAGAAGCTCTGATGCAGTTGGAATCCCTGCTCTGGCAATGTCCGGACTGGGATTTACGTACCCGCTTGGAGCAACTGCAAACCTCCTACAAGTATATGCTGGAGTATATGCGCCAAGGTGCAAACGACCCAGAACGCTGGAATGTATACAGAAAACTCATAGCTGATACCTGGGAAATAGCCGACCGTTCGCGCCTGCTTATGCTGGACAATGCTTCATCAAGATATTATCATGAGGTACGCCGCACTCCCCGACCGGAAAGTCTGTCAGCATATACACTCAAAAAATTGATGCACATGCTGGAGTCATTCAATGACGACTTGGCAGTCAGCGGACTGTTGTCTGACGAAAAGATGGACGAGGTACTGAAACGGCATGAAGAAACACTTAAATATATGTTTCTGCAAACATGGACCAACAGTGCATGGACTCCCGAAGAGGAAGAGGATGCACAATCCATGCTTACCTCCGAACTTCTTCCGGTGAACGACCTGTGCCTGTTTATCAGTGCTGTCACATTAAGTCTGATGGAATGCTTTGACCTGCGTAAAATCATGTGGCTGCTGGACGCTTACCGCCATCCGGATGTCAATGCCGGTCAACGTGCACTGGTAGGTGTCATTTTCATTTTCCATATCTACAAGAACCGTCTTTCACTCTACAATGATCTGGTCAAGAGAGTCGACCTCATGGATGAGATTTCTCCATTCAAAGAGGATGTGGCACGTATCTATCACCAAATGTTACTATGCCAGGAAACGGAAAAGATAGACAAGAAAATGAGAGAGGAAATCATTCCCGAAATGTTGAAGAATGTTTCGTCCATGCGGAACATGAGATTCGGCTTTGAGGAGAATGAGGATGAGAACGATGACAAGAATCCGGATTGGGCGGACGCTTTCGAACAATCGGGACTGGGAGACAAGTTGCGCGAAATGAATGAACTGCAACTGGAAGGAGCCGACGTATACATGAGTACATTTGCGGCACTGAAAAGTTATCCGTTCTTCCGGGAAGTGCAGAATTGGTTTTACCCGTTCAGCAAGCAGCAATCCGATGTCATCAAGCAACTGAAACAGGAAGGTAACGAGAAAAATACATTGCTGGATTTAATTCTTCAATCGGGATTTTTCAGCAACAGTGACAAGTATTCACTCTTCTTTACGATCCGGCAGTTGCCAAAGGCGCAGCAAGACATGATGCTAAGCCAGCTCGGTGAACAACAAGTGGCAGAACTGACCGAGAAGTCGAGTGCGGAAACAATGAAGAAATTCAATGAGCGACCGGGAACCGTCAGCAATCAATATCTGCATGACCTGTACCGTTTCTTCAAGCTCAGTGTACGCCGCCATGAGTTTAGGGACATCTTTAAGGAAAAACTCGATTTACACCACATTCCTGCACTTAGTAACGTATTATATAGTGAAGATATCCTGTTCCCGATCGCAGATTTCTATTTAAAGAAAGAACGCTGGAATGAGGCAATAGAAGTGTACGAGGAAATGGAAACGATCGGAGCACTTCAGGGAAGAGGTGCAGAATATTATCAGAAACTGGGATATGCTCTGCAAAAAAACAAGAAGTATGCAGAAGCGATCGATGCTTATCTGAAAGCGGATACACTGAAACCGGATAACATCTGGAACAACCGCCATCTGGCTATCTGTTACCGGTTAAACCGAAATTATCAGGCTGCATTGAGCTATTATAAAAAGGTGGAAGAAGCTACACCGGAAGATACCAATGTTATTTTCCATATCGGCAGTTGCCTGGCCGAACTCGGACAATACGAAGAAGCTGCCAACTACTTTTTCAAACTGGATTTCATCGAAAGTAATTGCATAAAAGCATGGCGCGGCATCGGGTGGTGTTCATTCATCAGCCGGAAATACGAACAAGCCATGAAATATTACGAAAAAATCATTGAACAGAAGCCACTGGCTATCGACTATATGAATGCCGGACACGTCGCATGGACAATGGGAGACATTCAGAAAGCGGCCGCCCTGTACGGCAAGTCAATCACAGCCAACGGAAACCGTGAACGCTTTCTGGAGATGTTTCGGAAAGACAAGGAAGCTCTTCTCAAACAAGGTATTCAAGAAGAGGACATCCCGTTAATGCTGGATTTATTATAACTTCTTCAGCTCCCCGTACAGTTTCTGTATGGGGAGTCCCATTATATTATAAAAGCTGCCCGAAATAGACTTTACCCCTATATATCCGATCCATTCCTGCACTCCATACGCTCCCGCTTTATCCATAGGCTGATATTTGTCCACATAATACCGGATTTCCTCTTCGGACAAAACATCAAATTCCACATCGGATGCAGCAGTAAAGCTCTTTTGCCATTCAGTAGTCGTAAGACAAACACCGGTGAACACCTGATGTGACTTACCGGACAAAGAACGGAGCATTTCAACCGCCCCTTCCCGACCTTCCGGTTTTCCAAGCACTTTACCATCGAGCCAGACAATCGTATCTGCCGTAATCAACAGTTCCCCCGGTTGCATAATACTCCGGTAAGCATCCGCCTTTTCGCAGGAGATATATTCCGGAATCGCAGCACCAGCCAGATCGGCTGGATATGATTCGTCCACATCCGGCAATGTCCTGACCACATAATCCACTCCCAAGCCTGACATCAGTTCTTTCCGGCGGGGAGAATTGGAGGCTAATATAATCTGATATTTATCTAAATTTCCAAGCATAGTTTTATTTATCATTTAGTGATTTACAACTCACCAGCCGAAAGCATCTTCCGCCATCCACTTGCCATGAGCTTTCAATACTTGTTCCACCACATCACGTCCACAGCCACGACCGCCATCGACATAAGATATATACTTTGCAACCGACTTAACTTCCGGAACTGCATCTTTGGGACAACAAGGCAACCCGCACTCACGCATCACTTCTATATCAGGCACATCATCGCCCATATACAGAATTTCGTCATCAGACAGACCGTATTTATCACGGAAATCACGGTAATCATGAATTTTCACCGCAGAACCCATATACAGATCCTTCACACCCAATGCTGCAAACCGGATACGTACCGCTTCTGTCCGTCCACCGGTAATGATAGCAATATGAAGTCCTTTCTTTACCGCCAGCTGAATGGCATAACCGTCTTTGATATTCACTGTACGCATCGGTTCTCCGGAAGGATGCAACGGGACTGTTGTCGAACTCAATACTCCGTCAACATCAAAAGCCAGTGCTTTGATGCGGGATAGATCATAATTGATGGTGCTCATGGATACTTTTACTCATTAATTTATAAATTTCCTGCAATGCCTGACTGTCTGCCAGCATAGAAAGATGCTTATTCATCACATTCTCGTCATAGCGTACAGCCGGTCCGGTCTGCGCATCACGAGGAGCGAGTTCATGCACTTTGCGTGCCGTTTCGTCAATCAGGGGAAGCATAACATCAAATGGCAAATGATATTTTTCCAGCAATTCGGCGGCAAGAGCATACATATGGTTGGTAAAGTTACAGGTAAAGACAGCTGCCAGATGAAGACTCCTGCGTTGCTCCGAATCGGCTTCGTACACCTTATCAGAGAGTGTACCGGCAACCGCTTTCAGCAGCTCGGCATCTTCCGGTCTTTTTGCTTCAATAAAGAAAGGTACTTCCCGAAAATCAACTTCACGTTGTTTGCTGAACGTCTGCATCGGATAAAATACTCCGTAACGTTCCGCATGACCTTCCCAAATATTCATCGGGATGCTGCCTGCCGTATGTACCAGCAGCGCATGCTGCTTTCCATCAGTGATCTGAGGCAACAGTTCGACGAAAGCGGCATCTTTCAATGAAATAATATATAATCTCGCTTCATTCGATACGCCTTTTAAATCAGTGATATATTCCGCTTCCACTTCATTGGCTAACGTACGAGCCGATTCTTCCGTTCGGCTGTACACCTGCATGATACGGAATCCTTTCCGGTAAAGCGCTTTCGCCAGATTAGTTGCCAGATTTCCGGCACCGAGAAACACAACGGGCGTATCTTCAATACTTCTTTTCATTGTTTCTTTAACGTTTTGAAACCCAAAATAAAATAATTCCGATGATCAACAGTGCCAATGGCAACAGATAACCGGACAAGGAACCGAGCAATGACATTACCAGACCGATATTCATTACCAGCCACAGTCCCAACAGCACAAAGCCGACCGACTTGTCACGCTTGAAAATAAGAAAACTGATAGAGGCATACAACAACAAATTGTCCTTATTCATCACCCAAGGCAAACCTATAGAAGCAAAGGGGAGCAGTTTATTTATCAGGAAAAGAGTTCCGATGACAATAAAAGCGACGGCAGTAGCCTTATAAGTATCTTTATTATTATTTGCTTTGACAGCTCCCATCGTTATTTTCCTCCGAACTTATTAATATGAATTTTCTCCCACTGGAGGTGTTCTTCGTTGAAAGGCTTACGTTCCATTCCCTTATGTCCAATGGCAATCACGGAAAGAATCTGCAGTTGCAAAGGAATATCCAAAATTCCATGAACAAACTCGTCAGACGGCATTCCGGTTGCAGTGAAACGTTCGCGAACCTGTACCCAACAGCTTCCCAGCCCCAAATCTTCCGCCTGCAACTGTATCATGATGGAAGCAATAGAAGCATCTTCAATCCAGACATCGCTCGCCAATGGATCTGCCATCACGACAATCGCCAAAGCAGCGTCTGCAATGAAAGAAGAAGCCTGTTCTTTGCAGTGAGACAGTTCTTTCAACTTTTCTTTATCATCGACTACCACAAACTGCCAGCTATTACTACGTTTGGAACTGGGAGACATTAAGGCAGCTTTCATCAGTGCCACAACCTCATCCTGTGTTAACTCCTCATCCGTAAATTTGCGCATACTGCGGCG
The DNA here is from genome assembly GCF_023656585.1 of Bacteroides sp. B1-V-101. Lineage (NCBI taxonomy): Bacteria > Pseudomonadati > Bacteroidota > Bacteroidia > Bacteroidales > Bacteroidaceae > Bacteroides > Bacteroides sp. B1-V-101. Next base: position 78,169 of record NZ_JAMOKH010000001.1, on the reverse strand, counting down.
ATTCTTTATCAGTTCACTGAAATTTTCCATATTATTTCCGTTTTCATTTGATTTATGTATGCAAAGATAGCGCAAACCGATCGTAATAAGAAATGAAATTGTATCTTTGCACTGAGAAATATATTCATTATGAAAAAACGAATTACACAAGACGATTACATCAAAGCGAATCGTAAAGCCAGCCGTGAGGCAGAAATCAAAGAGCACGGACACCCCGTTTGTTACAAACGAGTGCATGAGTCAAAGAAAGTATATAACCGTAGAAAGATAAAGGCAGCCGATAAAAAGCTGCCTTATTTTTTTCATTTGGGATAGTGTCGGTATCCCAATGACATAGTGACACCATGAGACAGTGATAGTGACACTATCCTGTTGCGATAGTGACACCATGTTTTATGCAGTTCCTGATAGGCAGAAAGGGCGATTTCCTATACAATTCGCGTCAGTTCTCCAGTAGTGGAGTCTATGATAAACCCGTGCACTTTCACGTCCGACGGAATCAAAGGATGATGAACTATAAAATCGACCGTTCCCCTTACCGACTTCTCCGTATCTTCAAAGCCATCTAGCCAAGAATGAAAATCGACTCCACAAAAACTCATCATATGAATATAATCGGCATTAATACCCCGTGCCTTCATCTTCTCAAGCATTTCTTCACTGTGCATATGGCAGGCTCCACAATCAGAATGGGCAATCACCATTATTTCCTCCACACCTAACTCGAAGATAGCGACAAGCAGACTGCGAATCACACTACCGAAAGGATGGGAAATGACGCCTCCTGCATTCTTGATCATTTTAACGTCTCCGTTCTTAATGCCTAGTGCGGCCGGGAGTAAAGCTGTCAGACGTGTATCCATACAGGATAAGATAGCAATCTTTTTATCGGGATACTTATTCGTTATATATTCTTTATATCCCTCGTTCTTAACGAACTCTCTGTTATAAGCAAGCATTTCTTCTATCATAGCGCTATTTTGTTTGGACACACAAAAATAAAGAAAATAATAAAAAGCTGTATCAGGAAACAATGAAAATATACCGGAAATCCTTTTTAAACTTTTACGCAGGATACAGGTATGGAAACAAAGAGCCGGACAAGAGAAATCTCCTGCCCGGCTCCTATTAATTATGCTTGATTATTAATTAACTGATTAATAACCGGCGTTTTGTCCGAATTCTGCCGGATTATTGATCGCATCCAGATATTTCGTAGGAATAGGACGCAAATAGAATTCTTTCTTAAAGTGCTCGGCAGCACGCTTATTATAAGCAGCCAAACGAGTCTCAAAAGCAGCATTACGTTTCAGCAAATACCAGCGGCCACATTCGCCACAAAGTTCACGGGCATATTCATCGAAAATATAATTCAGATCCACTTGCGACTCACTGACCGTACCGGCACCGGCACGCGTACGGAGTACATTAATATATTTGGCAGCATCTCCCTTGTTCAAGCGTACCGATGCTTCAGCAGCAATCAGGTAAACTTCCGCCATACGCATGATCATCACATCCACAGTTTTTCTCTGAACGTCTCTGCCGACAAACTTATTACCCGGCATATTGAATTTAGAAAGAGCCGGATAAATAGATAGCCACAAAGCACTGGCAGCACTAGGCTTGTCATAGGTAGCCCTGGCTGTTCCATTCTCATCGTAAAGATCGAAAACATTAAGAACCAACCCCGGATATTGAGCTTTTTCCTCTTCTGTCAGCGTCTTCAAAGAACAATAAACGGCATATTGATGAGCTTCTGCCGGATCTAAAGGCATGGCAGGATGAAGAATATTACCATCTGTTTTATCCTGAGTAGTCTTCGCTGTTCCATCTGCATTCCAGATAGCCAGCTGGCAGTAATTAGCATCGGCTGTACTATTGGATTCCAAGTTAAAATGAGGATAAACTTTCTTACCTATATTAGATGCGGGAATACCAAATTTAGCAGCAAGTGTGCTTGTGATTTCTTTGGCACACGCTGAACCTCCATATTCATAAGTCGCCCCCCATGCCGGTATAGAATAAGACGAGTAAGCTGAGATAAATGAATAACGAAAACGAGAGTCGTTCATATCAGCAGCAAAACAGTCCATCAGATATTTGGATGGCAGGAAGATATTACTATTCGGACGACCGTATACGAAGTTTGAAGTCTTGTCTACCAAACCCAGGTCCGTATATGTTCCCAACGAAGGTAAGAAGTGACGGAACATTTCACTTTGTGAGTAGTTACCATTGGTGTAAGCGTCCGAATTTCTTTCGGCACCCGCAGCTATGAACAGAGCTTCTTCATTGTTACGATTATTATTTTCGTTGAATACATCGGCAAAAGCGGGATGCATATACCACTCATAAATCGCTTTATTATTAATCATGGTTGTCGCCGTATCATAGGCTTTTTCCAGAAAGCTGACACCATCGGTATCTTTCAGATCATAACCGGCACCATTAATATATGCACGTGCCAATAATCCCATCGCCGATTTCTTTGTAACGCGGCTATAGTAATCACTGAAACTTACGGGCAGATTCTCTACGGCAAACTTCAGGTCTTCGATAATGGCAGCATAAATTTCGGGAACGGTAGAACGGTGAGCATCAAAAGAAATATTCTCGCTATCGGCAGCCTTCAACTGCAAATCGACATTTCCAAACTGCTCTACCAGATTCATATAATAGTAAGCACGCAGACATTTGGCCTGTGCCACACATTCATTAATTTCAGTCTCATCCCCTGTCACATTCTCAGCTCCGTCAATCACAATATTACAGCTGTTGATACACAGATAAGAATATTGCCACACTTTATAATAATAGCTATCATCGGTTTTCATACCGTTATAACTATGATAACGCTGATAGCTGGAGCCCGATTTAGGTTCTTCCCAAATATCAGTACCCGCTTCCGTACAAACCAGATAGTCACTACTCTGATAGATGTTGTTGATCAAGGCTGTATAGCACGAGTTGGTGAATGCCTTATAAGTTTCCAATGTATAAGAACCATCGGAGAACTGACCCGAGTTGTTGGGGTTCACTTCATCAAGACTGCAAGAGCCCCAAGAAAAAACACCGGCAACAAGTAGAACTAAACTATATATCTTTTTCATATTGCTATTTTTTAGAAAGTTAAATTAAGACCAAATATGCAATCACGAGACAATGGGAAGTTGATGCTTCCGTTCATTTCCGGATCGTAATTCTTCACATATTTGTTTGGCGAATAAGTAAACAGGTTGGTCATTGTCGCATAAACTCTCAGATTACTGATACCAAAACGTTTTGTAAGTTTACCGGGTAACGTATAACCCAATGTTACGTTTTTAAGTTTAAAGAATGATCCATCCACATAATACATCGAATCATATCCTTCATAAGCACTTCTATCCTTGGATTTATCGATAGCATAGAACAAGACATCCTGATCTGCTTCGATCGTCTTGTCATAGTAAGTAAAATAAGTAGGAACATTGTAATCCGGGTTAGGCGAATATTTACCTATCACACTACCATAGTTCATCATTTGCCCCCAACGTGCATAAAGGAAGACAGACAAATCAAAATCTTTGTATCTGAAATTATTCTTAAAGCCCAATGTCCAGTCCGGAGTATTACGACCTATTACCTGACGATCATAATCCGCACGTACACCATAAGGATTTTCTGCCGTAATATCAACGCGCTCTCCTTCAGGACTCATATAATAATAACCATTTCCGTCCTTCTTCACACTAGGTAAATCCAGCTTAATATCGCCCGGTTCGCATCCGAACAAAGCAGCAGTTTCCTTTTCGCTATATTGCCAGATACCCAACACTTTATATCTATAGAAAGAACCGACTCCTTCGCCGACTTTGAACACCATATCACCCTTTTTTGCATTGAACATCATATCCTGCCCTTCGATCAAAGATTTAATTTTTTCTTTGTTGGCGGTAAATGTCACTGTTGAGCTCCAAGTAAAATCTTTCTTCACAATATTACGGGTATTAAGAGCAAGTTCAATACCGCGATTTTCTGTTTCAGCAGCATTCTTGTTCATTTTATAAGTAGTGCTACCTGTGTAATTACCCATAATAGATGTCGGCAATGCCTGAGAAAGAATTACATCCGTTGTTTTTGTCCGATACAAATCCACCGTCAGATCAATACGATTATTGAGGAAGCTGGCGTCAATACCAATATTCAAGTCATGAGTCTTTTCCCATGTCAGATTACGGTTAGTGATATACTCCGTAAACTTGGCTGACGGAACAGTCATTCCTCCCAAAGAGGTTGTCACATTTTCCAAAGATGCCATAGAACTGTATTCAGCAATACCGGCAGTAGTTCCGGCAACACCATAGCCTACACGCAGTTTCAAGTTATCCAACCAGCTTTTTGTACCAGCCATAAATGCTTCATCCGAGATTCTCCAGCCTACAGAAACTGCCGGGAATAAATTCCATCTATTGTCTTTCGACAAACGGGAATCCGCTTCATAACGACTGGAAGCAGAGAACAGGTATTTACCTTTGTATGAGTAGTTGACACGACCGATAAAGCCCATCCCTTTCGACATCAGATATTTGCTGTTCAGTTTCTTATTATCAGCATTCTGCAATGCATACCACAACATATCATTGGTCGCCGGGTTTTCACCATAGACATAATATTCTTCACTCTGATTGTAATTCCAGGAAGTAACCCCTGTAACCGTCAGGTCATGATCCTTATTAAATGTATTGTGATAAGTTACTATGTTTTCCCATTTGTAATTATATCCTGTCTTATTGGTAGCTTCGCCATATGCCACCGTACTGCCTTTCAACACATTATAAGAGCCTTCTCCCATAAATTTACCGGCACGAGATTGAGAATAACTGCCTCCAAGCTGTGACTTGACAGACAATCCTTTTACCGGTTTCCATTCCAGATAAGCGTCAACATAAGCCCTTCCTGCTTTAGTATTATTCTTATATACTCCATCTTGTTCGTCTGCTAACGGATTCGGGTCTGATGATGAACCTGGAATCGGGAATTCCGTGATAGAGCCGTCTTCATTATAAGGAGTACCTAACGGGGTGGCAAACAATGCTCTTTCCAAAACGGCATTACGTGAATTCTTGTTGGAGAAAGATGCCTGAACATTAATACCGGCATTCATCCATTTATTGATTTCCTGATCTATACGGACACGGGTAGAGTACACTTTATAGTCATCATTCTCATACATACTCTTCTCATCAGTATAGTTCAACGAGAAATAAGCTTTCGTCTTCTCAGTACCTCCGGCAACGGAAATACTATAGTTCTGCTTCAAGCCTGAATGTAATACTTCATCTCCCCAATTTACCCATTGGTTGTTTTTGATGGCGTCGTATCTTTCACCGAAAATTTCCTCCTCATTAGTAGTACCGACAGGCTTATAAGAATCTTTTATATAATTAATGTATGAGTCACCCGTACGCATCTTAGGAACTCGGGCACCCATAGTCGTTCCGGCATAAGCATTAAAATTGATGACCGGTTTTCCACTCTTGGATCCTTTCGTAGTCACGATAATAACACCATTCGCACCACTTGAACCGTAGATAGCCGTAGAAGATGCATCTTTCAGTACTTCGATAGATTCAATATCATTGGGATTCAAGGTAGCAATATCACCCGGCATACCATCGATAATATAAGTCGGCTTAAATGCATCGGAAGAAATATTACCATCCTCATCCAACTGCAAAGAGCGGGTACCACGCAACTGAACTGTCGGTGACGAACCTGCCTGACCTGAAGAATTAGTGATATCCAGACCTGCAATTTTACCTTGCAGCGCATCCATCGGATTCACGCCCGGATTCATGGTGATATCCTCTGATTTCACAGAAGCAACCGCACCTGTCAAATCACGTTTCTTTACCGTACCGTAACCGATGACCACTACCTCATCCAAAGCCTGTGTATCCGGAACCATCTTTATATTCAGCGGGGCATTTCCGCTCACAATGATAGCCTGTTCTTTATATCCGATATAAGAAACAACCAGTTCTTTACTTCCGCCCGGAAGATTAATGGAGAACTTACCGTCAAAATCAGTTATCGTACCTGTACTTGTACCTTTCACCACAATAGAGACACCGATCAACGGTTCTCCATTTTCATCTAAAACAGTTCCTTTCACTGTCTTTGTCTGCATGACGGCTTGCACAGTAATATCATTCACACCATTTTCTGCATAAACAGATATGGCAGAAGGGGCACACAATAAAGTCAGCCCTAAAATCATGGAAACGCGTCTATGCTGTGTCTTCCACGCTTCAACAAATGCATTCTCTCTCATTCGTTTTAATTTAAAGTTAATATTAATTTTCCTTTGTTTAGTAAAATACAATTAGCATAATCTTTTACATAGACGTTTCCATTTTACTTCTGTACTCACAAAGGACGACAATAATACAAAAATTCGCTTTTTCAAGCCTTTTTTTCCTCAAATATATGCAAAGGATAAAAAGACAAATTTTAGGCTAAGCCAACAAATTCTCTTTTTTATTGTTGAATGAAGAATAAAAAGTGTAAATTTGTATTTGGATGCCACTTAAACTAACAACATATTATCGCGGAAAAGACATTCCTGATTTACCGGGAACCAATACTTTTCATTCCAAGGAGTTGTTTCAGATCTATGAATCGACTCCGGGATATACCCCGCTACTGATAGTGGCAACAGAAGAAGGCAGACCTGTAGCACGTCTGCTTGCCGCCATACGCAAGACCAAAAAGTGGCTTCCCTCCTCTCTTGTCAAACAATGTGTGGTATATGGTGCAGGTGAATTTCTGGACACTTCTCTACCGGCAAGTAAAGAGAAGGAGGAAGAAATTTTCGGTGAAATGCTGGAGCATCTCACACAAGAAGCATCACGCACCTGCATTCTTATTGAATTCCGCAATCTGGATAATTCCATGTTCGGTTACCGTTTCTTCCGAAAGAACGACTTTTTTCCGGTCAACTGGCTGCGTGTCCGTAACTCTCTGCATAGTACGCAGAAAGCGGAAGACCGTTTCAGCCCGTCACGTATCCGTCAGATCCGGAAAGGACTCAAAAACGGAGCCAAAGTAGTAGAAGCCCATACGGTGGAAGAGATTAAGGAATTCTCGCGGATGCTGCACAAAGTTTATTCTTCACGAATACGGAGATATTTCCCTGCCAATGACTTTTTCCGCCACATGAACAGCATGCTTATCAGAGGAAAACAGGCAAAAATATTCATCGTAAAATACAAGGAAAAGATTATCGGCGGCTCCGTCTGCATCTATTCCGGCGAAAATGCTTTTATCTGGTTTTCAGGAGGAATGCGAAAGACGTATGCACTGCAGTCACCCGGCATACTGGCAGTATGGAAAGCACTTGAAGATGCCCATGAACGGGGATTCCGTCACATGGAGTTCATGGATGTAGGACTTCCCTTCCGCAAACATGGTTATCGTGATTTCGTACTCCGTTTCGGAGGCAAACAAAGCAGTACCCGCCGTTGGTTCCGTATCAGCTGGCCATGGCTGAATAATCTTCTGGTCAAGTTTTATGTCTAAATGTAATCTCAAGATTACAAAACCCGTCTTTGTCACCCATCCGGAGCATTTTTTATGCTTTATTCCCCAATAATTAAATGCAGAAATATTTCTTTATTAGACAAGAAATGTCTTTCTTTGTGCTGTTTTATGCCATATAAGCACATAATTAAACCATATAAAAAAATATAGTTATGAAGATTTCACACATTGAGCATCTGGGCATTGCTGTAAAAAGCATCGAAGAAGCCCTTCCTTACTACGAAAACGTATTGGGTCTGAAATGTTACAACATCGAAACAGTAGAAGATCAAAAAGTAAGAACCGCTTTTTTAAAGGTAGGTGAAACAAAAATCGAATTGTTGGAGCCGACTTGCCCCGAAAGCACCATTGCTAAATTTATTGAAAACAAAGGTGCAGGTGTTCATCACGTAGCATTTGCCGTAGAAGATGGCGTAGCTAATGCTTTGGCAGAAGCAGAAAGCAAAGAAATCCGTCTGATTGACAAGGCTCCCCGCAAAGGTGCCGAAGGTCTGAACATCGCTTTCCTTCACCCGAAATCAACACTGGGTGTGCTGACAGAACTCTGCGAACACTAATCATAAACTCTAAAAAAACAACAAGAACTCATGAGTAATCAACTTGAAAAAATTAAAGAGCTTATTGAACGCCGTGCCGTTGCACGCATCGGAGGCGGCGAAAAAGCAATTGCGAAGCAACATGAAAAAGGGAAATACACAGCGCGTGAGCGTATAGCCATGCTGTTGGATGAAGGTAGCTTCGAAGAAATGGACATGTTCGTTGAGCACAGATGCACGAACTTCGGCATGGAGAAAAAGCACTATCCGGGTGATGGTGTAGTAACCGGTTGCGGTACTATCGAAGGTCGTCTCGTATATCTTTTTGCACAGGACTTTACCGTTACTGCAGGTTCACTGTCGGAAACAATGTCACTGAAGATCTGTAAGATTATGGATCAGGCAATGAAGATGGGTGCTCCTTGTATCGGTATCAATGACTCGGGCGGTGCACGTATCCAGGAAGGTATTAACGCTTTGGCAGGTTACGCAGAAATCTTCCAGCGCAATATCCTCGCTTCGGGTGTCATTCCGCAGATTTCCGGTATCTTCGGTCCTTGTGCCGGCGGTGCTGTTTATTCTCCGGCACTGACAGACTTCACACTGATGATGGAAGGTACTTCTTATATGTTCCTTACAGGTCCGAAAGTAGTGAAAACTGTAACCGGTGAAGACGTAAGCCAGGAAAACCTCGGCGGAGCAAGCGTTCACTCTACCAAATCGGGTGTTACTCATTTCACTGCCAAAACAGAAGAAGAAGGTCTGGCATTGATCCGCACACTTCTGAGCTATATTCCTCAAAACAACCTCGAAGAAGCTCCATACGTGGATTGCACAGATCCGATCGACCGTCTGGAAGATTCTCTGAACGATATTATCCCCGACAGCCCCAACAAACCGTATGATATGTACGAGGTTATCAGCGCTATCGTGGACAACGGTGAATTCCTGGAAATCCAGAAAGACTATGCCAAGAATATCATTATCGGTTTTGCCCGTTTCAACGGTCAGTCTGTAGGTATTGTAGCCAATCAGCCTAAATTCCTTGCCGGTGTACTCGACAGCAACGCATCTCGCAAAGGCGCACGTTTCGTTCGTTTCTGCGATGCTTTCAATATCCCTATCGTGTCGTTGGTAGACGTACCGGGATTCCTTCCGGGAACAGGCCAGGAATACAATGGCGTTATCCTTCATGGTGCCAAACTGCTGTATGCTTACGGTGAAGCTACTGTACCTAAAGTAACAATCACATTGCGTAAATCTTACGGTGGTTCTCACATCGTGATGAGTTGTAAACAACTTCGTGGTGACATGAACTATGCTTGGCCAACAGCTGAAATCGCTGTAATGGGTGGTGCAGGTGCAGTAGAAGTATTGTACGCGCGTGAAGCCAAAGACCAGGAAAATCCGGCTCAGTTCCTTGCCGAAAAAGAAGCAGAATATACAAAACTGTTTGCCAATCCTTATAATGCAGCTAAGTATGGTTACATCGATGATGTCATCGAACCCCGTAACACACGTTTCCGCGTGATCCGTGCTTTGCAGCAGTTGCAGACTAAGAAACTGTCTAACCCGGCGAAGAAACATGGTAATATTCCGTTGTAATCCAACTTTTCACATTAAAACAAGAACGATTATGAACAAAACCAAAATCGGAATATTCCTTTCTCTGCTGTTGCTGATTGGATTGACTTCCTGCGGAGAGCAAAAGTCGAACAATAAGCTATTGCTGAATGAAGTCCTGATAGACAATCAAAACAACTTTCAGGATGACTACGGCTTGCACAGTGCATGGATTGAAATATTCAACAAATCATACGGTAGCGCAGACTTAGCAGCTTGTTTATTGAAAGTAAGCAGCCAGCCGGGCGATACAGTAACCTATTTTATCCCAAAAGGTGACATACTTACATTAGTAAAGCCACGCCAACATGCGTTATTTTGGGCAGATGGCGAACCTAATCGTGGAACCTTCCATACCAGCTTCAAACTGAATCCCGAAACAGCCAATTGGGTCGGTCTTTTTGATTCAGGCAGAAAGCTACTTGATCAAGTTGTCATACCAGCAGGAACTTTAGGTCCCAACCAGTCTTATGCACGCATAAGCGACGGAGCAGCAGACTGGGAAGTAAAAGGCGGAAGCAAAGACAAATACGTAACCCCGAGCACGAACAACAAAACCCTTGACAGTAATGCCAAGATGGAAAAGTTCGAAGAACATGACTCAGTCGGTATCGGTATGTCTATTTCAGCCATGAGCGTAGTATTCTGCGGATTGATTCTTCTCTTCATTGCCTTCAAGGTGGTAGGTAAAGTTGCTGTCAACCTGAGCAAACGCAATGCGATGAAGGCTAAAGGCATCGATAAAGTCGAAGCGAAAGAGCTTTCACAGGCTCCGGGTGAAGTTTATGCTGCTATTTCAATGGCATTACACGAAATGCAGGATGAGGTACACGACGTAGAAGAAACGGTGCTGACCATCACTCGTGTGAAGCGCAGTTATTCACCGTGGAGTTCGAAGATTTACACCTTGCGTGAAAATCCTAACAGAAAGTAAATCATTCCCTAAAAAGATAAAACGATGAAAGAATATAAATATAAAATCAACGGTAACTCATACAAAGTAACCATCGGAGATATTGAAGATAATATCGCTCATGTAGAAGTGAACGGTACGCATTACAAAGTAGAAATGGAGAAACAACCGAAAGCTACTCCCAAACCGGCAGTAGTACGCCCTATGCCTAACTCACCGGCTGCTCCTACCACACCGGTAGTAAAACCGGCTGCTCCTTCTACCGGCAAATCAGGCGTTAAGTCCCCACTGCCAGGCGTTATCCTTGACATCAAAGTAAATGTAGGTGATACAGTGAAAAGAGGACAGACTATCATTATATTGGAAGCCATGAAGATGGAAAACAATATCAATGCAGACAAAGACGGTAAAGTGACTGCCATCAATGTCAACAAGGGAGATTCTGTTCTTGAAGGTAATGACCTCGTAATTATTGAATAATATGGGAGATTTTATTAACTTTTTAGGAAATAACCTTGCCGATTTCTGGACCTACACGGGATTTGCCAACGCGACAGGTGGACATATTGCTATGATCATTATCGGTTTAGGCTTTATTTACTTAGCTGTAGCCAAAGAGTTCGAGCCGATGTTGTTAATTCCTATCGGATTCGGTATTCTGATCGGTAATATACCTTTCAATATGGACGCCGGACTAAAAGTCGGTATATATGAAGAAGGTTCTGTATTGAACATATTGTATCAGGGAGTAACGTCCGGCTGGTATCCACCGCTCATCTTCTTAGGTATCGGTGCCATGACAGACTTCTCGGCGCTAATCTCCAATCCGAAGCTGATGCTGATCGGTGCGGCTGCCCAGTTTGGTATCTTCGGTGCATACATGATCGCATTGGAAATGGGATTTGACCCGATGCAGGCCGGTGCTATCGGTATCATCGGTGGAGCAGATGGTCCGACGGCTATCTTCCTTTCGTCCAAGCTGGCACCTAACTTAATGGGAGCCATTGCGGTATCCGCCTACTCCTATATGGCGTTAGTTCCGGTGATACAGCCGCCTATCATGCGTCTGCTCACCACCAAACACGAACGCGTTATCCGTATGAAACCGCCACGTGCCGTTTCTCATACAGAGAAAGTGATTTTCCCGATTATCGGTCTGTTGCTGACCTGCTTCCTGGTTCCTTCCGGTCTGCCTCTGCTGGGTATGCTGTTCTTCGGTAACCTGTTGAAAGAAAGTGGTGTAACCCGTCGTCTGGCTAACACAGCCAGCGGTCCGCTGATTGACGTTATCACTATCCTGTTAGGTTTGACAGTAGGTGCCTCTACTCAGGCTTCCGAGTTCCTGACACTCGACTCCATCAAGATCTTTGCCCTCGGTGCACTGTCATTTATCATTGCTACCGCATCAGGTGTGATCTTCGTTAAGATCTTCAACCTCTTCCTCAAGAAGGGCAATAAGATCAATCCGTTGATCGGTAATGCAGGTGTATCTGCCGTTCCCGACTCTGCACGTATCTCACAAGTTGTCGGTCTGGAATATGATCCAACCAACTACTTGCTGATGCACGCTATGGGTCCGAACGTAGCAGGTGTAATCGGTTCAGCTGTTGCTGCCGGTATCCTGTTAGGATTCTTAATGTAGGGACAAGGTGCCCCTGTCAGGCTTCCATTCGGAATGCCGGGACAAAATATTAGGTGCGGATATTGCTGTTTTAGATGCAATATCCGCACTTATCATTATGTTATCTTCTCTTATCATTCCGTTAATCTATTCCAAAAAGGCTACGAATAATTCGTAAATACGATATTTTTTAGCATCTTGCGTCTTTGTTACGACACACTAAAATAAATATTTATGAAACGGATTATTCTCCTCGCCTTCCTTTGTACCACCACCCTGGTGATGGCGCAGCGCATCAATCATGTTCAGGAAGCAATAGCAAACTACGATTACGAGGCAGCTCTCACTCTCATTGCCAAAGAAAAGCCGACAATTCCCCTACTCTTGCAAAAAGGTAAAGCACAACGGGGACTTGGGATGAATACAGAAGCACTTTCCACTTATCAGGAAATCATAACCAATGACACTGCCAATACCCGTGCATATATCGAAGCAGCCGAATGCTGCCGTTCATTGGCCAAATACCAACAGGCACTGAAATATTATGAACAGGCACTTGATCTGAATCCGGAAAACAAATATGTGCGTATTCAATACATCGGACTACTGCTCTCTTTACAGAAGTTTCAGGATGCTTTAGGAGAAAGTAGTCTGATGACAGAGAAAGACAGTTCCGCCATCGCCTTGCATCTGCAGGCCCAAAGTTTCGAAGGTATGGGAGAGCTTCTCCCCGCCACGGGGTGCTACTATAATATACAGGAGAAATACCCCGACGACTATCTTGCCGCCGCCAAGCTCGCCGCACTGAACATAGCCGGTTCTTATTTCAACGAAGCAATTGAAGCCACGGAGAAATATCGGCAGATTGACACCACCAACATCGCTGTCAACCGCCAGAATGCACTGGCATATTGTCTGAATAAGGATTATCCTACCGCTATCCAGCGTTATGAATACCTGGTGAGCCAGGGCGACAGTTCTTTTCATACCTGTTATTATCTGGGTATCAGCTATTATGCGGAAGAGAAATATTACGAAGCACATGACTTTCTGGAAGCCGCCCGAAAACATGATCCTGAAAACGTAAACCTGCTTTATTATCTCGGCCGTGCCTGCGCCAAGACTTCATGGAAGAAGTTAGGCGTAGAGTATCTCGAAAAAGCGCTTGATCTGACTATTCCCAAAGACAGTAATATGGTACGGCTCTATATTGGCATGACCGACTGCTACAAAATGGCACAGATGCCTAAAGAGCAGATTGAATCGATCAGAGAACGCTACCGGAAATACGATAAACAAAATCATAAGCTGCTCTATGATATGGCTTTCATTTATTTCTATTCGCTGAAAGACAAGAAAAACACCGAACGCTGTCTGGAAGCATTCTTAAAAACACGCCCGAAAGAAGATAAGGAAGAAGAAGCGAAACTAAACGAACGAGGCGAACTCGTTTTAGGCACTAAGAATTATTATAATGCTGCAGCTAACTGGCTGAAAGACATTCAAAGTAAGCAAAAGATAGAAGATTTCTTCTTGGGAGGAAATGTGCCCGCTCAGAAACCGGAATAAGCAGATAAAGGATATTACGTAAAAAAGGCTGCAACCGTCAAACGATTGCAGCCTTTCTATATAATAGGATAATCTGTGATTATTCAGCCAATTTGTTGTCTGAACCCAGCACATTAAGGATTTTGTGCTTGTACAGTTTTTCCATGTTGTCACGAGCCGGACCAAGATACTTACGTGGGTCGAATTCAGCTGGTTTTTCAGCGAAAGTCTTACGGATAGCAGCAGTCATAGCCAGACGAGAGTCTGAGTCGATGTTGATTTTGCAAACAGCAGACTTGGCAGCTTTACGCAATTCTTCTTCAGGAATACCGATAGCAGCTTTCAGAGCACCACCAAACTTGTTGATTGTTTCAACTTCTTCTTCAGGAACTGAAGATGATCCGTGAAGTACGATAGGGAATCCCGGAAGTTTTTCCATTACAGCATCCAATACTTCGAAAGCCAATGGAGGAGGAACCATACGACCGGTAGCCGGATCGATGTGGCACTGTTCCGGAGTAAACTTGTAAGCACCGTGAGAAGTACCGATAGAGATAGCCAATGAGTCACAACCTGTACGAGTAGCGAAATCGATTACTTCTTCAGGGTCAGTGTATGTGTGGTGGTCAGAAGAAACTTCATCTTCTACACCTGCCAATACACCAAGTTCACCTTCAACTGTTACGTCGAACTGATGAGCGTATTCAACCACCTTCTTAGTCAAAGCAACGTTTTCTTCGTAAGGAAGATGAGAACCGTCGATCATAACTGAAGAGAAACCTGAATCGATGCAAGATTTGCAAGTTTCAAAAGTATCTCCGTGGTCAAGGTGAAGAACGATTTCAGGATGTGCGCAACCTAATTCTTTTGCGTACTCTACAGCACCCTGAGCCATGTAACGCAACAAAGTAGCGTTAGCATACTGACGAGCACCTTTAGAAACCTGAAGAATCACCGGAGATTTTGTTTCTACTGCAGCCTTGATGATAGCCTGCATCTGTTCCATATTGTTGAAGTTGAATGCTGGGATAGCGTATCCACCCTTAATAGCCTTAGCAAACATGTCTCTTGTGTTTACCAATCCTAAGTCTTTGTAATTAACCATTTTGTTTAAAGTTTATTGTTAGTGAATTAAAATTCTACGCAAAAGTAAGCATTATCCACCGAATAACGAGCATCGGAAAGAAAAATATAATAGAAAAAGGTTTAAATCGATCAGCAAATATTCATCCGTAAGCGGGTCTGACATTAGATTGTAATGTCCACCTAGCAAATAAACGGCTGAAAGGTTCTATCCCAAAACAGGTATTATACCATAAAAAGCACAAGACATTCTTTTCGTGCCAATCATATAATTCATAGAAATAGCATAATTCACAGAAGTTTTTTCAGCAAAGTTTTTTCTATTCCGGAGAAATGTGCTATCTTTGCGCTCTGAAAATGACCATTACACTATTTCTTACCAAAATAGTAACAGAATATAAATTAAAAAAACAGATACTGAAATGAAAAAAGGCCTTCATCCAGAATCATACCGTCCGGTAGTATTCAAAGATATGTCAAATGGTGATATGTTTTTGTCTAAATCAACTGTAGCAACTAAAGAAACCATCGAATTCGAAGGTGAAACTTATCCGTTGCTGAAGATTGAAATCTCTAACACTTCTCACCCGTTCTATACAGGTAAATCTACATTGGTAGATACTGCAGGTCGCGTTGATAAGTTCATGAGCCGTTACGGTGACCGTAAGAAGAAATAATTCAATCTTTCGTTAAGATGAAAAAAGAGGAGATTTCCGGTTGGAAATTTCCTCTTTTTCGTTTCATAGATAAACTAAAGGACCGCACCATTCTTCACAGAGTAGTGCGGTCCGTATATTAACTGGCTAAGGGGAACTATTACCAGGTAATATAAAAATGGTATAGTTAAGGGAATATACCATACCATTATATTGTCTGATCTCCTGAAAAATGATGGTTTATTAAATAGTACTATTCAGGAGAAATACTTCCTATTATATATAATAATATTCAGCAGGCAAAAAAGACGGTCCTGCTGACCCGTTGCACTACATATTACAGTCCACGAGGGATGAGATACAGTGGGCGCATTAACGCTCCACACGGGGGACAGAACCGTATATCTAAGGAAGCCACGAGCATATTCCCACATGCTCGTAGCTTAAATTCGAGAATTAAATTCTCATATCGCATTCCGCGACTGTAATACTAGTGCGGTGCAAAAGTGGGAATAATCTCTGATAAAATCAACAGAAAAGGCATTTTTTATCTATAAACAATCATTTTCCTTTAATGTTGATACTAATTTCACATTTCTAATATACCCGTCTCTACTGAACATAGTCAAGTATCAAATTGTTTACTTCCCAAACAATGAACGACTTATGAAAAATATCTATGTGATTGCACTCGCAGCCATCCTATTTCAAGGCTGCGGGCAAAAAAAAGAGATGACGGCACCCGCCACCCGACCTGTTAAGACAACTATTGTCGAATCAAGGTCAGTAATCAGAAAAGACTTCTCCGGCATTGTAGAAGCAGTGGAGTATGTCAAACTGGCATTCCGCGTCAGCGGACAGATCATCAGCCTGCCTGTTATCGAAGGAGAGAAAGTGAAAAAAGGGCAACTGATTGCAGCTATCGATCCCAGAGATATCGCATTGCAGTATGCTGCCACCAAGTCTGCCTACGAAACGGCTTCCGCACAAGTGGAACGCAACAAGCGCCTGCTCTCCCGGCAAGCGATCTCCGTGCAGGAGTATGAAATCAGCCTTTCCAATTATCAGAAAGCAAAATCGGAGTACGAACTGTCCAGCAACAACATGCGTGACACCAAACTGACGGCCCCTTTCGACGGTTCTATCGAGAAGCGGTTGGTGGAGAACTACCAGCGTGTCAATTCAGGAGAAGGGATCGTACAACTGGTCAACACACAGAACCTGCGTATCAAGTTCACCATACCGGATGCATATCTTTATCTCCTCCGTGCCAAAGATCCCCGTTTCCTTGTAGAGTTTGATACCTTCAAGGGCCATGTGTTCAAGGCGAGACTGGAGGAATATCTGGACATATCCACCGAAGGAACGGGTATTCCGGTCAGCATCACTATCGACGACCCTTCATTCGACCGGGACTTATATGCCGTGAAGCCCGGCTTCACTTGCAGCATCCGTTTCACAGCCGATGTAGGCCCATTGGTGCAGGATAGCTGGACAATCATCCCGCTCAGTGCTGTTTTCGGCGAAAGTGACGGAAACAACATGTATGTCTGGGTAGTAGAGGACAACAAAGTGCACAAACGCAAAATCGTCGTCAATGCCCCCACAGGAGAGGCGCAAGTACTCGTGTCCGAAGGACTGAAACCCGGAGAACAAATCGTCATAGCAGGAGTATACCAGTTGGTAGAAGGAGAAAGTATTAAATCAATAGACAAATGAATTTAGCAAAATATTCACTGGATAACACGAAGATCATCTATTTCTTCCTTGCCGTACTGCTGATTGGAGGTATTACCTCCTTCGGAAAGCTGGGTAAGAAAGAAGATGCCCCCTTCGTTATCAAATCAGCGGTCATCATGACACGCTATCCGGGAGCCGAACCGGCAGAAGTAGAACGGCTGATCACAGAGCCTATCTCCCGTGAGATACAAAGTATGAGCGGCGTGTACAAGATAAAATCAGAGTCCATGTACGGGCTCTCCAAAATCACGTTCGAACTGCAACCTTCACTTTCCGCCAGTTCCATCCCTCAGAAATGGGACGAACTGCGACGCAAAGTGCTCAATATTCAACCGCAGCTGCCCAGCGGTGCTTCCACCCCGACCGTCTCCGATGATTTCGGCGACGTATTCGGCATTTATTATGGACTGACGGCAGATGACGGCTTCACCTATGAGGAAATGCGCAACTGGGCGGAACGGATCAAGACGCAGGTTGTCACAGCAGACGGCGTGATGAAAGTAGCGCTGTTTGGCGTACAGACGGAAGTAGTCAACATCTTCGTTTCTACCAACAAACTGGTGGGAATGGGGATCGATCCCAAACAGCTGGCCAACCTGCTGCAATCGCAGAACCAGATTATCAACACCGGAGAAATCCGTGCAGGCGTACAGCAGTTACGGGTGACAGCCAACGGAATGTATGCCAACATAGACGATATCCGCAACCAGGTAATCACCACCAAAGCCGGACAGGTGAAACTGGGCGACATAGCCGTGATCGAGAAAGGTTATCTCGACCCTCCATCCAACATCATGCATGTGAACGGGAAACGGGCTATCGGCATCGGTGTTTCCACCGACCCGCAAAGAGATGTAGTGCAGACGGGTGAGAACGTAAAAGTAAAACTGAACGAGCTCCTCCCCCTCATGCCTGTGGGACTGGAACTGCAAAGCCTCTACCTCGAAAACGAGATCGCCAACGAAGCCAACAACGGATTTATCATCAACCTGATCGAATCCATCCTGATCGTGATTGTCATTATCATGCTGGTGATGGGGCTCCGTGCCGGTCTGCTCATCGGCTCTTCGCTGATTTTCTCTATCGGAGGTACACTGCTCATCATGTCTTTCTTCGGCGTCGGACTCAACAGAACGTCTCTGGCAGGATTTATCATCGCCATGGGTATGCTGGTGGACAACGCCATCGTAGTGACGGACAACGCCCAAATAGCCATTGCCCGAGGTGTAAACCGACGGAAAGCCCTGATAGACGGAGCAACCGGACCACAATGGGGCTTGCTCGGAGCAACTTTCATTGCCATCTGCTCCTTCCTGCCGCTTTACCTTGCTCCCTCTGCTGTAGCGGAAATCGTAAAACCGCTGTTTGTGGTACTTGCCATTTCACTAGGACTGAGCTGGGTACTTGCCCTGACGCAGACTACCGTATTCGGAAATTTCATTCTGAAAGCCAAAACAGGCGACAGCACGAAAGATCCATACGACAAGCCGTTCTATCATAAGTTCGCTTCCGTTCTCGGAGTATTGATCCGCAAGAAAGCAGTGACACTGGTATCCATGGTGATCCTCTTCATCATCTCGCTCATTATTATGGGAACGATGCCGCAGAACTTCTTCCCGTCGCTCGATAAGCCTTATTTCCGGGCGGATGTATTCTATCCGGACGGATACAGCATCAATGACGTAGTGAAAGAGATGAAATCGGTAGAAGAGCACCTGGCGAAGCAGCCGGAAGTAAAAAAGGTATCCATCACATTCGGCAGCACCCCGCTAAGGTATTACCTTGCCTCCACTTCCGTAGGTCCGAAACCGAATTTTGCCAATGTACTCGTCGAACTGACAGACAGTAAATATACGAAAGAATACGAAGAAGATTTTGACGGATATATGAAAGCCAATTATCCGAGTGCAATCACACGGACCAGCTTGTTCAAACTGTCCCCCGCAGTGGATGCGGCTATCGAAATCGGCTTTATCGGTCCGAATGTGGATACGCTTGTATCACTTACCAATCAGGCAATAGCCATTATGCACCAGAATCCGGATTTAATTAATATCCGCAATTCGTGGGGAAACAAGATACCCGTCTGGAAACCGGTTTACAGCCCGGAACGGGCACAACCGCTGGGTGTATCCCGACAGGGAATGGCACAGAGCATTCAGATCGGTACCACAGGAATGACTTTGGGAGAATACCGGCAGGGAGATCAGGTACTTCCTATCCTATTGAAAAATAACCAGCTGGATTCATTCCGGATCAATGATCTGCGCACACTGCCCGTATTCGGGACAGGCAACGAGACGACCAGCCTGGAACAGGTAGTATCTGAATTTGACTTCCAGTACCGGTTCTCGAACGTGAAAGACTATAACCGGCAGATGGTGATGATGGCACAATGCGACCCGCGTCGCGGAACCAATGCGATTTCCGCTTTCAACCAGGTATGGTCGCAAGTACAGCAAGAGATAAAAATACCGGAAGGATATACCATGAAGTATTTCGGCGAACAGGAAAGTCAGGTGGAATCGAATGAAGCGCTGGCCAAAAACTTACCGCTGACATTCTTCCTGATGTTTGTGACGCTGCTCTTCTTGTTCAAGACGTATCGCAAGCCGACCGTCATCCTGTTAATGCTGCCGCTGATCTTCATCGGTATCGTGTTGGGACTGCTCGTACTCGGCAAGTCGTTCGACTTCTTCTCCATATTGGGTCTGCTAGGTCTGATTGGTATGAACATCAAGAACGCTATCGTACTGGTAGACCAAATCGATTTGGAAACAGCAGCAGGCAAAAAACCGCTGGACGCAGTCATCAGTGCCACGACCAGTCGCATCATTCCGGTAGCGATGGCCTCCGGAACAACGATTCTGGGTATGTTGCCGCTACTGTTCGACGCCATGTTCGGCGGAATGGCCGCCACCATCATGGGCGGACTGTTAGTAGCCTCGGCATTGACACTATTCGTCCTTCCTGTAGCCTATTGCGCCATCCACCGGATCAAAGGAGAACAATAACCATCAACTGACAATTGTCAATTGTCAACTGTCAATTGTCAACTAAAAAGATTATCCATGAAAGAAATGAAAACCCAACTCATACTATTTTCACTGTTGCTCCTTGGCTCCACAGCCTGGGCGCAACAGCCCTGCCTGAGTCAGGACGCCTACCGCGAAAAAGTGGAGGCTTACAGCCAGATATTGAAACAACAAAAACTAAAGACATTGGCCAGTTCGGAGGCGCGAAAGATAGCCCATACAGGTTTCCTGCCGAAAATCGACGTAAATGCAGACGGTACCCTGAACATGAGCGACCTTAGCGCATGGAACGAACCGGTGGGCGAATACCGCAACCATACCTACCAGGGAGTATTTGTCGTATCACAGCCACTCTACACAGGCGGTGCGCTCAATGCCCAACATCAGATAGCGAAGGCAGACGAAAAGCTGAACCAACTGAACGAGGAACTCACGTTAGACCAGATTCACTATCAAAGTGATGCTGTCTACTGGAATGCCTCCGCTTCAAAAGCCATGCTACAAGCGGCCGACAAATACCAGAGCATTGTCAAACAGCAATATGACATTATTCAGGACCGTTTCGATGACGGAATGATCAGCCGTACAGATCTTCTGATGATTTCCACCCGGCTGAAAGAAGCGGAACTGCAGTATATCAAAGCCCGCCAGAATTATACATTAGCGCTGCAACAACTGAATATTCTGATGGGAGAAGCACCGAATACTCCTGTAGACAGCCTGTACAACATCGGAATGATCTCCGCTCCTGTCCGGATACTGCCTCTGGAAGATGTTTTGCAACGACGTGCCGATTATGCCAGTACGGAAGTAAACATCATGAAGAGCCAGGCACAACGTAAAGCGGCTCTCAGCCAGTTCAATCCCCAATTAAACATGTATTTCAGCGGTGGCTGGGCAACGGCCACACCCAACTTGGGATACGACGTATCTTTTAATCCCATCGTAGGAGTCAATCTGAATATTCCCATTTTCCGCTGGGGAGCCCGTTTCAAGACGAACCGACAGCAGAAGGCATATATCGGAATACAAAAGTTGCAACAGAGTTATATGACGGACAATATCAACGAAGAACTGTCGGCAGCTCTCACCAAACTGACGGAAACAGAATCTCAGGTGAAAACAGCGAAAGAAAACATGAGTCTGGCAAATGAGAATCTGGATCTGGCCACTTTCTCCTACAATGAAGGAAAAGCGAGCATGGTAGATGTACTTTCCGCCCAGTTGTCATGGACGCAAGCACACACCAATCTGATCAATGCTTATCTGGCAGAGAAGATGGCTGTGGCTGAATACAAGAAGGTGACCAGCGAATAGATAAAAACAAAATTAGGCACGGATGACACGGATTTCACGGTTTTAAGAGTTGAGTAACTAAAAACCGTGTTTATCCGCGTAATCCGTGCCTAATCTTTATTGGTTGTTCTTTTTATTATGCAAGGAAGGAGATCAGTACACCTGCAGCTACTGCCGAGCCGATTACCCCTGAGATGTTACTTGCCATACAATACTGCAATACATGATTCTTCGGATCGTATTTCAACGCAATCTCATTCGCCACACGGCTTGCCATCGGAACGGCACTCAGTCCGGTCGCTCCGATCAGCGGATTAATCTTCTTCTTGGAGAATAGATTCACTAACTTCACAAAGAAGATACCACCGGTAATAGAAAGAGCAAATGCAAGGAAACCACCGATGACAATACCGATTGTCGTCCAGTTCAAGAAGGCTTCAGCCGTCATGGTTGCACCTACCGAAAGTCCGAGGAAGATAGTAGCAGCATTCATGATACTGTTGGAAGCAGCGTCGAACAGACGGAAAGTATTGCTTCCGATTTCTTTCACCAGATTACCGAACATCAGCATACCGATCAAAGGTACTGCACTTGGGACGAAGAGAGCTACAATCGTAGTCACTACAATCGGGAAAATAATCTTCAGTACACGCAGATTCTTGATTTCCGTCTTCGAAGGATATTTCTTTTCCTGTTCCTTCATGTTGATGCTCAGTTCTTTCTTAGTACAGAACAGCTTCACTACCAACGGAATGATCACAGGCACCAGTGCCATATAAGAATAAGCGGCAATAGCGATCGGACCCAGCAAATGCGGAGCCAGCTTGATCGTTGTAAAGATGGCTGTCGGTCCGTCCGCACCACCGATAATACCCAGTGAAGCAGCTTCTTGCGGAGTGAATCCCATCAGGATGGCTACCAACAGAACAGTAAAGATACCTAACTGTGCAGCAGCTCCAAAGATGGAAAGATGCAGATTACGCAACATCGGTCCGAAGTCCGTCAACGCACCGACCCCCATAAAGATGATCGGAGGCAGGAAACCGGTCTTGATCAGCATATAATAGATGAAGTTCATAATTCCCAGTTCATGCGCAATGTCATGCAAAGGCATTTCCCAGATATTCTTCATCACACCGTTTATCATCACCATACCATTCTCGTCTGCCTGTATCACTCCCATATCTCCTCCGGGGAAGTTGGCAAGCAACACACCGAAAGCAATCGGAACAAGCAGCAACGGTTCGTACTGTTTCTTGATACCCAGATAAAGCAGGACGAACGCGATGGCATACATTATCAGAAACTGCGGTTCGGCAATGATATTGCTGAACGCAGTCATGTCATATAAGTTCTCAAATATCTCGTTCATTATCCTATCTTCATTAATACATCATCTTCTGAAACAGTGTCTCCCGGATTAGCGCAGATAGCAGTTATCGTACCGCTAAATTCGGCACGGATAGCGTTGTAAGTCTTCATTGCTTCCACATAACAAAGCACATCGCCCTCTTTCACCGCATCGCCAACTTTCAAGGCAGATTCCTGCGCATTCTTCACCAGGAAGAATTTACCTTCCAGCGGAGAAAGAACATCTTTGCCCTCTCCTGCCGGAGCTGCAGCTACAGGTGCAGCAAGCAGTTCGGCATCTCCGTATGCTACCGTCACACGATAAGCCTGTCCGTCCACCTGTACAGTCAGTGTTTTTGGTTTTGCATCTTCTTCCGGCGATTTATCTTTCTCTGCACGACGTTTTGCCACGTCTGCCAGGAAGTCTTCCTTCGCTTTTCCACTCTTGTAAGCCTCATACTGAGCCGGATGCATGGCATATTCGAAGAGTTCTTCGTCGTCCTCTCCCACTTCCCATTTGTTTTCCTTCATCAGCTTGCGATACTTGTCGAGTGAGTCGGGGTAATTGTCCTGCGGATTACCTTCGAAGAATTTACGTCCTTCACGTTCGGCTTTCTCGATGATTTCGGGAGCCAGTGTACCCGGCAGGCGTCCTGCTTTACCTAGCAGCATATCCCAGATATCGTCGGCAATCATTCCCCAGCGTTCCTTGCCTTTCTCCATTGCCATCACATTCATCATGGCAAGGTTCTTCACGTACTGGCTGAACGGAGTTACCAATGGAGGATAACCGACGCGGGGCCATACATACGCCACTTCGTTGAATAGCTTGATCAGCAGCTGATCCTGTGTCATAAACGGCAGGTTATGTTTGGCTTTATACTTGTTGATAGATTCCAGATTCGATTCGAGGTCAGCCATCAGACTACCCATCATACCGCCAGGAAGTCCCGGACCGATCAGCAGCGAGTTCATCAGACGGTTCTTCGGGCTGATATACAAGCCGAGGAAGTCATCCATAAATTCCTGAATCAGCGCACGCACTTTCATGTAGGCTTCCATATTGATTTCCGGTACCTGATATCCGGCATCTTTCAGCATAGCCTGTACGCTGAGAAGATCGGCGTGTCCCGTACCCCATGAAAGCGGTTCCATACCTACGTCAATGTAGTCGCAACCGGCTTCGCATACTTCGAGGATGCTTGCCATGTTGAAACCGGGACCGGCATGACTATGATACTGAATAGGAATTTCAGGATGTGCCGCTTTGATATTGGCCACGATCTTGCCCAATGAAACGGGGCGACCGATACCTGCCATGTCTTTGATGCAAATCTCGTCCGCCCCCAGCTTGATAAGTTCTAACGCCATATTGGTGTAGTACTCTACCGTGTGGATCGGCGAATGGGTGATACAGAGTGAACACTGTGAGATCATGCCTGCCTCTTTGGCATACGTGATGGAAGGAGCGATATTGCGTACGTCGTTCAATCCGCAGAATGTACGGGTGATATCTGTGCCTTGTGCTTTCTTTACTTTGTAGAACAACTTGCGGACGTCTGCCGGAACGGGGCTCATACGGAGTCCGTTCAATGCACGGTCGAGCATGTGTGTCTGTATGCCGGCTTCGTGGAACGGCTTCGTCCATTCGCGCACGGCTCTATTCGGGTTTTCACCAAACAATAAATTCACTTGTTCAAAACCTCCGCCATTTGTTTCTACACGGGCGAAACAGCCCATTTCAATGATGGCAGGAGCTACCTTTACGAGTTGGTCTACACGAGGTACATATTTTCCGGCAGATTGCCACATATCTCGGAAAACCAGACTAAACTTAACTTCTCTTTTCATGTTTTTCTATGATATACTTTTGATAGGTTTATAACTTTTCTACTTTTGTAATCTTTCCTTTTCCTAATGTCACCACATTCACAGCTGCTGTGATAGCCGCCATTATATTACCCGGAATAGGCGCAGGACCTTGTAGCGCTTCCTTCTTCGCAGGAATCACTTCTTCGGGAGCATACTTGTTGACAAGAGTAATCAGTAACTTACCTAAATAAATCACAATCAGCAGAATAACAAATACGGTAGCCATGCCGACCACCATCAGCAGGATCGCTGTTTCGATATTTTCCATATAATAAACTATTAGTAATTCAAGTCGTTTGTCCAAAAAGCGTCCGAAAATACCAAATATTTGTGATAAAACAAATTAAGAGAGGAATAAAAAAGTATAAATCGTAAGATATCAAATATCATCCTGCCCCTTCTTGCACCGAATATAAAGTTTTGCCCACTCATTCACTTTCTCCAAGAACTCTTCTTCGGTGCGAGTCCTATAATAATATTCAAGAATACGCTCATAATGAATCAGATCTTTTTCTTCCCCTTTTTTACCTTTTGGTAAGTAGCAGGCCCCATATGTATCTCTTGACACATTTTTGAAAGATTCACATGTGCTACTTTAAGCACCTTTTCAATAAACTCACCGAGTTTAGGATGCACAATTTTATTTTCCATTTTTCTTATTATTAGTTAAAAACACGTCTTATATATTAAACATTTTCACACTACTTCAGACATATCTGAACTCGACTTATTTTATTTGTCTTACTTTCGCACCATGCTTTGAAAGTCAAAGTCATTTACTAAACGTCCTAATAGAAGTATTCTATGCAAAACTTTTTCAGAATGTCTTATTTCATGCCCCCGATTGCTCCCATCAGGAACGAACAAGGACAAACCGTTACACCCGCCACTCTCACTCCCTTCTGCGAAGTCTCAGTAGAGCAAGTATATCAGATGATCACCTGCAATGAAAATCTCAAAGCACTGACCGAACAGGTGCGCAGCGCCGAAGATATACGAATGGCGAAAACATCCTTGCTGCCATACGTGACTCCGTGCGGCACATTCATCCGCCGGAACAGTAAATTCTTCGCATCTCCTTCCGGACTCGTAGTGGTAGATATAGATAACCTCGACTCCTATCAGAAAGCCGTAGAAATGCGTCGTACACTGTTCGACGATCCTTTCCTCCACCCTGTACTCTCATTTATCAGTCCCAGCAACCGGGGTGTGAAAACATTCGTACCTTACAGCAACCTGTACACAGACGATCAGAGCCGTAATGTAAGAGAGAGTATGAGCTGGGCAATGGAATACGTAGAAATGACCTACGGATCAGAAATGAACAACTCCATCGAATCAGTTCAAAAAGCCGTAGACACCTCCGGCAAAGACATCGTAAGAGCCTGCTTCCTCAGCCATGACCCACAAGCACTATTCAGAGAATATTAAATTATAATCACGAATGATCAAACTTCAATTGTCAATTATCATTTGTCAATTGTCAATTATCAAAAAATGACCGATATTGAATCTTTACGCCTCCTCACCGAAGCAGTCGAAACAGCAGGTGCCGACATTGCACCCACTTACGCTGAGTATGTACAATTAGCATTCGCCATCGCAACGGACTGTGGTGAAGCAGGACGGGAGTTTTTCCATCGCCTGTGCCGGATTTCCGCCAAGTATCAATCCGCCCATGCCGAACGAATGTTTTCCAATGCACTCACGAAACAGCAGGGAGCAATACATCTCGGAACGGCATTTCACCTCGCTGAATCGACAGGAGTAAAAATCTGCAGGGAAGACCGGAAGGAAGTTATGAACAACCGGACGGGTACAGTAGGTACAGAAAGTTCACCGCACAATTTTTCCACACACGCGCATGTATATAATAAAGTAGAAGAAGAAAAGAGTGAATCAGAAGAGCTGCTGGAAGGCAGCGACCCGCATCACCCATTACCCACTTTCACCTTAGAAGACTGGCCGAAGCTACTGCTGCGCATCATAAGCTATGGCACTACCGTCACTCAAAAAGACGTACTCTTGCTCGGAGCATTGACTGCCCTGGGTGCCACCATGGAACGATACGTGAGATGTCATTATGCCGGCAAATACCAATCGCCCTGTATGCAATCCTTCATTGTAGCTCCGGCAGCCTCGGGCAAGGGAGTACTATCACTCATCCGCCTGCTCGTTATGCCTATCCACGATGATATCCGCCAACAAGTTGAAAAAGAGATGAATGTCTACAAAAAGGCAAAAGTCGCCTACGAAATGATGGGCAAAGAGCGTGCCAAAGCGGAAATCCCCGAAATACCTTTAAACAGAATGTTCCTCATCTCCGGCAACAATACCGGTACCGGTATCCTTCAAAATATTATGGATAACAACGGAACAGGCCTCATCTGCGAAACCGAGGCGGATACGATCTCTACCGCCATCGGTTCGGAATACGGTCACTGGAGTGAGACGCTTCGCAGAGCATTCGACCATGACTGGTTAGCATACAACCGACGTACCAATCAGGAGTACCGGGAAAACAAGAAAAGTTACCTCTCTCTCTTGCTTTCGGGGACACCCGCACAGGTGAAACCACTCATTCCTTCAGTAGAGAACGGACTTTTTTCACGCCAGCTGTTCTATTATATGCACGGTATCTATCAATGGATCAATCAGTTTGACGAGAACGAAACGGACTTGGAAGCCATCTTCACCTCCATTGGTCTGGAATGGAAAAAGCTCTTGAACTTACTCAAGGAACATGGTCTCCACACACTCCGGCTCACGGATGAACAGAAACAGGAGTTCAATGATCTCTTTTCCGAACTGTTCACCCGGTCAACGATTGCCAATGGCAGAGAAATGAACAGTTCCATCGCCCGAATGGCTGTCAACATCTGCCGTATCATGTCAGTAGTGGCCATGCTTCGTGCTTTTGAAAATCCTCAGCCGTATCAATACCAGGCATCTTCTCATCCCCTGCTTACACCGGACAAGGAAATCGCCACTGATAATATCAAAGACGGTATCATTACCCGTTGGGATATGACGATCACTCCCGAAGATTTTAAGGCTGTGTTGAACCTTGTGAAACCACTCTATCAGCATGCCACGCATATCTTGTCTTTCCTTCCTCCTTCAGAAGTCAGCCATAGGGCCAATGCCGACCGTGACGCATTCTTTGAGGCACTGGGTATCCAATTTACCCGTGCACAGTTGTTGGAGCAGGCTACGACTATGGGAATCAAGCCCAACACTGCCCTCACCTGGCTGAAACGACTGGTAAAACAGGGACTGATTGTCAATCTTGACGGTAAAGGTACTTACGCGCACGCACGCGTGTGCGTGTGTTAGGGAAGGGCCGGAAAAGTGTACCTACTGTACCTGTTGATAACATCGTCTTTTATCGTTTCTTTATGAAAATCAGAGTATAGCGTTTTGTATTGGCTAAAGCTATGCTTTACGACTTCTAAAGCGGTGCTTTATGGCCTCTAAAGCTTAGCTTTAGCTAATACAAAACGCCCCTCGCAGTCTACAACACTTATTACCTGTTACCTAATACTTATTACCTGCTCATGGTTCTCCCAATGCATCCACAATCACCCTTACCTCCAGCGGAGTGTAAGAACGGTGCTGCGGCTGATAACCTAAATCGGACAGGCGTTCCTGAAGACCGGGACAGCGGACAATCCATTTATTCATTTTGCGGTAAGCGGCAATGCCAGTAAGTTCGGGAGAATAAAGCTGTGCCAGTTCCATACGACCATAAGCACGTATTTTGAATTCTATCATGACAAATAAGTTTCTGTTTTACTGTCACAAAAGTAACAAAATATATTCACATTACCTACGTTTTATCAGGGAATAACAGACTATAACTGACAACAATTGCACATTACCGACTCTCACTGTACACAACCGATTCTTCCGAGTTACAGCATACTATCTTTGTGTCATCGAAAGGGAGAAATCCTCACGAAAGTATGTTTAACTCTTTAAAATTATTATTTTATGATTCGTTACAAAATTTATCAGAACCAACAGAAAAAAGGCTTGAATGCCGGCAAATGGTTCGCCCGGGCGGTAAGCGACGAGACATTCGACCTTGCCAAACTTGCCGAACACATGTCGAAACACAATTCACCGTATTCCAGTGGGGTGATCAAAGGCGTGCTCACTGATATGGTGGACTGCATCAAGGAACTGCTGCTCGACGGCAAAAGTGTGAAAATTGATGATCTAGCCATCTTCGGTGTAGGAATCCGAAGCAAGGCTGCCGAAACGCTGGAAGAGTTCTCGCTGGAGAAGAACATCACAGGTATGCGGCTCAAAGCACGTGCCACTGGAAACTTATCAACGACCAATCTGAAGCTCGACAGCCAATTGAAGCAGCAGGCGGAGTATCAGAAACCGACAACGCCCGGAGGAGGAGGTTCCGGTTCAGACAACACTCCCGATCCAAAACCTAATCCGGACGAAGGAGACGAAGAAGCACCGGACCCGACTGTTTAAGTCATAACCTGAACCCCGCAAAGTCTTTAGCTTATCACGGCTAAAGACTCATTAAAAATCAATATTTTTTTCATTTAAAATCAAAACCTATGAGTAATTCATCATCACGATCCGTATGGAGTTTCATTATCAAAGTAATCATCACTGTCGCTACTGCTGTAGGTGGTTTGATAGGAGTACAAAGCTGTATGTAAACTTATGCGGACCATCACACTGATTATCATTCATTGCAGTGCCACGCCAGAGGGAAAATCCCTCTCGGCGGAGGCTTGCCGACAGGATCATATCCGACATCGGGGATTCCGTGATATTGGTTACCATTTCTACATCACACGTGATGGGGAAATACATCCGGGACGATCACTAGAGAAGGTCGGAGCACATTGCCGGAATCATAACACACATTCCATAGGAATCTGTTACGAAGGAGGACTGGATGCGGAAGGACAAGCGAAAGATACACGTACGCTGGCGCAACGAGGGGCGCTGTTAGCTCTGCTCCGTGAGCTAAAGAAAAAATTTCCAGAAGCGTTGATTATAGGACATCATGATTTAAATCCGATAAAGAAATGTCCGTGTTACCCTTGCGTAGAAGAATACAGGGAATTGTAGGTTAGTATCTATAAGCACTCATTGCATAGCGATGAGTGTTTTTGATTTTTACAAATACATTGCAATTTTCCCTGCTAGAATTTCTTGCCAAAACAAATATTTATAAATGTCTTCACCAAGATCTTAAAATCAAACCACCATGAGCGATGCTGCAAATAAAACAAATCATAGCGAAGACGACGCAACATTTTATCCATCGTATCTGTGTACCCATTATATAACGTAGCATACGAAGTAACACCCGGTCGTATCTGATACAAAAATACGTAACGAGGATCGTGTTCCATTATCTGATCAATGAAATATTTCCGTTCGGGACGAGGACCAATAAAAGCCATCTGCCCGCAGAAGACATTCCAAAGTTGCGGCAATTCATCCAAATGATGTTCACGCAAAAACTTACCCACTTTAGTCAATCGTTTATCTTTCCCACCCTTATATAACGCAGGTCCCATTTTTTCCGCATCCAAACGCATACTGCGGAACTTATAAATATAAAACGGACGGCCGAAACGACCGATACGTTCCTGTTTGAAAATAGCCGGACCACCATCTTCACGTTTCACAGCTATATAACAGATTAAAAATAAAGGAGAAAAAATAATCAGTAATATGCCCGCAATAATGCAATCCCCAATTCGCTTTACATTGCGCTCAAAAGCATTCATTCCGTCGGGAATAAAAGTTGTTTGTTGTTCCATAAATTATTAATTATAGTTTGGTTAAAGACTATTTTCTCAGAGCTTTTTTATACAAGATAGCTCGTAAAGTGTTGGGCATCATCCTAGTAATCACCCGTATAAAGACATTATAGAGATATTCAGAGGAAGTTATGAATCCTAAATTTCTTAGTTGATTTTGAAAACGTAGTTCCGTTGTCACATATTTTAAACCGCCTCTCCGTTTAAACATAGCCGGTGAAAAGCGAAAATATAATAAGCTCTCTTGGATATTGTAAAATTTAGCACCGTTCTGTAGCATACGTATCCACAGATAGTAATCCTCAAAAAGAGGGAAATGCTGATATCCACCTGCTGCTAATACAGCTTGCTTACGAAACATAATTACCGGATGATTTTCCGGATTACGCTTCTTTGCAAATTGACAAATATCATCATGAACCTCAGGTAACTTTCTTGTAGAAATAATATTTGAAGTAGTTTCTTCAAACTCATCGATCCATGCTCCTACTACATCTAATTCCGGATGCTCTTGAAAAACCCTTATTTGTTTCTCAAAACGATCAGGTTTGGCAATATCATCTGTATCCATTCGGGCAACTAGATCGTAGGAGCAATGCTTTAAGCCTTCATTCAGTGCTTTACCAAGTCCTTGATTAACAGGCAAAGAAATCACTTTCAAAATAGGATATTTTTGAGAATACTCTTTGACAATACAATTTAAATCATCTGTCAAAATCCCATCTTTGACTAAAACAACCTCTGCAGGTAAAAGAGTCTGATATAAAATACTATCTAAGCTCTTTTTAAAATAAGAAATACTTTCATTATAATATACAGAAATAAGTACTGAAAATATTAATTTTGACATTTTGATAAATTTACATATGGATACAATATCCAAAGAAACAGATATTGATAAAATTAGGATATATTACTCTCAGAACATCCAATTAGATCACAGAAAAGACAAATTGAATTACACTCATCTACCAAACGTTATAATCCCTTAAATAACAAATGAATACTGGTAAGGAATAAACTGATATTCATACTTTCCACCTAACGGAACTGGTGTATAAAGCGTCTTAGTAAACATCAACATCGCATATACAACAATGCAAGCAAATGCTATTGTTTTATTAACTTTTCCAATAAAGATTTTATGCAAAACGTAAGGTAATATAAATAGTAAAGTCATATTAGTAACGCTCACTAACCGTTCTACAAAAACCGCATATGCATTAAAAAAACAACTCAATATAAAACTATAAAGTAATAAGTTTACAAAAATCTTCAAATGATTAGATATATCATTATAGACGGAACGCATTCCAAAATAAAGAAACAAAAAAAGGAACAAATTAACAATCATCCCTACAGAAAAACCATAAGAAGCATCAACATTCCGTCCATAAAAATCTAGAATATAATAGTTTACAAATTCCCCAAAAACAGGTATTTTAGTACCCAATAACAGTATTTTTTGTGATACTCCCAACATTACAAAAATCAATGATATAAAAATAAGAGTAACAACACTCTTCTGCATATAACATCTATTCAACAAGAAATAAAATGGGAAAAAGGCCAACGCAGCAAGTTGAAAGCCTGCAGCTATCAAAAGAAAAAAAACAAACTTCTTCAAAGAACATTCCTTTATATATGAAAAAGCTAGCCACACAAATGAAGCCATAATCCCGTGGCGAACTATATTTAGCTGGAACTGACAGAAAAACAAACAAAAATATAAAAGAATTGGCAAATAAATATATCCACATCCAATTCGTCTAATAACTATAAATAATACGACAAACGATATCAATGACAATATTATAAAAAAACACGCATAACTTAAACCTAGAGTTTTACATAAACTCCCTAAAATCCAAAAAAGAGGTTCCATGAGAATTCTATATTCTGGATCTAGAAGCGACGGAATCTGCCTGTTGTAAATAATTACATATGTCTCCCAATCAGCCCCTATATTATAACGAAATCCCACCATACATGCTATAAATAGAATCACGCATCTTAATAATACCAAGGACTGTCTAGCGGAAATAAGTTCTACATAACTAAAAAGAAAAAGAATAAAGAAAACAACCCAATAAATCAACATCTTTAAATTTGAATATAACTATTTACAACTAAGGACTCACTATTTTGAGCATATTTTCTAAAAATAATATCATTAAAAGCCAAATTATTACGATTGGAAATAATCTTATTGTTATTACCAAGCAGTGTCGCATAAAACATCAAACTAGACTCTGTCCCAAACACACAAAGATTCTCAACAGATAAAAGGATCTGTTCAAAAGGTTCATCATTTGGAATAAGAGTCCAAGTTTTTCCATGTTGTTCTAACAGACCAACCAAAGTATTCACAACACTAGAAGCCTGATAAGGATGTGCTTTAATAAACACATGCGAATCCGAAATATAATTAAACAACAGATTCATGCTTGCATAGAATTTCTCAGGAGTTGCCAAACGATATTCTACAATTGGACTTAAAACCAAAACAGAAGCACCTGAAGGAATAGATGTGAAAAAAGTCTCTTCCTTAATCCAAGAAACCAAAGAAACATTCTCTCTTAATACATTATATTTATTATTAAGTAAATAATATTTAGGTTGAAACCGACTCTTTTTATAAGGTTTCAAAAACGGATAATTTAATTGTACACGACGACAAAAAATATTATATACCTTAAATAATAATTCTACTAGTAACGGAAATTTATTAGGAGATGCCTTGTAAAGTTGGTCTTTATAATAAGCAAGGCCCTCCTCCATAAAATGATATCCTACACATGAATGATGTGTGATGAGTAATTGAAATATAGGAGTAGTTAATTGGGGAATATATACAGTAAAACTATCAGCAATCAAGCAGGATATATAGCAATCAAAACTTTTAATAATCCTCCTCAAATTTAATATAGTTTTAATTTTCATCGGATAAAACTTATTCATCCAAAATGAAATATCTTCAATTTCTATATCAATATTATTATGATATTTATTAGCATAGTTCCGATCAATCAAATAAACAACATTATGGCAATCTAAATTTTCTTTTGCTATAATAGCTTTTGCCATATAATACGAAGTACTACTATGTATCCAAAAGACATATTTCATATAGCGTTCAAAATATTAGCATAAGATTCAATCATTGAATCAAGCGTAAATTTCTGTTGATATAGTTCATAAGAGAGTTTACCCATTGCACTCCAATTATAAGATTCAATATGACACAAGATATCATATATATCTTCAAGACATGGCGAAATTACAATTCCATTGATCCCGGAAAAAACCATTTCCGGAATACCTGCAATATTAGTAGATATAATAGGAAGTCCTGCTCGCATAGCCTCCAAAATAGAAATAGGGAATCCTTCATCTCTACTAGGTAACATAAAAATATCACTCCTCAACAAATAATTTTCTACTTGATTCGAAACACCTATAAAATCTATATATTTAGAGATTCCTTTCTCAAAACACAACTTTTCTAATTCCCCCCTTAATGTACCATCACCTACAATGGTAAAATGCACTTTCTCTCTTTGAACAGGAGACATCTTCACAAGAGCTTCAACAATCATATCTTGCCCTTTACGTTTTGAAACAGATCCCACACAGCAGATTTCAAGTGGCCCTAGATGTTTTTCCGGACATATATGCATTTCTTTGCTCAAAATGCCATTATAAACAAATCCTACTTTTTCAATAGGAATATCTGGATGTAATTGTACAAAAGTATCTTTAGGATTCTCAGCAACAAACAACACCTTATCCACTTCAGATAAAACCTTCCTTTCAATGTATAATAATATACTATAAAGCCTTGATTTATTAAGCACAGGATAATATTGTCTAAGCATATTAAAAGTATCACCATTATTGTGTAATACCAACACGGTTTTTTGTCTTCTAGATCGATACTTCAAATAGTAATAACATGTAAAAATATCATGTATAAACAAGATTCTCGATTCCTCAAGCCCTTGATCAAAATAATATTTAACAATCTTACGAGCATGCCGCAAATATATTGCATAAATAGAAATGAATGCTAGTATAGAATTTGCATTAGCATTCTTTTTAATAAAGTACCGTAATCCTTTCCGTTGATTTATAGCTGCTATATTTTCAAATGACTTTAACACAATCAAATCCATTGAATAAACCGAAAGCTGAATACCGTATTCTTCAAATTTTGAAGTAGATTCAGCTAAAGTCCTAAGAACAGAACTAGCCCCATTAGGAGCCTTAAGCCATCCACCATGAATTATATCTACCTTTTTCATCTTTTACAACAACTATTGAATCACAGCAATAAAATCTTCCAAATTTATACCAAGAACTTTTTCAACAAATTCTCTAAAAACACCTTCACCACCTCTTTTTTCTAAGAATATAGTAGACAATCTACGAATATAAAATGGAGCACTTGCAGGTACTCCAGCTATACCTACACGCTTAAGTAATTTAGCATCGTTCAAATCATCCCCTATATAGGCCACCTGCTCCAAATTAATCCCTAATTCATTGCATAATTCTTCTGCAGCAGACAATTTATCCACTACTCCTTGAAATAAATAATCAACTTTTAACTTCTCTGCTCTTCGTCGCACTATCTCAGTTTTTTCACCTGTTAAAATACCCACAGGAATACCTTTATTATGTGCCCAAAAAATACCAGCACTATCAGATGTATTGAATTTTTTCCATTCATTACCTGTTTGATCATAAAACATTCCGCCATCAGTCCAAACGCCATCAATATCTGTAAGTATAAGCTTTATCTCTTTCATTTTTTTAGTATTTTACCCTTATTTATTAATCACTACTTAGCTTATAGCAGGCAGTACTCTATACCGTAATACAAGTTGCAGTAGGAATATATCTATTCAATAAAATCAGGATATATTATTTCATTCGCCGATATATCTTGTTTAGCAAAATGACCAATTACATTTTTTTTATCTATCCATTTATAACCATCACCAGGACTCAGTAAATGAATGTCCGACTCTTGAATAATACTACCTGCTGGAATATATTTTCGAGTGGCAATAGAACGTTCAAGTTTTATCTTAGACTTCTCCACCCCTTTTTCTATATAAAGATCTTCAGTACCAAGCCAACACTCTGCTATGCGAATATCTCGAATCATACGATTAACCCCATCTGGACCTAAAGAGCCAAGCTGGTCTGTTCCTTTCATATGCCGATCAATTGTTACATGCTTTTCTATAATTTCCGCTCCCATCGCTACAGCAGCTGTAGCAGCAGAAATACCTATTGTATGATCAGAAAAACCTATCTCAAACTTATTGTAATGCTTCTTCAAATATGTTATTGTACGTAGATTCAAATTATTTGGATGAGTTGGATACTGAGATACACAATGTAGAATAGCTATATTACTATGATATCTCGTTATCACATCTAATGCATTGTCAAGTTCTCTTTGACCAGCCATTCCTGTCGATAATATAATAGGAATATGAGTTTCTGCTAATGCTTCAAGCAATGGTAAGTTAGTCAAATCACGACTAGCAACTTTTAGCCTATCCGGTGTGAACAGTTTAAGCAAAGACAGACATCCTTTGGCACATAACGTCTCGATAAAATCTAATCCTAATGACTTAGCATATTTATAAATCTCAAAATGCGCTTGATCATCAAGCTCAAGAAAAGCACGATGTTCACCATAAGTACGCCCAAAAGAATTAGGATTGTCATATATTTGATTCATTTGAGAAACAGCCAATTCTTCTGATAAATCTCTTTTAGTCATTTTAACAGCATTCATTGGCATGAAATCCATACCAAAAACATCCTCATGTACAGGTCGTGAGATTAATTCAATAATCAACTTAGCCAAGTCAACAGAACCATTATGATTCTGCCCTATTTCACCAATAATATAAGTATTCTTCATTATTTAGAATTTTTTTTTATTTGTTGTTTCATCAGTTGAATGTATTCTGCATGTCTTCGAACATAGTCTACAATCACTTCTATCGATATTTCCACTCTTTTTTCTTGTAAATCCCTATATATTCTCTGTGCTACAGAAAAATCTTCTAACGTATCAATCGTGAGTCGAATATTATGATGTTTTGACACGACTGGAGATCCTGAAATCCATTGAATATTAAAAAGTTCAGGATGACTATATATATAATTAGTAACATGTTCACGATACAATAAATCATCAGTAAATCCTATAACTCGCTTCAGCGCATCAAGCGTTACAAATTCTCCCCAAAAACCGAAATGAGTTTTAATTGATGGAGTACCATCAATATCAAAACTTATATAATCGTTACAAGATTTCATTGCTATTTCGACCAATTGCCTTGCCGCATGTACATCTAAAAATGGATTATCAGAACATATTCGGAATATACCCTGTATATCAAAATATTCAGCAACATCAATGAATCGTTTTAAAACATCATTCTCCTCACCTCTGAAGCACTTTACCCCTAATGCAAGTGCCTTCTTTTCAATAGGTTCATTGATAACAGAATTTGTTGTAGCAATAATTACTGGAATATTCGATATAGCAGAAAGCTTATGAACCATTAAGTCAAGAATCGATTGATTACCATAGAAAGGTTTCAATATTTTTCCAGGCAAACGTGTAGAACCTAAACGTGCCTGCACCACAAATGCATAATTCATTTTATTTATTATATTTCATTTAAAAATATGTCACATATTCTCTTTGTTGAATTATCATCTTGAAATTGATTCATCAATAAAGAAATATGACGTCGATGTTCAGCATGAATATCTTTCCCAGCCAGAAGTCCCATCACAGCATCTATCAATTCATTATAATTGTAAACAATATCACCTGCACAAAAAAATTCTATTGGCTCAAATGAGAAACCTCTTACTCTACGATATTCTTCAATATCGTAGAAATTAAATATGACTGGCTTATTTACCAATAAAAAATCAAAATAGGTAGAAGTATAATCAGTAATCATTCCATCTGAAAATGACAAAAGATCATACAATCCATATTTATATGTTTGTTCAAAAACAAGTATACCTTTGGGTAAATCTTTTTTTAAGACTGTTTTATTCTGCAAAGGATGTAATTTAAGAATTAAAGCCGCATTAAACTTCAATAGTATTTTCGATAACTTCAACAAATCACAATCAACATATCCGAGTATTGAACGCAAATTACCTTCAGTAACAGTCTCATAATCACGAAAAGTTGGAGTATAAACTATATATTTAGTTACATCATATCCCGCAAATTTCGAAATTTCTCTTTTAATAACATTGCAATTATTTTTCGATATCAACAAATCATTTCTGGGAAATCCTAAGACTTTGAATTTATCATATGAGATTCCACAATCTATTGAAATTATTCTAGCACTTAAACAAGAAGTAGCAATAGAGTAATCAAATGAGTTACATGTTGTATTACGAAATTTATCATAAGAATGATCTCCCATATGATAATCATCTTTGAATGGAGTATAATACCCCAAACAAATAATCTGTTGAGAGCGTTTTTTAAATGAAAAATCATAATAAAAAGTAGCTGTAAAACATTTACTTGCTCTACAAAAACAAAAAAAGGCATACAACATATCCTTAAAAGATACTTTATTAAAGAAAAAACGTCCAACACATGCACATAAAAAAGTACACCTAATATTAGGATTTATGCCATAAATATATTCTTGATATTCTGAAATACGAGAAGAATCATAAATTTCAACATATATTTTATAATATTCAGCACTATCTTTTTTTAGCAAATAATTTAACAGAACGAGAACATTATCTGACGAATAATTTATAATATCATATTTATCTGTTCTACAATTAGGATGAGGAATAAAATACAATGATCTACTATCAACTGGCACACAATGGTTAATTATCTTTACTATTACTTGAAAAATCTTTTTTAATATTTTCATCTATGTTTTTAGTTTTAATGATCAATGTTAAAATACAAAAAAAAGAATCTAGCTTAAAAAGAAAAGAAAGTAAAATATAGAAGGACATCCCAGTAATACATCCAATCACAATTTTTACTATATCAGTTTCAAAGAAAGAAATACATATAAAAACGATCCCCCCCATTATGAAAGAGAGTATTAAACTTGGAAATACATCTTTAACTTGCAACTTTAAGGTCAAATCAATAAGAGAATTAGTATAATATGTATTCAAATATGTCGCTATCAGAGAGTAAATAACTCTACCCCAACACATCACCTCAAGCCCAAATGGAATTGACACAAAAAGAATGAATATAGCAATCGTCTTTTTTATTATTTCAAGACGTAACGACAGATCAGATCTTCCTTTAACCCATAATAAATTCAAATTAATTTGGCTCAAATGATCAAACATCCAATCCAAACATAATATCTGTAAAAGAATAACAACCCCAGACCATTTATCTGTTAACAATAGACTAATAATAGGATTAGCCAAAACAAGTAAACCTACCATTAAAGGAAAAATTATATATGAGGATAATCTGATATAATTTCGATATGCGTTTGTTAAACATTTATCATCATCTTGAATGGAACTTAAAATAGGATACGCTACTCTAGAAACTAAAGCATTTAAATTATTGGAAGGAAAAATAGCAAATTGTTCTGCTCTTGTATAGTAACCAAGCTCTACAACAGAAAACTTTTTTCCTATTACAATGGTATACAGATTACGATATACTGTATTGATAAGACTTGAGATCAATAATTTAGATCCGAAATTGAATAATCTTTCAAAAGAACTTTTGGAGAAAGTATGTAAAGGTTTCCAATGAACTAAACAGTAAAACAAAATTGTCAAAATTATACTATTTAAGAGAGTTTGCCAAACTAAAGCCCAAACCCCGCAACCGACATAAGCCATCCATATTCCAATCACGCCTGATATAAAAGCTGCACCTAATGAAATTTTAGATTGAGTTTTAAAGTTTACAGAAATAATTAATTTCGTTCTGTGAATAGCCGATAAAGCATTTATTATCAACGACAATGCTATAAAACGAATTACAAGAACTAAAGTCGGCATATTATAAAAGTCTGCAATCAAAGAAGCCGAAAAAAACAATATACCATAGAATAATACTGCGACAAGAATATTAAAATAAAAGACAGTGGCAAAATCCTCTTCAGTTCTATCTTTTTTCTGGATTAAAGCATTTGTAAAACCGCTATCTATAAATACTTGAGCGACTTGAAGAAAAATAGCTAACATCCCGATCATACCATAATCCGATGGTAGTAACAAACGAGCTAATATTATTTGAATTATAAACTGTACTCCTTGTAAAGAGAAACGTTCTATAGCGCTCCACATTATTCCTGATACAGTTTTCTGCTTTAGATT
Source organism: Bacteroides sp. B1-V-101 (assembly GCF_023656585.1). Classification (NCBI taxonomy): domain Bacteria; kingdom Pseudomonadati; phylum Bacteroidota; class Bacteroidia; order Bacteroidales; family Bacteroidaceae; genus Bacteroides; species Bacteroides sp. B1-V-101. Next base: position 38,109 of record NZ_JAMOKH010000001.1, on the reverse strand, counting down.
TTCCATTACTTAAATACAGTATAAAAACAACTACATTTACCGATATCAATTATATTTTTCCAATATTCTCACTAATTGGTTATTATCTTCTTCGCCCCTTACCGCAATTCTAATATGGTCTCTCCCACTAAAAGCAAATTACCCTACACAAACATTATCTCCTATAACTACCGATGCCTTTTTATAAGAATAAAGAACTCCTAATGCATCACCTCAAATTAATATTGCCATATTTGCCTACTAAGCGAAAGCTACGAATAGGCACTCCAGAAATAACACTTTCCGGATGGAAGTGTATACCACGAAGGGAAAAATAAAAATGACGAATCTTCAATAATATTTCTGCAATCATGACATCGGTAATGTGACGTTATAATGATTTAATGCAGCTTTTAGTACTTTAAAGAAGTTCTCAATATCATCTACTTCTATCTCTCCTAAAGCACAGATTCTAAAAGTATCCTCAGTTGATATCTTACCTGGATAAATCGTAAATCCACGCTCATAACAATAATCATGTATTTTCTCAAAATCCCAGTTGGGATCTTCTGGGTATTGAACTGAGACAACCAGTCCTGACTGCCATTCACGCTTTATTACACTTTTAAGACCAATTTCATTTATACCTGAATGAATAGCCTCAAAAACTCTTTTGTGACGGGCAAACTTAGCTTCTTCACCCACTTCAAAATATTCATTTAATGCCTGACGAGTGGCGTAAATAGTTTGTACCGGTGGAGTAAAATGCATTTCACCTGTTCTCTCAAAATTCTCATACTGCAAATAAAGATTACAATAGTAAGAACGCTTGGGATATTTTTTTGAAAACTTAATCTGTTCCTCATTGCCTATAATAAAAGAAAGACCTGTCATCGCTTGAAGTCCTTTTTGAGCAGATGCCATACAAAAATCCACATTATCTTTCTCTATATCAAAAGGAATCATGCCCAAAGAAGAAGTAGTATCGACGACAAATTTAGCCTGATATTTATGAGCTATAGCGCCCATCTCGCGAATAGGGTTCAGAATTCCTGTACCCGTCTCGTGATGAGTAGTATAAACCATAGCTATATCAGGATTTTCTTGCAACACATTTTCCACCACCGATAAATCAGGACGTTCGTAAACGGAAAATTCCAAATTAATATGAGGCAAACCATAATATTGACACACTTCTACAGCACGGGTACTATATGCCCCATTATTCACTATAAGCACCCTTTTGTCTTCAGGAAGAAGAGAATTTAGACATATATCAATATTGATGGTTCCTGAGCCACAAAATAATACAGCGGTATGTTTTTCCAAATTCCCATGAGCAACTCTGACCAAATCGTCCCGAAGTTGTTTCATCATACCTGCGAATTCTTTCTCGCGAGGACAAATATCCGGAACAACTTGTGCCATTTTTACACTGTCAGTAGTAGTGGCAGGCCCAGGATTTAATAATATTTTTCTTTCTATTTTCATCGAATATATTTATTTTAAAAAATCCATAAAATGCTCCTTATTCTCTATAGGAGTAGTCGTGGGACGTCCCAAATTCTCCCGAGAATCTATTTTAACCTTTATTTCCAACAAAACAGGACCACATAACTTTGGAAGCTGCTTCATTGCTTCTTCAATTTCAACTTTTGTACAAACAGTATAAGTATGCTTATATCCGCTCCCCCGGACAATAGCCGGAATATCTAAACTAAATCCTAAAGTAGGCTGTCCTCCTACAGACTCGTGAGCACCATTGTTAAACAAAATATGATAATAGTTTTTAGGAGATAAATCGCCAATGTTACTAATTGCCCCTAAATGCATAATAAATGCTCCATCACCATCCAAGCAATAAACAGGTCTATCTTGCTTTGCTATAGCAATACCCAAAGAGATTGATGAACTATGTCCCATAGAGCCTACCGTGAGAAAATCATGTTCATGACCTTGCTCTTTCATTTCTCGATATTCAAATAACTCACGAGAAAGCTTGCCAGTAGTAGAAACGACCACTGAATTTTCAGGCAGATAATCCACAACTATTTGCAAAGCATCCTCACGAGATAAAGGATAATTACATCCGAACTCTTTTTGAAGTTTATATTTGCCAAAAACATCTTTCCGAATAATTATTGCATGAGGAATATTCTTAGTTTTTGCTGATTGTATGATATCATGGAGCTGAATAAATGCATCATTCTCATTTGAATCAAGAATTATATAAGGAATCCGCATTGCTTTCAACAAATCTAAAGTTACCTCACCCTGTTTTTTATGCTGAGGTTCATCTTTTGTTCCCGGTTCACCACGCCAGCCAATCATCAAAAGCATTGGAAAACTGTATACTTGTTCATCTGCAAGAGACAGCAGAGGATTAACAGTATTACCCAAGCCGGAATTTTGCATATAAACCACAGGAACCTTACCTGATGCCATATAATAACCTGAAGCAATTCCTACAGCCGCACCTTCATTAGCAGCTATGATATGTTTCTCACGTGAAGTATGGTCTGTGATATAGGCACAAATATTTTTTAGTAATGAGTCTGGAACTCCTGTAAAAAAATCAACGTCATGACTCAGAAACGTTTCATAAACTTTTTCTACGCTTAACATAATGATATTCCTCTTTTTATTTAGTACCTGGAATCAGTTCCAATATTTCTTTTATGGGCATACACAGTTCGCGCACCTCTAAAGCACGTTCATTCTCTAATATTATCTTTGCGACATTCATCATAGCAGGATAAGCGGCACGAAGCATATGATTAGCATAAATAATTATATTCACACCCCAATCACACAATTCAGACTCATAAATATGATCATATGTAGTAGGCACAACCACGATAGGTACATGAGCATACTGTTTTCGAAACGCCAAACAAAATTCTTTTATATCTTCACCCGACTTATTTTTGCTATGTATCATAATACCGTCCGCTCCCGCTTGGACATATGCAAAAGCTCTCTCTAAAGCATCACTTACCGGCTTTCCCGCTATAAGGCTCTCAATACGAGCGATAATCATAAAATCATCAGTAATCTGAGATGCCTTTCCTGCTTTGATCTTATTACAGAAACCTTCGATTGTATCTTGAGTTTGAATAACATCTGTACCAAACAATGAATTCTTTTTTAATCCAACTTTATCTTCAATTATTATAGCTGAAATTCCATGACGTTCTAAAGTGCGTACTGTAAATACGAAATGTTCAATTTTACCACCTGTATCTCCATCAAAAATAATAGGTTTAGTAGTACACTCCAGAATATTATTCAAATCTTGCAATCGGGTAGTTAAATCAACCGCCTCAATATCAGGTTTACCTTTACTGGTTGAATCCGTAAGGCTACTAGACCACATTCCGTCAAATACTTCCCTCTTATCCCCTTTTAATATTTCCTGATTTTCAATTATCAAGCCACATAGTCCATCATGAGCTTCCAAAATACGAACTACGGGTTTGGCATTTATCAAACGACGAAGTGATTTTAAACGTACATCAGGGGTTGTACCTATAGCCTTAATATCTTTATCCAAAGAAGATGAATTAATTCCCAAAGTATATGGAATTTCGATAACCTTTCCTCCCTGTTCATTCATCACTTCAAATACGCGCACACGTTCTTCACGTAAAGGCCCGGTTTTCCAGTCGTCACCATGAATTATATAGTCAGGTTTAATGCGTTTGAGATTCTCAACATAGCTCCATTCTTCTTGAGGAACAACTTTACATACGCCTTTAATATTCTGAACTACCTCTTTTCGTTGTTCATAGGTCAGATAAGGAAGGCGTTTATGCTCCGCAATAGCTTTATCTGTAAGAAGACCAATTATAACATCACCGTATTTAGTAGCCTCATTAATAATGCGGATAAGTCCTGGATGCATAATATCCGCAGTCATCCCAATATAAACTGTCTTACTCATAATTTGATATATTATTTTAATTAACAATACGGAACAATATATTTCTCTGCATATTCCAAATCTGATATGTCATCGATTTCATACCATTTCAGCCCTTCTACTTTATGCACATAAACAGGAGATTGAGAACAAGATATTCGTAGTAATTCATACTCATATCCCAAATTGGGTTGTTCATCAACAATACTCGCATAATCAGCACACATTATTTTGTAAAAGGAACCGGATAGTTTATGGATGCCGACCAATTCGCCTTTAGCGTTTAGTTTATTCTTATTGACAGAACATGAAGAAAGGCGAAAATTATCATCATGTTCCACATAATACTGATCTTGAAACTTTGTCACTGGAGTTATTAGCATTGCATCTGCCGCAGGACACTCCAATAAGCTCATTATTGCTTGTTTCTCAAAAATCAAATCTGACTCTAACAATAAAAAATCATCATTGCCCAGAATCTCCCGCGTATTATATAAAGTATACATACTATTTGTTTCAGCATAACGAGGACTAAAACAGGTTTCAAGCATAGGATAGTCTGTCTTCAATTCTTCATAAACTTCTTGTTTATATCCTGTACCGATTACAATTCGCTCAATGTCACATGATAACAAAGTATCAATAGAACGAACTATCATTGGAATACCTCCCACTTTGACGAACCCTTTAGGTATCAATTCTGTATATTGGCCAAAACGGGTTCCCATGCCCGCAGCCATTATCATAGCTGTACGTATCATTCGTTTAATAATATAGTAAGTGAATTTAATTGATGTAAGAATGTTGTAAACGACGTTTTAGCATCATTTATCCTGTTCTATCTCCTTATTTTTCAGTTCTTTTCTCAAGCTAGCCAGCAGACTTTTGCCAAAAAACACCCACACGAGAGTACCAGATACGGACAGGAACACAAATAATAAAATATAAATTTTGAGTCCCATACCTGAAGGTTTCAAAGGTACAACGGCAGGCTCAACTACTGCAAAGACTGGCTTTTCCTCCTGTACTTTGGCTCTGGATACCTGCAACTGATTAGCAACCTGACTATATATCTGATAAGCCAAACTCATGTCGTTCTGTAAACGCTCCTGCTCAGCACGTACACTTTGAAGAACCACATTATCATGGGCGTCTACATAATCCGCATATTTTCTTTGAGCAGCATAATATTCCTGCTGACGTTCTTTAAACAACCGTTCCAAATACGCACAGTCTTCTTTTACTTTTGAAGTTCGATACCCAATAATATATTCCTGTAATTTATGAACGACAGAATCTGCTATAACCGCAGTGATCTGCGGATTTTGTAAGGTGACCGTAATGCTCGTTATGGCGGTTTTCTTATCAATGGATGCACTAATCTTCTTTTTAAGAAAATTAATCTTCTCATTTACTTCTTTCGTCAATTCGATAGTTCCTTGCCGCCCTCCACTGGCAGGAACCGTATCTTCTCCGAATAATGATTTAACTCCTCCTATTACTATGCCCGGAAAACCTATAAGATAATCCCACCAAGGAGATGACTCTTCATCGAGATAAGACCCCAAAGTCATTTTATCATCCTTTTTAGAAACGGAGACTTCCATTTCTAAAAGTTCCAATAAAAAAGGAGTTGAAGAAACAATATCTGCTGAAAGAGAAGCGTTCAAGGCATCTGTGCTTTCCCCTATTAGAGCCCCATCTCCTAAAAACGAGGCAGCAAGTCCGGCTAAACCATTACTCCCCTTCGCATTACCCATTTCAGGAGAAAGGGTAACCTTTACTGTATACTGTTTAGGGATACTTACCGCTACAATTATTCCAATAATAAAACCAATTCCAACGGCTTTGTATAATTTTTTACGAATAGCAATAATCTTGCGAAAGATATCGACCAAATCAATTTCTATCTCATCACTTTCTGTCTTGTGTGGTTCAGAGAGCAAGTTTTTATCCTGTCGTTGTTCTGACATAAAAGTAAATTCTATTATTTCTTTATAAGATTAGCAATAGAAGCAATCATCATACCCAAAGAACTGAAGGAAGTAGCATAACCTAAAATATTAGCTATGTTCCCTTTCTTCTTAGCCTTACCAGGCACAATAATCTCACACCCCGGCTCAATCTGTTTCTTACCACTACCCTTAACCTTCGTCACCTGACCATTCATGTAAACAATGAACTTCTTACTCTTCCTTGCATTATCAGAATAGCCACCGGCCTGATTCAGGTAATAATCCACATCCTTTCCCTTCATATAAGAAACCGTATTGGGGACCATAACAGCACCATTGATAGTTACAGTATTAGTATTCTTAGGTATAAAGACCACATCACCTTCACGTAGGACAAGGTCGGCACTACCCTTAGGATTAGTCAAAGCCTTCTCCAGATCAATGCCTACCGTAAAGGTATCCTCAACACCAATACCCAAAGAGTCAATCATGGCTTCACCCAATTGCCTGCTCATCAGGCGAATCACATCACCCATACGTTTCTTCTCACCGGCACTTGCCACACGGGTCAATTTCGCACCACGGAGATAGGCAAGACTGGTAGGACCACCCGCTTTATTCACCAGATCGGAAAGACGTTCCTCACGGTTGGTCATGGCATAATTTCCTCCAAACAATATTTCACCATCAATGACTACATTCTGTTGCGCCTGATAACCGGGACTGCGACGGACATAAACTTCGTCATAAGGCTGAAGGATAAAACCGGGCTGACCGTCGATGACAAAACCATCCTTTAAAGAGAAGGTATACATCTGACCGATAGTATCATTATCCGCGGTACTACGGGGATTCTTGATTCGTCTCGACACATCAATGCGGACAGTAGAGGCGGCTTCTTTCAAGCCACCGGCCTGGATGATCAGATCCTCAAGTGTCATGTTATCAGCATAGGGATAGGAATCGGGGTGCGCGACTTCACCGTGAACTGTGACATTGCCACGATCTTCCAGATCGTGAATGCTCGGGATGTAGAGAATGTCATTCTTCATCAGGGCAAGGTTCGGGGAAGTACCGTTCATGATAGACTTGATATCTATCTGAACAACTTCACTGGTCAAATCCTCACGCTGGCGATAAAGGACGGCACGATTCAGGAAAGCGTCACCGGTCAGGCCCTGGGCTTCATGGACAAGTTCGCGGATCGTATTCAGTTTACCGCTGAGCTGGTAGATGCCGGGACGATAGACAGCGCCACGGATTTCCAGTTTGTTTGTGAAGCGGTTAAGGATGGCTTCGGCTGTTACAACGTCACCGTTACGCATTGTGTAGATGCTGTAGTCCATATCCTTGACCGTGTTGACCTCATATTCCTCACCATTCTGACGGACAACACGCAATGAACGGGTGTAGGCATCGGCTTCAAAGCCGCCGGCATATTTGATTAAAGTGGCAAGGTTCTCGTCTTTCTTCATTTCGAAACGCATAGGACGTTTTACCTTGCCGCTGATCTTTACCAAGACATCGTAGGCGGGGACGATAACCACGTCACCTTCCTGAAGGCGGATGTCATCCTGTGTGTTGCCTTTCATGATAAATTCGTAAACATCGATGGTGGCGATATTCTTTCCGTTGCGTACCAACTGAACGTTTCGGAGGCTGCCGATATCACTCACGCCGCCTGCACGGTAAAGCGCGTGGAAGACGGTAGAGAAGGAAGAAAGGGCGTAGGTACCCGGCTGCACGACCTCTCCCATCACGTTGATCTGAATAGTACGGATATTACCCAAAGTCAGACGGATGTCGGAAGTAGGGTCGGTAGTATTGTTCAGACCGTTATAGATCTTATTCAGGGCGCCCTTCAGATAGTCGTTGGCGGCGGAGACTGTCATACCGCTAAGGTTGACAGGCCCGATCTTCTGAATATTGATGGTGCCTTCAGGAGAGATCTGCTGGCGGATCGTGTTCTGGCTGGCACCCCAGATATCGATGATGACTTCATCACCGGGACCCAGACGGTAATTGGCAGGAGTGGCAAGGTTGACACTAGGCTCGAACGTCAGGTTGCGGGTATTGAAGATGTTGCGCCCGAAAACCTGATCCTCACGGGCCAAATCTTCCGTAGTCGGATGATCCTCCAGCATGTCGGAAGTATTCTCCTTAGTCTCTTCACGAAGGCGGGACTCGTTGATATCCGTACCCGTGGATTGGGAGGTGTTTACATTGTTCTGCTGCTCATAGAGCTGCTTCACACGCATAGCCTGTTCCTTGGTCACACCTTTACGCGCAAGCTCGGAAGCAAGCTGTTTCTGTTCCTTGCCTTGCCGGATGCCGTCCTTTACATATTCCAGTACCTGTGAGTCACTCATGGACTGGGCCATAAGCGAGCCACTTCCCAGCATAGAACAAAAAAGTAGAATGCTAAAAAGTCGTTGTATTTTCATTGACAAATAAAAAAGTTAGTTGGTTTCACACAGTTCCTGCATACCGTGACAGACCGCAGACAACTGTTGTTTAAGAAGAGAAGGGGGAAGAACATCAAGGAGGGTCAGAGAACGCTGCAAGACAGACCGTTTTCTATCCTCGTCTTCCGGATTGGCGTACATCGACACATTATATCCCTGAAGGATGGCCAAACACAGGGTAGCATCCTGCTCCGGTGTCTTCCCCCGTTGTGAATATAAATCGTTTATCTGTTTGTGGATGGATCGTTGTAAGGCGGAAAGGTCATCCAGATACACGCAGCCTGCACTCCCCCCACCAGGAAGCAGCATGCGTACCAAATTTAATAAACCCTCTATGTTTTCCTGTAAAATAACAGCATCCATATCCCTCACCTTAAACAGCCGCCATAATAGGCTCTACATAACCGACAGGCATATCCACACAGGCACATCCCAGCATATTCAGGCGAACGGCGATCTTACTCTTGCCATCCACATTAACCAGTTCGCCAACAAGACCCGTCAGGGGGCCTTTAATCACGCGGACCTTTTCGCCACGGGCCAAAGGGGCACTGTTCATGCTGATCGATTCTTCAGAATAATCAAGCATGAAACGGAAACGGGCCATCTGCTCGTCAGGAATTACGGCAGGACTACTCTCGCCGCGCATCACCATGTAACGGCTCACAGTAGAAAAACTCAGGACTTCCATGCGTTCCCTAGGGTCAACGTGTACGAAGACCATCATAGGAAGCAAGACGGAGGTGACCAGCTTGCGACGGTCGCTCCATTGGTGGAATTCCTGTTGAACGGGAACGAAATTCTCGATACCCATCTTGTCCAGATGCTCGGAAACCTTCTTTTCATGGTGCATCCGAACCAAAGCAACATACCAGCGTTTTGAGTGTGCTACGCCTTCCCCTGTCCCATTAATAGGCCCAGCATTGAGTGATTTCTTTTTTCTTAAAATCATGTTTTTTTACCCCATGTTTATCCGTTACTTCTTAGGTAACTCACAAACAAAGGACAAGCGAAACAGGGAACTTTTTTCAACGAAAACATCGGAAGAGGACTGGTATTCAGGAAATAAGGCAGAAGTGAAGGTGTTTTTCATAAATTGGAATAAAAAAAAGACATAACACGGATATTGTCATTTTCCGTCTGTTATGCCGACTTTTGATTCATTTTAAGAAATTAATTTCATTTTTGTTTGCGTATTTTCATAAATATGTCCATCTTTGCGCCATGAATCATTCCGTTACCTAAGAAGTAACACACACCAATAAACACTGTATATCAGGATTCTAAATCACACATACAGGCCAGAACCGCACCTCTTAACGTAAGACAAATTCATCCGGTTTACCTCCGTACGCTCTTTCAGCTCAAAGCCTTTCAGATAAATCTGCGTGGTCTTGATCGACTTATGCCCAAGCGACTCGCTGATCATCTCGATAGGGACACCACGGTACTTGGCAGTGGTAGCCCAAGAATGGCGCAGCGTGTAGGAAGTCACGGGGAAGTTGAGACGCAGCCGCTTTGCCAGGGATTTCAGGCAGTAGTTGAATCTCCGGAGAGCGGACTGGTATTCACGGTAAGCTTTCTCATCCTTCCTTTTCTTATCTCCCTGAAGGATGCCGAAAAGGTAGTCGGGACAGCCGGGACGGGGAGACCGCCGGTTACGGAGCTGCTCGAGCATCTCCTGTGCGCTGTCCAGAACCTCAACGCTCATGGGAGTCTTCGTCTTGACACGATTGTAGCGCAGCACGTTGCTATCAAGAGCGGATTTCTCCAAATGGCTCAGATCGGCGAAAGACATCCCGCAGAACTGGAACATCAGAGCGGCGATAGCCTGGGTACGGCGGAGACGGTCAGAATGGGGGTCTTCATAAAGAAGCCTGCGAAGAGCGACGACGGGAAGCGCCTTTTTCTGACGAACGTCCACTCCCGTATAGACCTCATGAAACAGGCGGTGGACATAAGGAGCGCTACCCGCCTCCACACCACGATTGTAGATACTACGAAGCATACGCATATACGTAGAAATTGTATTGGGCTTCAGACCACATGCGTAAAGATGCTGTTCGTAACGGCGAAGGCGGTCACGGGTGACTTGACGGAAGGACACACTATGGACACCACAAAACTTGCTAAAAGAAAGAAGGGCGTTCTGATAGACATGCGCCGTAGAGTAGCGGCCCTCCTCGCGCAAACGGCCGATATAGATATCGGCACAACGACTAAATCCATTTTTATTCATTATTTACATCACTAGTTTTATTACAACCTACAAAGTAAGATGAATAAACACGATATCTTAGTTTTATCTTGTTTGACTATATTAAAATTACTAAAAAGCTGATGCTCACGAATCCGTAACCCCATAAAAAATGTGAGAGAAAACCTTTCAATTTTCTCTCACATTTGGAAAACAATAAAATTAAACTCACTTACTAATTGCCAATTCGTTCGCTATTGCTTTCTTTTAAAACAGCAATTGGCATCATTCTTCGTTCTTTTCAAGAGACTTCTTCTCTTAAGCAATCTAATTCTCTACCTAATTATTAATTTACTCCCCTTAAAATTCTGTCTAGCCATGGACAGTTCATCCACCTGTTATCTATTGTCTGTTTATAAATAGTTCCTTATATTTATAAGAGGAGCTTTCTTTCCTTTTTTACCAAGAAAAATAGAAGAAAAAATAGATTTAATTAAAAAACGCCTTCCAGAGTACTCTGAGAGGCGTTTTTTAATTGCAGAAATATTTCACTTCCTGCTTTATATCAAGGATAATTTCTCTTTTTTACGGTGTGGACTTCTGTTCCCGTCTATTCTAATATGACTTTCTGCCCGCTCAACTGATAATTGATTCCCAAAGAACCAAATACTTTTTTCAATGTTTCGTGCAGATCTCTCGTCAGGATGGTTCCGTTATAGTACAGTTCATTATATTTTTCACACCCTACCACTTCCACATCAAAGATATGCTGAATATCTGCTACTACATTGACCAGCGGATCATCTTCATAACCGAGTACTTCGGGCAGTTCTTCCTTTTCCTGAACAGGACCAATCTTATTCTCATCACAGCGTACACTTTCACCGGCATTCAATGTCTGTTCGCCGATTGGTGTCTCTACCTTCACTGTTCCCTCTTCACAATTGACAGTGATCGTTTTTCCTTCCTGCTCGACCAAGAATTTTGTACCTAACACCGTAACATCTCCGGCTTCCGTTCGTACAGTAAATGTTTTACCCGGAGTCACGTCAAAAAAGGCCGATCCGAGCAGATTCAGTTTACGCCCCCAAAGCCAACTCACTTTATTATAAGACAAAGTTGAGTTTTGCATCAGCTTCACAGAACTGCCATCCGGTAGCTTGTAATCGACAGCTACTGCTTCAGACGTAATCTTCTCTTCCGACAGATAGTAATAACCGCCTATTCCGAAAAGCAGGATAAACAGGGCCGCTACTCTCCAGTAGATACAACTGCTCCTAAGAACAATCAGTTTCTGTCTTCCTGCAGCGTTCGGTCTGCTTGTTAATGCATCCGCACGTTTTTCTTCACGAAATTCTTCTAACTTCCCACCAACTACAGACTTCCGTGCAAACAACTCACCTTTCAGAGGAAGTTTGCCGTCTTCCATATATTGTTCCAGAAGTTCTTTCCTATTCTCCATATCCTCACCTCAATTAAAAATCCATAAATTAGCAGCTACAGTCAACAGGAATGATTTGCTCAATCGCTCTCTCAGTCTGGATATTGCCATGTGGGTAGTATTATAAACAGTACGGGAAGTCAGTCCCATCACTTCGGCTATTTCGTCCGAATTCAGTTTTTTATAATACTTCAAGTATAATACCTCTCTCTGCTGCTTTGTCAAGCCATTTATTTCTTTCTGCAGAACTTCTAACTGCTCTCTTTCAAGTTCGGAACGGACAATCGCTGTTTCTATGTCTATCTCCAAATCGAATCTATATTCGCTTGAGTTAACTTCGTCCAATGATGTGAATACGCCATTAGCAGTTTTCTTCAACTCATTCAGCAGCATGCGTTTCAGCGCCACACACAGGTAAGCGGATATGGACTGAGGCTCGGAATAACTCTGCCTCTTCTCATACAGATAAACGAACAAAGACTGAATGGATTCAGTTACCAGATCATCATCACCGGCAATCTTCATCCCATATCCGTAAAGTAAATCCGAATATTCATTGTAGAGTTGCCGGAATGCTTCTTCATCCCCCTGCTGGATTTTCTCCCAAAATGTTGTATTCATTTCTCCTTCCCTTATTTACAGGTAACATAATTCTTCCCCTTTTACCAATTATTTTTGTTAAATTCCACCAAGCAGACTAAAATTCACTTGTGAAGTGGAATTTAATGTGCTTGAAGTCCATTTGTGCCATCTGAAGCACATAACCTGAATCGGCAAGGAATACGTCACGTCCTTCCCTGTCTTTCGCCATATATTGGTATTTACGTTTCTTGAAAGCTTCCAGCTCAGCAGGATCATCGCTTTCTACCCAACAAGCCTTGTACAAACTTACCGGTTCCCAACGGCAAGAAGCATTATACTCGTTCAGCAGACGATACTGGATAACCTCAAACTGCAACTGTCCGACCGTACCAATAATCTTGCGGCCGTTGAACTGATTGACAAACAACTGTGCCACACCTTCGTCCATCAACTGGTCGATACCCTTTGCCAGCTGTTTCTGCTTCATCGGATCGGCATTTTCGATATACTTGAACATCTCCGGCGAGAAGCTGGGCAAACCGCGGAAATGGAGCAGTTCTCCTTCCGTCAGCGTATCACCGATCTTGAAAGTTCCGTTGTCCGGCAAACCGATGATATCTCCTGCATAGGCTTCGTCAATGGTCGTTTTCCGCTGTGCCATAAACTGGGTGGGCGATGAGAAACGCATGGTCTTGCCATGACGGACGTGCTGATAGGGTGCATTACGTACAAATTTGCCCGAACATATCTTGCAGAATGCTACACACGAACGATGATTCGGGTCGATATTGGCGGTAATCTTAAAGATGAATCCGGTGAATTTCGGTTCGTCCGGTTTCACTTCACGCTCTTCTGCCTGTACAGGACGAGGACTAGGAGCAATCTCCACAAAGCAGTTCAACAATTCCTGTACACCAAAATTATTCAAGGCAGAGCCAAAGAATACAGGTGCGCAATCTCCTGCCAGATAAGATTCCACATCCAGTTCCGGATAAACTCCTTCGATCAGTTCCAGATCGCCACGCAGTTTGTCTGCCAGCGGCTTACCGATCTGCTTATCCAGTTCTTCCGTATGTATGTCGACTTCTACCTTCTCCGTCACCACTTGTTTGGAAGGTTGGTACAAGTCCAGTTTCTTCTCATAAATATTATATACTCCTTTGAAGCGGGCTCCCTGTTCGATAGGCCATGACAGCGGGCGGACCTGAATCATCAGTTCTTCTTCCAGCTCGTCCAGCAAGTCAAACGGGTCCTTACCTTCACGGTCCATTTTATTAACGAAAATGATGACCGGAGTTTTTCTCATACGGCACACTTCCATCAGTTTACGGGTTTGTGTTTCCACACCTTTCGCTCCGTCTACTACAATGATAACGCTGTCTACAGCAGTCAGCGTACGGTATGTGTCTTCGGCAAAGTCCTGGTGACCCGGAGTATCAAGAATATTGATCTTGTAGTCCCGATAGTCAAATTCCATTACGGAAGTTGTCACCGAGATACCACGCTGTTTCTCAATCTCCATCCAGTCGGAAGTAGCCGTTTTCTTGATTTTATTGCTCTTGACCGCACCTGCCACCTGAATCTGACCACCGAAAAGCAATAACTTCTCCGTCAATGATGTCTTACCGGCATCCGGATGCGCAATAATGGCGAATGTTCGCCGTCTCTGTATTTCTGTATTATCTGCCATATTTATTATAAAGTATCGATGCATCTTTTCAGGCTTTCCTCCCAATGAGGTATTTCGATGCCGAACGTTGTTTTTATTTTTGTTTTATCGAGTACGGAATATGCAGGGCGGTTCGCTCTTGTAGGATATTCCGCCGTATGCAGCGGTTTCACTTTGCATGAAGTGATTCCTGCCAAACGATGAATAGCTACCGTAAAGTCATACCAGGAGCAGACTCCTTCGTTGCTGAAATGATAGACTCCACGAACGATGCCTTTATTAATAATAGCAAAGATGGCCTGTGCCAGGTCATTGGCGTAAGTAGGAGTTCCTACCTGATCGAAAATGACTCCCAGACTATCACGCTCTTTGCCCAGACGGATCATCGTCTTCACGAAGTTGTTGCCAAAAGTGGAATAAAGCCATGCGGTACGGATAACGACTGACTTTTCGCAATGATTCAGTACCTCATATTCTCCTTCAAGTTTCGTTGTTCCATATACCGAATTCGGACATGGATCGCATTCTTCTGTATAAGGAATATGAGCGGTGCCGTCAAAAACATAGTCGGTAGACACCTGAATCATCGCCGCACCATTAAACTGCGCTGCACATGCCAGCGTTTTAGGAGCTTCACTGTTCAGCTTGTAAGCCAGTTCCGAATCATCTTCCGCTTTATCTACTGCTGTATATGCCGCACAATTAACAATAAGCTCAATCCGCTTTTCAGCAATATATGCCCAAACAGCGTCCTTATTACAGATGTCCAGCTCCTGCACATCTGTGAAATAATACGTATGTTGCGGATTCTCTTTTGCAAGAACTTGCATTTCATTGCCAAGCTGACCATTGGCACCCGTCACTAAAATTCTCATTTATTCATCAAGTTTTAATTCCCCTTTCAGGTCTTTATCGTAATAGTTTGCCAACATGGAAAGAAAGCTGCTGATAGCTTCTACCGCCTTCATAGTCCCCTCGCTGACAGGCTTTTTCTGCAGACGAAGCAAAAGTAGTCCATAGAGTGCTTCGAAGCAAGTCTCCAGTTCCGGCTCTTCTTTTTTGCCATTCTTATTCCGCAGTTCTACAATAAACGGCAATGCTTTGAAATAAGCGGCACTGTAGAAAGGAAATTTGGGAGAAGAAGTCAACGCATTATGAAGCTCTGTCAGATTGATGATGATGTTCTTGTTAATCTGCAAATGACCTTTTTCACGTACCCCTTCCTCATTCATCATGGTGATCAGGTTGCCGTACCACTCTCGCAGGGCAGGACGCTGATCTTCCGGATAACGGGCGATCACATTCGCCTCGATCTCCTCCAGCTCACCATGATTGGCGCGGATCAGGTCTTCTTCTTGCCACATATATATAAGGTACTCGGCAATGTTTTTCTCTTTAAGCTGTCTGGCTATCTGATTCATAAGTTTTCTTCTTAATAAAGTGACTCTCCCAGCAACGTATAGATTAATCCCGCCACCGACACCAGCATCACAATGCTGCCAATCACACGATTCAGTATCCAGATGCCCCGTAAGTTAAACTTAGTGCGCACTTTATTCACAAAATAAGTGATTCCGAGCCACCACACCAGCGCCCCCGAAGCAATGGCAAGATACCCCGTAATTTCTTCGAACACCACGACACCGGGCTGCACAAAGGCAAAACGGGCAAATAGTCCGATAAACAGGAATATAATCAGAGGATTGGAGAGCGTGACAAAGAATGCGGTAATGAAATTGTGAAAGTAAGAACCTTTATTGGACGATGCCGGACGGATGGATTGTACCGGATTGCTGCGAAAGGTATAGATTCCGAAAAGTAGCAGCATGATGCTGCCCAACAACTGCAGATAAAAAATATTCTTATTAATATAATCGAACACAAAGCTCATACCATAACCTGTCAACAGAGCATAAGCTATGTCGCTTAATGAGGCTCCAAGCCCTGTCACAAATCCATACCAGCGCCCTTTATTCAGCGTCCTCTGAATGCAGAGAACCCCCACCGGTCCGAGAGGTGCGGACACAACAACGCCTATAATAAAGCCTTTCACTATTATATCGAATATTGTTTCAATCTGAATCATGCCGCAAATATCGCACTTTTTTATGAGAAGAGGATAGGATATTAACGTTTTTTCCACACAAGAGTCACTATATACACCAAAATTGCTTATCTTTGCGCCACAGAAAAATCGTAAAATCAAAAAATAAACATGATTCTTTTTTTCAGAACCCCTTCCAAGAGCGTGATTGCCGTAGAGAGCAACCATCAGCTCACCCCGGACGAAAGTAATAAACTCTGCTGGCTTTTTGGAGAAGCCGTGACGGAAAGTGAAGAAAACCTGAAAGGCTGTTTCGTCGGCCCACGCCGCGAAATGATTACCCCTTGGAGTACAAACGCAGTAGAAATCACCCAAAACATGGGACTTGAAGACATTCTCCGCATCGAGGAATATTTTCCGGTAAAAGATGAAAATGCCGACTACGACCCGATGCTGCAACGCATGTACAAAGGACTCGACCAAAACGTATTCACCACCAACCGCCAACCGGAACCTATCGTATCCATCGAAGACCTCGAAGCCTACAACGAGAAAGAAGGCCTCGCACTCTCGAAAGAAGAAATGGACTATCTGAAAAAGGTAGAAAACGATCTGGGACGCAAGTTGACTGACTCCGAAGTTTTCGGTTTCGCACAGATCAACTCCGAACACTGTCGCCACAAAATATTCGGTGGAACATTCATCATCGACGGTGTAGAACAGGAATCGTCTCTGTTCCAGATGATCAAAAAGACCACACAGGAGAATCCGAATAAAATCATCTCTGCTTATAAAGACAACGTAGCCTTCGCCGAAGGTCCGGTAGTTGAACAGTTTGCTCCGGCAGATCACTCAAAACCTGACTTCTTCCAGGTGAAAGACATCAAAAGCGTCATCTCACTGAAAGCAGAAACTCATAACTTCCCGACAACTGTAGAACCGTTCAACGGCGCATCTACCGGTACAGGCGGTGAAATCCGCGACCGTATGGGTGGTGGCAAAGGTTCATGGCCGATCGCAGGTACTGCTGTCTACATGACTTCTTATCCCCGCACGGACGAAGGCCGCGAATGGGAAGATATTCTTCCGGTACGCAAATGGCTGTACCAGACTCCGGAACAGATTCTGATCAAGGCATCCAACGGTGCTTCCGACTTCGGTAACAAGTTCGGCCAACCGCTGATCTGCGGCTCGGTACTGACTTTCGAACACACGGAAAACAACGAAGTTTATGGCTACGACAAAGTTATAATGCTTGCGGGCGGTGTAGGCTACGGCACACAACGCGACTGCCTCAAAGGTACTCCGGAAGCAGGAAACAAAGTAGTCGTCATCGGTGGCGACAATTACCGTATCGGACTGGGTGGCGGTTCCGTATCTTCTGTAGATACCGGTCGTTACAGCAGCGGTATTGAACTGAATGCCGTACAACGTGCCAACGCCGAAATGCAGAAACGTGCCAACAACGTAGTACGCGCACTCTGCGAGGAAGATGTGAATCCGGTCGTTTCTATCCACGACCACGGTTCGGCAGGTCACGTAAACTGTCTGTCGGAATTGGTGGAAGAATGTGGCGGTCTGATCGACATGAGCAAACTTCCGATCGGCGACAAGACATTGTCCGCTAAAGAAATCATCGCCAACGAAAGTCAGGAACGTATGGGACTTCTGATCAAAGAAGAAGCCATCGAACATGTACGTAAGATTGCCGAACGCGAACGCGCTCCGATGTACGTAGTAGGTGAAACAACCGGCGATCACCGCTTCTCTTTCCAGCAGGCAGACGGCGTACGTCCGTTCGACCTGGCCGTTGAGCAGATGTTCGGTTCATCTCCGAAGACTTATATGATCGACAAGACCGTAGAACGTCATTATGAAATGCCGGAATACGAATTGCCGAAATTACATGAATACCTGACCAATGTGCTGCAACTCGAAGCCGTAGCTTGTAAGGACTGGCTGACAAATAAGGTAGACCGCTCCGTAACGGGTAAAGTAGCCCGCCAGCAATGCCAGGGCGAACTTCAGTTGCCGTTGAGCGACTGTGGTGTCGTAGCACTCGACTATCGTGGTGAAAAAGGTATCGCCACTTCTATCGGTCACGCTCCGCAAGCCGCACTGGCTGATCCGGCTGCCGGCTCTATCCTTTCGGTATCCGAAGCACTGACAAACCTTGTCTGGGCTCCGATGGCAGAAGGCATGGACAGCATTTCCCTGTCTGCCAACTGGATGTGGCCGTGCCGCTCACAGGAAGGTGAAGACGCCCGTCTTTACACTGCCGTGAAAGCATTGAGCGACTTCTGCTGCGCTCTGCAAATCAATGTTCCTACCGGAAAGGACTCTTTGTCCATGACACAGAAATATCCGAACGGCGAGAAAGTGATTTCTCCGGGAACAGTGATCGTATCTGCCGGTGGCGAAGTATCCGACGTGAAGAAAGTCGTATCTCCGGTATTGGTGAACAACGAAAAGACAACACTCTATCATATCGATTTCAGCTTCGACGAACTGAAACTCGGAGGTTCCGCTTTTGCACAGTCTCTGGGTAAAGTTGGCGACGACGTACCCTGCGTACAGGATGCCGAATACTTCCGCGATGCTTTCCTTGCCGTACAGGAACTGGTGAACAAGGGACTGATCCTGGCAGGACACGATATTTCAGCAGGTGGTCTGATCACTACATTACTGGAAATGTGCTTCGCCAACGTTGAAGGCGGTATGGAAATCAGCCTCGACAAGATGAAGGAACAAGATATCATCAAGATTCTGTTTGCAGAAAATCCGGGTATCGTGATCCAGATCAGCGACAAGCATAAAGAAGAAGTGAAAAAGATTCTGGAAGATGCAGGCGTAGGATTCGTGAAACTGGGTAAACCGACCGACGAACGTCATATCCTGGTATCGAAGGGCGACGCTACTTATCAGTTCGGTGTTGACTATATGCGTGACGTATGGTATTCTTCTTCTTACCTGCTCGACCGCAAACAGTCTATGAACGGCTGCGCAAAGAAACGTTTCGAAAACTATAAGATGCAACCGGTTGAATTCGCTTTCATGCCCGGATTCAAAGGTAAACTCTCTCAGTATGGTATCACTCCGGACCGTCGTACTCCGAGCGGTGTCCGCGCTGCCATCATCCGCGAGAAAGGAACGAACGGCGAACGCGAAATGGCTTACTCACTCTATCTTGCCGGCTTCGACGTGAAAGACGTGACGATGACCGACCTGATCAGCGGACGCGAAACACTGGAAGATGTAAACATGATTGTTTACTGCGGTGGATTCTCCAACTCCGACGTACTCGGTTCGGCCAAAGGATGGGCAGGAGGTTTCTTGTTCAACCCTAAAGCCAAAGAGGCACTTGACAAGTTCTACGCACGTGAAGATACGCTTTCACTGGGTATCTGCAACGGTTGCCAGTTGATGATGGAACTGGGACTTATCAATCCGGAACACGAAAAGAAAGGCAAGATGCTGCACAACGACTCACATAAATTCGAATCGACTTATGTAGGCTTGACAATCCCGACCAACCGCAGTGTAATGTTCGGCTCATTGAGCGGCAGCAAACTGGGTATCTGGGTGGCTCACGGAGAAGGTAAATTCTCTCTGCCTTACGATGAAGACCAATACAACGTAGTGGCAAAATACAGCTACGATGAATACCCCGGCAACCCGAACGGTTCCGATTATTCTATCGCAGGTCTTGCCAGCGCCGACGGCCGCCATCTGGCAATGATGCCTCACCTCGAACGTGCTATCTTCCCGTGGCAGAATGGCTGCTATCCTGCTGACCGTAAGAACAGCGATCAGATTACTCCATGGATAGAAGCATTTGTCAATGCCCGCAAATGGGTAGAAGAGAAGACTAAATAAGATATCTTTCTATCATTGAAACGGAGGCTGTTATTTGTTATAAAGTAACAGCCTCTTGTTTTAACTCCTTTTCCATACCCAAAGTCTGCATATTACAACTTAATTTCCCTAAATAAACAGGATATACAAATAGCTGCGAAAGCTCCTGTATACTTCACTTTGAGAGCACCGTTATCTTAACCTAAAATTTTGTAGTGTCGAAAAATCTTCTTAATTTTGTCAAACTTTCCCCCTCACTAAAGATTCAATAACCCATAAAAGTCCTATTTGTATGAAAAAATGGCTTTTTTTATTATTATTGTTTCCTCTGACCTGTGTCGCCCAGACCTATCAGTATCTAGGAGTGGAAGACGGGTTAAGCAACCGGAGAGTGTACTACATTCAAAAAGACAATGTTGGATATATGTGGTTCCTTACGCACGAGGGAATCGACCGGTACAACGGCAAAGAGTTTAAACGGTATAAATTAATGGACGGCGACAAAGAACTCAACTCGCTGTTAAATCTGAATTGGTTATATATCGATCCGGAAGGAACGCTATGGGAAATCGGTAAGAAAGGCAAGATTTTCCGGTATAACCGTATTCATGACACTTTCGAACTCGTCTACAAGTTGCCGATAGAAGACTTTAAGGATTTACCGGCTCCCATTACTTTCAGCTGGATCGATCATAACAATCATATCTGGCTGTGCAACGAAGAAACGATCTTCCTTTACAACACCCGGACGGAAGAGGTTACTCATGTTAAAAACTGCCTCAGCGAAGCTATAAACGACATCGAACAAATCGACGAATCCCACTATTTTATCGGGACGGAGATGGGTATTCATCATGCCCAACTGAAAAACAACACACTGCAACTTCTCCCCTGCGACAAGCTAGACAACGTCAATATTCAAGTTAACGATTTACACTTCGACCCCAAAATCCGCAAACTGTTCATCGGTGCCTTCGAACGGGGCGTCATGGTTTACGACATGAACACAAAAACCATCACACAACCGGAAGTCAGCCTGAAAGACGTAAGTATATCACGCATCAAACCACTGAATGCCAAAGAACTGCTGATTGCTACCGATGGCGGAGGTATCTATAAGATGAATGTCGATACGTACCAGACCGCACCTTTTATCGTAGCAGACTACAACAGCTACAATGGCATGAACGGCAACAGCATTAACGACATCTACATAGACGACGAAGAACGGATATGGATGGCAAACTATCCGATAGGAATTACCATTCAGAACAATCGTTATCCGAGTTATAAATGGATCAAACATTCTGTCGGTAATAAGCAGTCGCTGATTAACGACCAGGTGAACTCTATCATAGAAGACAGCGAGGGAGACTTATGGTATGGCACCAACAACGGAATTAGCCTGCAGGACTCAAAAACCGGAAAATGGCGCTCGTTTCTGAGCACCTTTGAGAATGTACAGAACAGCAAAAACCATATATTTACAACCTTATGTGAAGTATCTCCCGGCATTATTTGGGCAGGCGGATATTTCTCGGGACTTTATCAGATAGATAAACGCACGTCGAAAACAACTTATTTTACACCCGCTTCGTATGCTCATGAAAGTATACGTCCGGATAAATACATACGTGACATACGCAAAGACTCACGCGGTTATGTATGGAGCGGAGGATATTATAACCTGAAGCGAATCAACGTACAAACCAAAGACATACGGCTCTACCACGGACTGCATTCCGTTACCGCCATCATCGAAAAGGATGACAAAAGTATGTGGATAGGTACGGCAACAGGCCTGTTTCTTCTGGATATAGAATCCGGGAAATATGAACGCATCCAACTGCCGGTAGAATCTACCTATGTCTACTCCCTGTATCAGACCAAACAAGGCTCACTGTATATAGGTACCAGCGGATCGGGAGTACTGATTTATGATCCCCAGACAAAGTTGTTTACCCATTATTATACAGGAAACTGTGCCATGATATCCAACAATATCTACACGATATTATCGGATGAAGACAATGAAATTCTATTAAGTACGGAGAACGGACTCACCAGCTTCTATCCCAAACAAAAAACCTTCTACAACTGGACAAAGGAAATGGGACTGATGACTACGCACTTCAATGCGTTGTCCGGTACCCTGCGCAGAAATAACAATTTTATCTTCGGTAGCTCGGACGGTGCCATAGAGTTCAATAAAGACATGAAGCTCCCCAGGACGTACTCTTCCAAGATGATCTTCAGTGATTTCAAGCTGTTTTATCAGACGGTATATCCGGGAGACAAGAATTCACCACTGGAAAAAGATATCAACGAAACCAAAGAATTAAGACTAAAATATAATCAGAATATCTTTTCACTGATGGTTTCTTCCATCAACTATGATTATCCTTCCAATGTTCTTTATTCATGGAAGCTGGAAGAATTTTACGAAGAGTGGAGCAAACCCGGCAATGAAAGTACAATCCGTTATACCAACCTCGCTCCGGGAAAATATGTATTGCGTGTGCGTGCCATCTCCAACGAAGACCAACGGGTGATGCTTGAAGAAAGAAGCATTGATATTATCATTGCCCAGCCTTTCTGGCTCACTCCCTGGGCAATGATATTGTATGCAATCCTGATTTCCCTCATTGCTGTTATCATCCTGCGGGTTCTTATTCTGAAAAAACAGCGGAAGGTTTCCGATGAAAAAATACACTTCTTCATCAATACGGCACACGATATACGCACCCCGTTGACATTGATTAAAGCTCCTCTGGAAGATTTGCGCGAAAAAGAAGCTCTGAGCAAGGAAGGCATAGCCAACATGAACACTGCCATACGCAATGTAAATGCCTTGTTGCGTCTGACAACGAATCTTATCAACTTTGAGAGAGCAGATGTTTATTCTTCGGAATTATACATTTCGGAGCATGAGCTAAACACGTTCATGACAGAAATATTCAATGCATTTCAGCCTTATGCCAATATCAAGCATATCAACTTTACGTACGAAAGCAATTTCCGGTATATGAATGTATGGTTTGACAAGGAAAAGATGGAATCTATTCTGAAGAATATAATATCGAACGCATTAAAATACACGCCGGAAAATGGTAATGTGCAGATTTTCGTATCAGAGAACAATGATTCGTGGAGCGTGGAAGTGAAGGATACCGGAATCGGTATTCCAGCCAGCGAGCAAAAGAAACTGTTCAAGCTTCATTTCCGTGGCAGCAATGCCATCAATTCGAAAGTGACGGGAAGCGGTATCGGTTTGATGCTGGTATGGAAACTTGTCCGGTTACACAAGGGCAAAATCAACCTGTCGAGCGTGGAGAATCAGGGATCGGTGATTAAGATATCTTTCCCAAAAGACAGCAAACGCTTCCATAAAGCACACCTTGCCACACCAAGCAAACGCCGGCAAGAGATAACAAGTACAACCAATGTGCCTGCCAGCATCTATGAGAATGTGCATAAGGAACAGAATCCGAATCATCAGCGAATCCTAATCGTAGAAGATAATGATGAACTGCGCAACTATCTGTCACAGACACTGGCAGAAGAATATACGGTACAGAACTGCTGCAACGGCAAAGAAGCACTGACCATCATTCCGGAATACAAACCGGAACTGGTTATCTCGGACATTATGATGCCGGAAATGAGAGGGGATGAATTGTGTGACGCCATCAAAAATAATATCGAGACGTCGCATATTCCTGTTATCCTGCTAACAGCTCTTAATAATGAAAAAGACATATTGTCCGGCCTTCAGATTGGTGCTGACGAGTATATTGTCAAGCCATTTAATATTGGAATATTAAAAGCTACCGTCTCCAATCTGTTGATCAACCGCGCCCTTTTGCGAAGCAAATACGGGAGTCTGGATATGGACGATGAGGATGATCATGAAGACGAATGCATCAACTGCTCGCAGGATATCGACTGGAAGTTTATCGCCAATGTACGGAAGAATATAGAAGATAATATAGACAATCCGGCTCTTACAGTAGATGTGCTTTGCAATCTGATGGGAATGAGCCGTACCAGCTTCTACAACAAACTCAGGGCATTGACCGATCAGGCTCCGGGCGATTACATCCGCCTGATCCGCCTGAAACGTTCGGTGAAGTTGCTGAAAGAAGGTACACACAGTATAACAGAAATAGCAGAAATGACAGGATTTAGTGATGCGAAGTACTTCCGTGAAGTATTCAAGAAGCACTTCAACGTAAGCCCCAGCCAATATGGAAAAGAAGGCAAGCCCCACAAGGAGGGCAAGGCTGGAAAAGAAAACAAGTCCGATAAGGAAGGAGGAGAAAAAGAAGAATGAACATTTACCTCGAATCATTTGGAATCTTTTTTAAAATAGGCGCTTTCACCATTGGCGGAGGCTATGCAATGGTTCCACTTATTGAGAATGAAATCGTAACCAAACGAAAATGGATCGCACAGGAAGACTTTATCGACCTGCTGGCTATCTCTCAGTCCGCTCCGGGTATTCTGGCAGTGAATATCTCTATCTTTATAGGATATAAGCTGCGTGGCATTCGGGGAAGTATTGTCACAGCACTGGGGACTATACTCCCCTCATTTATTATCATTCTGGCCATCGCGCTCTTTTTCCATTCTTTCAAGGACAATCCGATTGTGGAACGCATATTTAAAGGAATACGACCCGCCGTGGTGGCATTGATCGCCGCACCGACTTTCACCATGGGACGGTCGGCCAAAATCAACCGGTACAACTTATGGATCCCCGTCGTATCGGCATTATTGATCTGGCTATTGGGCTTCTCCCCGATATGGATTATCATTGCTGCCGGTGTAGGAGGTTTCCTATGGGGAAAATTTAAAAAAGTGGAGAGTGAACACCCAAGGCTATGATTCAAGATTCATAATTCTAAATTAAAAAGAGATGATTTATCTTCAGTTATTTTATACGTTCTTTAAAATCGGACTTTTCGGTTTTGGCGGAGGTTACGCCATGCTTTCGATGATACAAGGTGAAGTAGTAACCCGTTATGGGTGGGTGACTTCGCAAGAATTCACAGACATTGTTGCCATCAGTCAGATGACTCCGGGGCCTATCGGTATCAATGCGGCTACTTATGTCGGTTTTACGTCCACAGGAAGTGTATGGGGATCGATTGTTGCCACATTCGCTGTTGTTTTCCCCTCTTTCATACTGATGCTGACAATCAGCAAATTCTTTCTGAAATATCAGAAACATCCGGTAGTGGAATCTATTTTTGCAGGATTGCGTCCGGCAGTTGTCGGATTATTAGCTTCCGCCGCACTGGTATTGATGAATGTGGAAAACTTCGGCTCACCTACAGAAGACACCTACACATTTGTCATCAGCATCATTATCTTCCTGATAGCCTTTATCGGCACCAGAAAATACAAGGCAAATCCGATATTAATGATTATCGCCTGCGGGATTGCAGGACTACTGCTTTATTAAAATAAAGTAATAAGAGGCTAACTAAAAAGTCAGTAGTATCTTAAAATCTCCTCCTTCGAGAAGGAGGAGTACCCGCAGGGGGAGGTGGTAGGTGAACATGCAGTCCTTACAGCTTGACCTTCTTACTTACCGATTTTGACTCATTATGAATACGGTCTAAAGCCGTCACCACATAGCGGTATTTGGTCTTACCCGTTTCATACGGCAGTTTGTAGAACGGATTTCGGGTGATAGCTACGATATGTGACGGATCATCAAGATTCACCTTTTCTTTGGAACCGAAACGGTATACTACGTACTGAATGGCTTTGTCCATTTCAGTCTCCGCTTTCGGAGCAGTCCAGAAAAGTATATAGCCATCTTCTGTCCATACCTTTTTCATCTTGCGTACTTTACCCGGAGCTTTATCATCCATAAAGTCGAATACCGGAATCAAAGCCGGATATTTATGATACTCCTGTACCAAGGCATCCCGATATTTTCCAGCGTTCTCGACTACGGCTGCCGCATACCATTGGCAACTTCCGCCGATAGTCTGATAAGAACGCTGCAAAGCCATCTTTCGTGGAAGCTGGTTGATAGAAGGATTCTTCGGATCGGCATGCTGAATGGTATTCATGACTGCCTGACCGATAAACAACGGACGGTTTTCCGAATGCTTCGCCCACCAGTCAACCAGTGTTTCGTAATCGGCTGCCTTGTGTCCTATCTCCCAATAAATCTGAGGAATGTTATAATCAATCCATCCTTCACGTGCCCAAAGCAATACGTCGGCATAAAGATCATCATAGTTCTGCAAACCATTTGTGTTGCTGCCCAACGGATCTGTTTTCTGATTGCGGTAAATACCGAACGGGCTGATTCCGAACTTCACCCACGGCTTGATGCCCCGTATTGTTTCATGAAGTTTCTTGATCAGGATATTCACGTTGCCACGACGCCAGTCCGCCTTATTGCTGAAACCGCCTCCGTAACGGGCAAAGCTCGCATTGTCCGGGAAATCGACTCCCTTGATCGGATAAGGATAGAAATAATCGTCCATGTGGATAGCATCTACATCGTAACGGGATACAATATCGGAAACAATCTTGCAGATATGCTCACGGCTTTCGGGAAGTGCCGGATCAAAATAGATCTGATCGCCATAAGTGACAAACCATTCCGGATGTTCATGATAAATATGTGTCGGTGCCAATTGATTCTTCAATGAAGTCTTCACACGGTAGGGATTGATCCATGCATGGAATTCCATATTCCGTTTATGGCATTCTTCGATCATGAATTGCATCGGATCCCACATCGGAGAAGGCATTTGCCCTTGTGTTCCTGTCAGGAAACGACTCCACGGTTCGTGTTGTGAAGCATACAATGCATCCGCTTCGGGACGCACTTGAAAGATGATCGCATTAATACCCGCTCCCTGAAGAGAGTTCAGCTGACCAACCAGTGTCTGTTTCAGCTTCTCTGTCGGTATGCCACGGAACTGTCCGTTGACAGCCTGTATCCATGCAGCACGAAACTCACGTTTAGGATATGCATTGCCCGACGGCGCCTGCGCTCTTACTCCTGCCGCCAGAAGCAGAACTAATAAGAAAAGATAGTTTTTCAGATTCATAATGTTCTTGAGTCATAAAATAATGTGGTGCAAAGATAATAGATGCAGATACTATCTCCAACTATTATTGAGGCCATTCGACAACAAATCTTGCACCACCCGCGTA
This sequence comes from Bacteroides sp. B1-V-101, assembly GCF_023656585.1. NCBI lineage: Bacteria > Pseudomonadati > Bacteroidota > Bacteroidia > Bacteroidales > Bacteroidaceae > Bacteroides > Bacteroides sp. B1-V-101. The sequence continues at coordinate 10,812 of NZ_JAMOKH010000001.1, read as the reverse complement.
GCTAGTGTCCAGATAGACATTTCCATCCACTAATTCCATGATCTGACGGATAATAGACAATCCTAGTCCGGTGCCCTGAGTGAAGGCATCGATCTTCGCGAACCGTTCGAAAATGGAGTCCCGGTAGTTTTCATCGATTCCGGGACCGGAATCTTCGATAATAAAACGTACCAGACGATTCGGTTTGTCTTCTGCATAACTGAGACGTATAAAGCCGGATTCCGTGAATTTATTGGCATTGTTCAGCAAACCGAGCAGCACACGCTTCATCCAAATTTCAACCGTACACACATCGACCGGAGTGGAAGAAGGCATATATTGCAACTTGATTCCTTCTTTCAGATTCTGACGAATCAATCCCAAACATTCCTGACAACACGCATCTACACTCACTGGCTTCTTCGGTATATCATCCGTCTGAGAGTCCATGTCGGCTATATCAATCACATTATTTACCAAATCAAGCAGATATGCGTTGCTGCTCTCCATCTGACGGGCATATTCTTCCATCTCTTCCTGTGTCAGCCCACCGGCAGCCATCAAGGATGAAAAACCGATAATCGAATTGAGCGGAGTACGGATTTCATGTGTAATATGCTGGATAAAAGAGCTTTTCATGTGGCTAGCCTTGATGACTGCCTTATTTGCCGCATCCAGTTTCCGGTTCAACGACAAAGAACGCATATAGTAAAACGTGATAACAATCAACAATATCAACACCAGGCATCCGACAATCACGGAAGTTATAAAGAGATTGCGGTTGACCTCCGCCCGCAATTCCAGCTTATCGTGCTCCAACTTATCCACTTCGAACTGCACGGTATATTTGCTTAATTGCTCGTCCAGTTCTGCCGAACGAATGGAATCATTAATATGTGCATAAGATTTATAAACCTCGCAGGCATCTTCAAAGCGTCCCATCTGCTCCATAAACTGTGCTTTCAACAGGTGATTGGCAGGATAACAGCTCCCCACCGAATGATGATAATCCATCAATGAGTCCAGATAGTTGAGTGCCATCTGATTGTCATTCAACGTCCGCGCACAAAGAATTTTATATCCCAACCATCCTTCACGGGGAAAAGCATTCATATTTTCGTGATAAAACTTATCCGCTTCTGCAATAAACGGCTGCGCCTCCTTCTTCCCTTTCAATGCCAGCATAGCAATCACTTGAAACTGATAATAACGCATGGTAAGCTCCGGTCGGACAGGGATATCCTTACGCTTCATTTTCTCAATCAGTCCCGGCATACGGTTCAAGTATTCCATCGCATTGGCATACTCCCCTCTAGCCAGATAAGTCTGGATGATATTCAGTGACACCACATAGGCATCTTCATAAAAACCCGCATCGCTAAATTTTTTCAGTGCGGAAGAATAGTATTCAAGACAGAGCTTGACGTTGTTGCTGAACACCCGATGATTATATCCGATACACATCTCGCTGCAAGCCATTCCGAAAGCACTTTTGGCCGCATCCGCATCCTTCTGAAGAAGTCCAGTCTCACGCATGGCCTCATCCTGCAAACCTTTCTCGGTAAGCAACTGAATATACTGGCGCCACTGCGTATAGCGATTATTGATATTACCACGCTTCAGACACCAGTCCATATATTCATATGCAACCACTTTCAGGCTATCCGTATTTCTCAACCGGTAATAATGGGAAGCAATCTGAGAATAAGCATCGTCGATTTTAGCAGTATCATTCTGCTGCCTTGCCAATCGCATATATTCCTGATAGAAAGGTATAAAATCTTTCTGACCTATTTTATTTGAGACACTGTCGAAAAGGGCTTCCAACTGTTTTTCTTTGTTTGTGCTACTAAAGGCTAAAGTAGATGCAAAACACAGAATGAATAAGCTAATAACCATCCGGATGTTTTTCACGATTCAAATCAATTTGTTATTATTTTGAAATGTTTGTTTAAATTCCGGACCAAGATACGCCAATTATCCCGAAGCAATTTCTTTTTATTACCAATTATAACATATCTTAACCCGACCAAAAACCTTTCTTCTATCAATAAAATCGCTAACTTTGCCGACTATCATAAAAAAGGAGTATTTTATGTCAGAAAACAAACATATTTCGATCAAAGGAGCGCGGGTTAACAACCTGAAAAACATCGATGTAGATATTCCACGCAACAAACTTGTCGTGATCACCGGACTATCCGGTTCGGGGAAATCGTCGCTCGCTTTTGATACTCTCTATGCAGAAGGACAACGTCGTTATGTCGAGAGCCTTAGCAGCTACGCACGCCAGTTTCTGGGACGAATGAGCAAACCCGAATGTGATTTTATTAAAGGAATCCCACCGGCAATCGCCATCGAACAGAAAGTGAACAGCCGCAATCCGAGATCTACCGTAGGAACTTCCACCGAGATTTATGAATATCTGCGCTTGCTTTATGCGCGGGTGGGACGGACATATAGCCCCGTCAGCGGAGAAGAAGTCAAGAAGCATTCGACGGAGGATATCGTCAACTGTATGCTTTCGCATCCGGAGGGGACCAGATATACCGTATTGACCCCTATCCGCCTGCGCGAAGACCGTACCCTGCAGCAACAACTGGAGATAGACCTGAAACAAGGCTTCAACCGGGTAGAAGTGAACGGTGAAATGAAGCGTATCGATGAATACAAGCCAGTGGCAGGCGACGAAGTTTATCTGCTGGTAGACCGTATGGCAGTGGCAAACACGAAAGATGCCATCAGCCGACTGACGGACTCTGCCGAAACTGCCATGTATGAAGGGGACGGTACGTGTATGCTACGTTTTTATCTGCCGGACGGCACCACCAGGCTATATAATTTCAGTACGAAATTCGAAGCGGACGGCATCACTTTTGAGGAGCCGAACGATCAGATGTTCTCGTTCAACTCTCCTATCGGTGCCTGCCCCGTATGCGAGGGCTTCGGCAAGGTGATCGGCATTGACGAGCATCTGGTAGTGCCCAACCGCTCGCTATCCGTGTATGAAGGGGCCATCGTCTGCTGGCGTGGCGAGAAGATGGGAGAATGGAAAGATGAACTGATTCATAATGCGGATAAGTTCGATTTCCCGATTTTCACTCCTTACTATGAGCTGACAGACGAGCAACGTCGCACACTCTGGGAAGGAAACCAATACTTCCATGGCATCAACGATTTCTTCAAGATGCTGGAAGAGAATCAATATAAGATACAGTACAGGGTAATGCTGGCACGCTACCGGGGAAAAACAATCTGTCCGAAATGTCACGGTACACGTTTGAAACCGGAGGCAGGATATGTGCGGGTAGACGGAAAGAGCATTTCCGAACTGGTAGATTTACCCATCACGGAACTAAAAGAGTTCTTCGACCATCTGAACCTCAACGAACACGATAGCAATGTAGCCCGCAGAATTCTGATTGAAATCAACAGCCGCATCCGCTTTCTGATAGATGTAGGATTGGGATATCTGACTTTAAACCGGCTCAGCAACTCGCTGTCGGGTGGAGAAAGCCAGCGTATCAACCTGGCAACGTCATTAGGAAGCAGCCTCGTCGGCAGTCTCTATATTCTGGATGAGCCGAGTATCGGTTTGCACAGCCGTGACACCGACCGTCTGATCCGCGTATTGCGTCAATTGCAGGAACTCGGCAATACGGTGGTAGTGGTAGAGCACGATGAAGAAATAATCCGTGCCGCCGATTACATCATTGATATCGGTCCAAATGCCGGCCGCCTGGGAGGAGAAGTCGTTTATCAGGGCGATATGAAAGACCTGAAAAAAGGCAGCAATAGTCATACGGTACGTTATCTGTTGGGAGAAGAGGAGATTCCCGTTCCCGAACATCGTCGGCCGTGGAACAATTATATCGAACTGACAGGTGCCCGCGAAAACAATCTGAAAGGAGTGAATGTAAAGTTCCCTCTCAATGTGATGACAGTAGTCACGGGTGTTTCCGGTTCCGGTAAGAGTACGTTAGTGCGGGATATCTTCTATCGGGCACTAAAGCGCGAACTGGATGAATGCAGCGACCGCCCGGGAGAGTTCTCTTCTATCGGTGGAAGCCTACGTGACTTGAGAAATATCGAATTTGTCGATCAAAACCCAATAGGCAAATCGTCCCGTTCCAATCCGGTGACTTACATCAAGGCTTATGATGAAATCCGGAAGCTATGGGCGGAACAGCCTCTGGCAAAACAAATGGGATACACAGCCGGACATTTCAGTTTTAACAGCGAAGGCGGACGATGCGAGGAATGTAAAGGCGAAGGAACCATCACCGTAGAAATGCAGTTTATGGCAGACTTGGTGCTGGAATGCGAATCCTGTCACGGTAAACGTTTTAAAGCAGATACACTGGAAGTGAAATTCCAGGATAAGAACATCTATGATGTACTGGAAATGACAGTAAACCAAGCCGTCGAATTCTTCACCGAACATGGTCAGAAGAAAATTGTAAAAAGACTGCTTCCACTACAGGATGTCGGACTGGGATATATCAAATTAGGCCAGTCCTCTTCTACCCTATCCGGTGGCGAAAACCAACGTGTGAAGCTGGCATTCTACCTGAGTCAGGAGAAAGCCGACCCGACCCTGTTTATTTTTGACGAACCAACCACCGGACTGCACTTCCACGACATCCGCAAGCTGTTGGATGCCTTCGACGCACTCATCCGACGGGGACACAGCATTGTCATCATCGAACATAATATGGACGTTATCAAATGTGCCGATTATGTAATCGACCTCGGACCGGAAGGCGGAGACAAAGGCGGAAATATCGTAGCGGTAGGTACCCCGGAAGAAGTAGCCACTTGCGGAGCAAGCTATACGGGGCAGTTTCTGAAAGAAAAGCTTGCTTAATGAATAATGGATAATTGAAAATGGATAATGGCTATGCAGTAAACAGCGCAGCTCATTATCCATTTTCAATTATCCATTATCCATTGTTAAAAGTAGAATCCGAATCCGACCTTAACGCCGAAACGTGACATGTCGCTATCGTTGAAGCGCCATTTGTAATATACGGCGGGTTCGATGGTTACGGTGCGGGAAAGGAAGTAAGCGTATCCGGCTTCGATGCCTAGCCCCCAGTCAGTCTGGTGATGTCCTCCGCTCCAACGGAAGCGGTTCCAGTCGAGACCTCCGCCCAGATAAACACCGGTGGAATTAAAGTAGAAACGCATTCCTGTCCCTAATGTGTATTCGTCTACGGGTTTTGACCAATCAGCACCGACATTAACCATCAATGCGATACCGTCGGCAAGGAATGTACCGGCTTGCGCACCAATACCAAACTTCGCCTTATCGTTTTTACTATACGAAAAATCCAATCCCGTTACAGAAGGATTAAGAATCATTTTTCCTTTCTCAAATTGTGCCTGGGCAGCTATTGATACCACCAGCAGACAAATAGCTAAAGCTAATTTCTTCATAAATTTACTTTTTTAAGTGAATAGATTGTTCGTCTTTTTTACGGCGTTCACGCATTTGTTCCTTCTTCCGGAGCACGAGCCAAAGCAAGAGTACGATGACGTAAGAACCTACCACCGTAAGAATCTTCTCCGTCTGGCCGACTTCCGTGTTGCGAGGTAACAAATAGGCTGCCGTTACTGATACATAAATAAGGAATGCGATAGCAACTCCTGTCGATTTTTTTATTTTCTTCATTCTGATAGTTTTCTAGTTTTTTGTTTTCCCAGCCAGATAAAGAACCAGGCAATAGCTACCACTACGCATCCTATACCGATGCAGTAGGAAACTATATGCGAGAGTCCCAGCCCTTCGGGAGCAATACATATATAAGTAGAACAAACACTCGTCATAAATAAGGCGGGGATCAGCGTAATCCAATAAGGCTTTTTGGCTACCACAAGGTAGACTGTGATAGCCCAGAGGGTGAACACCGCCAATGTCTGGTTGGCCCAGGCAAAGTAACGCCAGATCATGTTAAATCCGTCCGCGTCACGCAAGCTATAAAGAAGCAGACCGATAGCTACTGCGAACATCGGAATACAAATGTATAAACGACGGCGCATACTTTTTTGTTCCAGTCCCAGAAAGTCCGCCACAATCAGACGGGCGGAACGGAAAGCGGTATCTCCCGAAGTAATGGGAGCCGCAATTACTCCAAGAATGGCGAGCACTCCACCGATAGCTCCCAGCCAGTCTTTAGTGATAGCGTCTACTATCACGGAAGCATTACTTTCTTCCATTCCATTTTCATGGAAGAAATAAGTAGCGGCTGCCGCCCATATCAAAGCAACGATGCCTTCGGTAATCATTGCACCATAGAAAACCGGACGTCCATGACGTTCTGAAGTCATGCAGCGGGCCATTAAAGGACTCTGCGTGGCATGGAAACCGGATATGGCACCACAGGCGATACTCACAAACATAATCGGGAAGATCGGCAGTTCACTGGCATCCGGATTGGTATTCTGCAAGCCGTCCCATAGTTCGGGCAAAACAGGGTGATTGACATAAAGCATTACCAGGATACCGACTGCCATAAACAGCAAGGCTACTGCAAACAACGGATATATTTTACCGATGATCTTATCGACCGGAAGCAGGGTAGCCAGAATATAATATAGGAAGACCACGACAATCCAAAAAGTAGCGTCCAGACTTTCCGGAGTCAGCTTGGCCAATAGTCCGGCAGGTCCGGCTACGAAGACGGAACCGACGAGAATCATCAGAAGAACAGTAAATCCACGCATTATCTGTTTGGTAGTCAGTCCCAGATAACGGCCTATGATTTCGGGAAGACTCTCTCCCCCATGACGTAAAGAAAGCATTCCGGCAAAGTAATCATGAACAGCGCCTGCAAAAATACTTCCCAATACAATCCATAAATAAGAAGAAGTACCGAACTTCGCTCCCATAATCGCACCGAATATCGGACCCAGTCCGGCGATATTAAGGAATTGAATCATGAATATTTTCCAAGTAGGCAACGGAATATAGTCTACTCCGTCGGCTTTGGTAAGAGCCGGTGTTTTACGGTCGTCCGGACCAAAGACGCGCTCCATCAGGCGTCCATACGTGAAATAGCCTGCTATCAACGCCAGCAGGCACAGGGTAAATGTAATCATGGCGTGTTGTTTTTTAACTGTCGCAAATGTAACATAATCTCACGAAACAGCCCAACAATACCGACACTTTTGCTAACTTTGCAGGGATTTAAAACAAAAAATAAAGAATATGCACCGAACTATTTTCATTCTTTCACTTTTGTTTCTTGTTCTTCCGGCAAAGGTTCAGATACAACCTCCTTTCTTTTCAATGCTAATATAGATAATCCAATATATACACCAAGGTCTGAATTACTGCTTCTTCATTTCATCAGCTGTCACGATTTTCCATTTATCCAAGTCTTCAATTTGGCCGCTTCTATTGCCTACCACCTCTGTGCTGTTGGCAGAAGACAAACCAATTCTTGCTTCAGGAGACAGCCCCAATGAATAATAGCCTTCATCATCCGTAGGTGTCAGGAACAATGCATATTTAGGATCATGCACTCGCCAGTCATCACCCGGCTTACCCACAATCACTTTATCTCCATTATTCATTACATGAAGGTTGGTCGCTATATTTCTGACACGGAGGATATGATACGTCAAATTCTCGATACAAAACAACTGGGACTTCTTTTCCGAATCATATTTTGCGGCAGAAATCACTTTCGAATCCGGATTACAATCCAGTACCATACCGGTTGCCTTGTTTACCAAATAGACCTGAGATACCTTATCGGTTACATAAGGCATATATTTTTCCTTGATAGTTACTGATTTCAGTTTGGCATCCTGTCCTCTCCATTGTACAGTCACTTTATGTTTGCCTTTTATCCGACGGTCGAAAAGAGCAGATTGTGTAGTGAAATTCTTAGAGTCGGCACCCGAAACATCAACCGAGGCAAAAGGAATTGTTTCAGTATCCAGATAGAAATCCAAGTATCCCGATTTCTTTTTATTCAATTGCACGTCAACCTCTACTTTCTCATACGTAGGCAATGAGCCAAAATGTACATCGAATGACAATCTCGTACCGTTCTTCGCTTTTTCAATAGCACCATTCTTCATCTTCGCCTTCGAACCCGAAAGAGAAATATCCGAAGCAGCCACTGTTATCCCACCGGGGTTCATAACGAATTCACCCGTTATCGCCTTATACACTTCCTTCGCTATAATATAATGCCCTCTATGGTCGGGATGCACCCAATCGTTGCCACCCGGCATAAATTCCGGATGTCCCTTCAAGGGATTATACAGATCTACACAGACCAGATTAAGTTCCTCCGCAATCTCTCTTACGGCAGGCTGAATATAATTCTTTGCTACATTGTCATCAAATGAACCAAGAAATCCCCCATCGCCATAATACATCGGCGGAGGCGTACAAATATAAATATCCGGTTTAGTCGAAAGAGCCTGGAATTTAGCGATCAACTTCTTATAGTCTGCTTTAAAAGTCTCTTTACCATATTTTTCGAAATTCTTCTTGTTGGCATCATTTGCACCAAACTTAATAATGACAATATTAGGTTTATACTCAAGTGCCGCTGCGCATTGCTCAGAATTAATGTAAGCGAATTGATATTCATTAGGATTTTCGGGAGTAGTCGCATCTTCTCTTAATTTTATAAATACCCCGGAAGAGCCTTTACCAAATTTGGTAACTTCATAATCATCACCGAGCATTTCAGCCAGAGGCATCGCGTAATAACCATAATCATTCGTTCCCCCGGTGATACTGTTTCCAACAGTAGCAACTCTAATCTTTCCCGTCTGGGCAGTCAGACTCGCCGCAAACAAAAGACAGAGCGACACAGATAGTAGCTTTTTCATTGTTTATTATCTTGTTATATTAATATTTTATATTTCGTACCTTATTAAAAGACGGCTAAGAATGCAGATACCACTAAAAGAGAATCAGTAATTTTCTGTCAAATAGCATTAAATAAAAAAGGAATAATCAATTTACGGACATTTTTGCTAGCTTTGCAGAGATTTAGCATCTAAAAGGGAATAATATGCACCGAACTATTTTCATTCTTTCACTTTTGTTTCTTATCCTTCCGGCTAAGGCGCAACCCAAGCACGAAGTTCGTGCAGCATGGATTACGGCTGTATATGGTCTGGACTGGCCCCGTACACGGGCCACGACTCCTCAGGGCATCCGCAAGCAAAAGGAAGAATTGGTGGATATCCTTGATAAACTGAAAGCTGCCAACTTCAATACTGTCCTGTTTCAGACCCGTACACGCGGAGATGTGCTGTATCCTTCTTCCATCGAACCGTTCAATTCTATCCTGACCGGAAAAGTCGGAGGAAATCCGGGATATGATCCGTTGGCTTTTGCGATTGGGGAATGCCACAAGCGGGGGATGGAATGTCATGCGTGGATGGTGACTATTCCGCTAGGCAACAAAAAGCACGTCGCTTCTCTCGGCAAACAATCTGTCACCAAGCGAGTGAAAGATATATGCGTGCCTTATAAAAATGAATATTTCCTTAATCCGGGGCATCCTGCTACGAAAGAGTATCTCATGAGACTCGTTCGTGAAGTGGTGGAGCGCTATGATATAGACGGAGTGCATTTCGACTACCTGCGCTATCCGGAGAATGCTCCTCTATTCCCCGACAAATACGATTTCCGCCGTTACAGCAAAGGACGTACTTTGGATCAATGGCGACGGGATAACATTTCCGAAATCGTCCGGTACATATATAAAGGTGTGAAAGCAATGAAGCCGTGGGTAAAGGTAAGTACTTGCCCTGTAGGAAAATACAGAGATACTTCCCGCTATTCTTCCCGTGGTTGGAATGCGTTCTATACCGTTTATCAAGACCCGCAAGGATGGCTCGGAGAAGGTATTCAGGATCAGATATATCCCATGATGTATTTTCAGGGAAACAGTTTCTATCCTTTCGCGCTCGACTGGCAGGAACAGAGCAACGGACGACAGGTTATTCCGGGGCTGGGCATCTATTTCCTCCATCCCGACGAAGGGAAGTGGACACGCGACGAAGTGGATCGTCAGATTAATTTCATCCGTAATCAGAAAATGGCAGGAGAAGGGCATTACCGTGTCAAGTATCTGATGGACAATACTCAGGGAATTTATGACGAACTGATTGAGAACTTCTATGCCTATCCGGCATTACAGCCCCCGATGACATGGTTGGATAACGTTCCGCCGTCTGCCCCCTCAGCACTCAAAGTTACGTCCATCGACAACGGATATACCGAATTGAACTGGCAACCAGCGACGGATAATGACCAACGGAATAAACCGATGTACGTGATTTATGCTTCCAATGAATATCCGGTAGATACAAAGAAAGCGGAAAATATTGTCGCACAAAGTATTCGTGAAACAAGTTACATTTATGCACCCATCCAGCCTTGGAATGCCAAGAAGTATTTTGCAGTAACGGCTATCGACCGTTGCGGGAATGAGAGTGCACCCATAAATGGAGATAAGTAGGCATTTCAGACAGTATTACCACAATATGACTTTTCCGATGTTCACCAATTCCAATTTAGCAGTATCTTCAAAGAGTTTCCATTGCTTGAAACCAGAGTTTCATCGGTGTGAAACTGTAGTTTCATCGGTGAGAAACTAGAGTTTCATACGCTTGAAACTTTAGTTCCAAACGCTCGAAACTATCTGAAACTACTGTTGATTTGATTGACTTAATGTACTTCCCTAATAATGGTTGACTTGTTTATCTCTAATAGCTGCTATGTGTTGACTAGAAATATTACTAACCCTGGCAGCTGTTTACTTTATTATTTATTATTCCTGCCTCCGGTTTACT